>DASPNR010000030.1:0-300000 GCA_035626395.1 Candidatus Limnocylindrales bacterium | reverse complement strand
CCGACGAGTTCGTCGTCACCAACTACGGCGAGAGCGGGCACACCTCGCGCCAGCAGCTCGACCAGCTGCTGAGCCTGGTCAACACGGGGCAGATGCCGCAGGTCGTCGTCTTCTACGACGGCTTCAACCACGTCTGGACGCACTGCAACTACGGCGTGACCACCAGCCTCAACGGGCACATGGCGGAGAACAAGCTGCGGCGTGCGCTGACCGAGACGCCCGCCCTCGGCTTCGTCTACTCCGACATCATCGCGCCGCCGGTGGAGTTCGTGCGCCGCATCATCGGAGAGAAGAAGTTCATCCGCGACGACTTCTGCTGTCACGACGATCCCGTTCGCGCCCGGCAGGTAGCGGAAACACTCGTCGAGACCTGGCGCATTGCACGCGACGTCGTGGAGGCGCGCGGCGGGCGGCTGTACGTCTTCCTCCAGCCCAATGCCTACCTGGGCCGCCCGCGCATCGACCACCTTCGACTGGATCGCATCGTCGGCGCCGAGCAGTTCCGGGCCGTGTACCCACTCATTCAGGCGATCCTCGCCGAGCGTCGCCTGGATTATGTGACCGACCTGACGCGAGCTTTCGACGGCCAGGATTACATCTACATCGACGACGCCCACGTCAGCCCCAACGGCAACGCGATCATCGCCGCGCGCATGATCGACCGGATTCGCGGTGCCGAGGCCGTCGGCGGGCGGCCGTCCCCGAAGATGCCGTCTTGACTCTTGACCACACGCTCGCGACCGTGCTCACCTACGACCGCGATGCTGGCCACGCTGCAGACGAGCAGGCTGCTGATGCGTCCATACAGCCGCGAGGACATTGACGGCCTTCATGCCTTGTGGACGGCGCCCGATGTCCGCCGCTACCTGTGGGACGACATCGTCATTCCACGAGAGACGGCCGAGCAGGCGGTGGCGGCGAGCATTGCCGACGTCTCGGCGCACCGGTATGGGCAGTGGTCGCTGACGCTCGCGCAGGGCGGCGACGGCATCATCGGGTTTTGCGGCTTCCGTCCGTGGGAAGATGGCGCAGAGCCTGAGCTCCTCTACGGTCTGGCTCGCCCATACTGGGGCCGCGGCCTGGCGTACGAGGCTGCGCGGGCCGCCCTGCTCTACCTCGTGCGAACCACGCGCGCTCCCAAGGTGTGGGCGGCAACCGATGAACCCAACGTGGCTTCGCAGAAGGTGCTCGACCGCCTCGGCATGAAGCAGATCGAGAGCCGTCCCGGGCCGATGTGGACGCAGCTACGATACGAGCTTGCCGATCCGGGACGCCTGCTTCCGTTCGACGCCTACGCCACCGCCGACTAGGTCGTTTGGCATGCTCTACAGGAGACGCTCCCAGATCCGGGCAGCTCCTTCCTTGAACCTGGTTGCCGGGCCGCGCCGCTTCCAGTCACCAAGCGTGATGGGGCGCGATGCCGCCACGTCGTCGCGAAACATCGCTTCGAGCTGCGCCGCAAAGTCCTCGCCGAGGATGACGGCGTTGACCTCGTCGTTCTTGGCCAGGCTGCGATAGTCGAGATTGGTCGAGCCGACGGTGGACCAGACGCCGTCAATGACGGCCGTTTTGGCGTGCAGCAGCGGACCCTCGCGCTCGTGGATCTTGACCCCCGCCTCGAGCAGGGCGCGGTAGTGCGAGCGGCCGGCATACCGCGTCATCCAGAAGCCTTCGGCGGGAAGGATGATCTGCACGTCGACGCCGCGCCGAGCCGCCTCCACCACCTCCTGCACCAGCTCGCTGTCGGGCACGAAGTACATCTGCGTCAGGTACACCGACTTCTCTGCACGCTGGATCGCGGAGACGAACGTGGCGTGGATGACGCTGATGCCATGGTCGGGCGTCGAGCCGATCGCGCGCACGATCTGGTCGCCTGCCGGCGGCGCCTCGACGAAATACGGCCCCCAGTCGATCGCCTGGCCGTGCTGCTTCTCCCACGTCTCGCGAAACAGCTTCTGGAACTCGGCCACGACCGGCCCTTCGATGCGCACGTGCGTGTCGCGCCACGCATCGCCGCGCGAGCCGCCGCTGGATGCCCCGCCGCTTGCGGAACTGCCTCCGCCCGAGCCGCCCGAGCCGCCGGATGAGCGAAAGGAGCCGCCCGAGTACTCGCGGGCGAAGTTGAGGCCGCCCGTGAAGGCGATGCGATTGTCGACGATGAGCAGCTTTCGGTGATCGCGGTGGTCGACCTTCCACTCCTTGCGCACGGACGCCGGCGAGACGGGATTGAATTCCACCAGCCTGGCTCCCCACCTGCGTAGATACTCGAAGAACTCGGGGTTGGTGGCGAGGCAGCCGACGCTGTCGTAGATGATGTTGACCTGCACGCCCGCCTGCATTCGCGCCACCAGCGCCTCGGCCACTTCGCGGCCGACCTGGTCGTCGGCAAACGTGTAGACTTCCAGGTTGATGTGATGGCGCGCCTGGCGAATCGCCTCGTCCATCGAGCGATAGGTGGCGGCACCGTCGCGCAGGAGCGTGACCTTGTTCCCCGTCACCAGCGGGCTTGCCGTGTACGCCTCTTCGACGGCGACGTGATGCAGAAGCATCTGGCTGACGCCGGCCTGGCGCGCCAGTGACTCGAGAATGCGCCGGGACTGGTGCGTCGAAAGGTCGCCGCGCGCCGTCCTCAGCTCGGGCGCCGCGGCCGCGTGGAGATCTTCGGCCTCTTGGAGATCCGCCGCCGGTGCGCAGGCGAGAAAAACGGCGCAGAGAAGGCCGAAGCAGGTTTGGATGCAGGCACTGCGCATAGGCCACGAGCGATCGTCGCCGCAATACCGGACGCGCACGCGCGCTGCAGCGACGACGATCGCGCGGACGCCTAGGCTTTACTGCTCACAGCCTGATCCACTGTATCTACCGTCGATCACGGTGTTGATCCAGTCGTCCACCACGGCGAGGGCCTCATCGTGCGCCACGCTGCGCGCGATCGGAGGCATCTGCGTTCCGGGGATCACCGAGTGCGCACGGTAGGACAGAATCGATGTGGCCGCGCTTCCCGGAACGATGTCGAACTGGTTGCCGCCCGAGGAGCTGCCGGCCGTGGTTGGCCGCTTGCAGATTCCGAAGTTGAGGTCGACCTTGCGGAAGACGTCGAGGAACACGCCGGTGCTCTGCGCCAGGCCGTCGCGGTTGTGGCAGTGCGCGCAGTTGGACTCGAGCCAGGCGCGCGCTCGCATCTCCTTGTCGATCTCCTGCGCCGTCATCTGATCCAGCCGCGACTGCTCGCTGGGCGGGATGAGGAACGCATCCCCGGGCACGTTGAAGCGCGGAGCGCGAAGCACGTTGGTCGCGATCCCGTCGCCGTCGACGGTCAGCTCCGGCGCGCCGGCCAGCAGCCCCAGGTCCTTCCAGTGCTGGAGCTGGTTCACGTTGCCAGCGCCGTAGTTCATCGGCCGGTTCAGCAGCCGCACCTTCGGGCCGATCGGTGCGTCGCCCGGCTCCAGGTCGTCGTTGATGTGGCAGCTTCCGCACTGGTTGGCGTGCGGGATGGAGTAGCCGCTGGTGCTGCCGACGTACGTCGCACTCACGTCCGGATCCGGATCCTCGAAGTTCCACGACACCGATGCAGTGCCGCCGCCCACCGCCAGGCGCGCGTCGGTGCGATTGCCCGCCTCGTCCTTCTCCCAGATGAAGGCCATGCCTTCCCAGAACGACGTGCCGTTGCGGCCGCTGCGATGCATGAGCAGGCGTGTCTCGACGACCTCCTCGTCGGCGCCGTCACGGAACGCGAACGTCTTGGCGATCACCGTTCCCACCGGGAAGCCCAGCGTCGCGTTGGGAGCCGACCCGCTTCCCTCGTTCCACTGCGCCGCCTGGCCCGGCGGCAGGAAGACGAAGCGGTACTTGACCGCATAGTCCGAGAAGAGCGGCGTGGTCAGGTCGAAGAGGACGCCGCCCTCGTTCGGATTGCTGCGCGGATCGGTCGGATCGGCGAACAGGTTGTACTGCGACAGCCACTGGCAGTTGTGCTGGATCGCCTCGCGGTTGATCTCGTTGCCGCTGTAGGCGGCGCAGATCGCGGCGATCTCCGCCTGCGTCGGAGGATCCTCGCCGGTCGCGCCGGGCACGTACTCCTCGACGACGGCCGCCGACAGCGGAGCGAGCTGCTCGCCGAACAGCGTCGGGCAGTCGTGCGTGTTGATGTCGACGATGGGCGGATCGGTAGGATCCGTGTTCTCGAAGTTCATGAACTTGCGGCTGTCGGGCGAGAACGTGTTGCCGCCGGGGTCGCCGCTGTCGGTCACGCACATCCAGTACTCGGGATGGCGCCGTGTGGAGGCCTGCGAGGGATCGTCGAACTTGTACTTGTTGAAGCGGCACGACGGCACGTGCGCGCCGGTGTACTGAGGCTTGCCGCGCTCGTCGACCAGCGATGCGAATTCCGGCGCCAGATCGCACGCGTACGCCTCCTCGTCGTACATGCCGTCCCAGACCACGTGCGCGCCGGTGGGGCCGTAGCCGTCGGCGGCCAGCGTGCCCTTGATCTGGATCAGCGCGTTGAGGAGCGAATCGTGGCCGTCGTTGACGCCGGTCGGCACGCACGGGACGCCGGTGTCGCCGCCGGTTCCGGGCTGGCAGATGATGACGCCTTCCTCGGGCGGCTGCGGGTTGGTGCCGTTGGTGGTGAAGACGTTGTCGTGGATGTGGATCCCTTCCGGATACAGATCCATGCGCTTGTCGGCGTTGTTGATGTTGCCGTCGAGCAGCTCGTGGCTGGCGGCCACGAAGCCGACGGTGCGGTTGAACTCGACGGTGTTGTTGAAGATCTCGACGCGGTCGTAGCCGAGCTGCAGCATGCCCACGCCCTGCGGCACGCCGGTGACCACGCCGCCGGGCGCGAAATTGACGGTGTTGTTGTAGCCGGAGTAGTTGTTGAAGACGCGCGTCCGATCGCCGTACTGGTTCAGGCCCGGCAGGTCGAAGACGAGGAAGCCGCCGGTGTTGCAGTGGGCGACGTTGTCGAACATGTCGGCATCATCGGTATTCTCGATCTCGTAACCGGCCACGTTGAACAGCGCCTCGCTGTTCTTGACGATGACATCGTTGGACTGGCCGACGTAGATGCCTGCATCGGAGGCGCCAAGGGCCACCACATTGTCGAGGACGATGTCGTTCGAGAGCACCGGGTAGATCGCGTACCCGCCGTTGCCGCTGTCGGTGACGTAGTTGCGCACCACGCCGTCCTTGTCGGTGTAGGTGCCGGTGCTGGTCGGAAACGACAGCTCGTGGACGCAGGTGACGTCCAGGGTGGACGGCATCTTCGGATCCATGCCGCCACGATCGTCTACCTCGTCGTTGGGGTCGGAGTCCGAGCTCGACCACATGGCGCGCAGGTTGCGCAACACCACGTAGTCGGAGTCGGAGACCTTCAGCGAGAAGCCGGGAGTGTCGATGATCGTCAGATCCTCGATCGTGATCCCCGTCATGTGCGACAGCGAGATGCCTTCCGGTGAGTTGCTCGTCATGAAATCGAGCACGGTCTTGTCGCTGCCCTGGCCGCGAATGGTGATGCCTTCCTTGTGCGCCATGATGAGCGTGGTGCTGAATTCGAAGGCCCCCTCGCCGAATTCGATCGTGTCGCCGGCGGCGGCCGCGAAGAACGCGGCCAGCGTCTGCGACTGCTCGTCGGGGCCATCCTCGATCAGCCAAGTCACGCTGCCGGTGCCGCCGATGGGACAGGCCGGAGGTGCCGGCGCGTCCAGCGCGTCGAACCGGCCTGGAACGTCGGCACGAATGCCGCTGTCGAAGAGCGAGCAGTAACGCGTCGCGCCGACGGTCAGGATCGTGCCGACCCACTGCTGAGACGGCTCGCCGAGCGTGATTCCGGTGGAGGTTGCGCGCAGGGACAGGCGGCCGTCGCGGATTCGCGCCGTTTGCACCGCCGAGGGTGCGGCGCCGCGATAGCTGTAGCCGCCGGTGCGCGTGCGGCGCCAGCCCGCCGCCGGCAGCTCCAGGGTGGCGGACTCGCCGCTGCTGGTGACGATGCCGAGGCTGGCGCCGCCGAGGGTCGGGTCGTCCGCGCCCGGTGGCGGAGTCACCTGGCCGCCGCGGCCGATCCAGACCAGGCGCTGGTGGCCGGTATCCGACGATCGCATGGACAGCTTCTGTCCGGGCACGAGCTGGTCGCCGGCGTACGCTTGCGGAGCGGCGGCCAGCAGCAGGATCGCCATGGGAAAAGCAGCAGTTTTCATCGAAGGCCTCGGTCCTCGCCGCCGGCCAGCCGGCGAAGCGACGGAAAGATTGGGCCGCTCCACGCGCAGCCCGACCGGGATGTTCGGCAGGCTCGGCGCCCGTGGAGACGGGTACCGAGACAAAAGCTAGGCTTACCTGAGTGTCAGCAGCAAGAGGGGTGGCGAAAAAGGGGCAACATGCCGGAACGCGGTCGCGCAGTGTTGCCTGACCCGGTTTCGGTTCTCGTGTAACGACGGCGCATGTCCGGCCGCCGCGCCGCCATTCTTCTTGCGGGCACGGCGCTGTTCCTGATCGCTGTGGTCGCGCTGGCGCTGCGTCCCTACGGCGGCAACCCGAGCGCCCTGCTGCACATGCACGAGGAGTACGGCCGGCAGTACGACCTGCCGCCCGGCATCGTGCTCTACCGCGACGGCGGCTACGACGGCATGCTCTACTACCAGCTGGCGCGAGACCTCCCGGCGCTGCTGCGTGGCGACGACATCACGCCGCCGCGCGGACGGCCGCGCGGGGACCGCGCCTATCGCGGCCAGCGCATGCTGCTTCCGGTCCTGACCTGGCTCGTCAGTGCCGGCGACGAGCGCCGCTTCCCGCAGGCGATCCTCGCCATCAACCTGACCTGCCTTCTGGTCGCGCTGTCGCTGGCCATGCTGGCCGTGGGCCCCGGCGTGCACGCCGCCACCGTCGTTCTCAATCCCGCCGCGCTGATCGGGCTGCTGTACGCGTGCACGGAGCCGCTGACGCTGGCGCTGACGACCGCCTTCTTCACGCTCTGGCACCACCAGGGACGCCGCCTGACCGTGGCTCAGACGGCAGTGCTGGCGCTGGCTGCCCTGGCTCGCGAGACCACGGTGCTGCTCGTGCTTCCTCTGTGCGCCTGGCTGGCGTGGCACGGTCGGTGGCGTCAGGCGCGGCTCGCGCTGGCCAGCCTCCTGCCCTGGGCGCTGTGGCAGCTCTTCCTGTTCGTCCGTCTCGACGACCAGCCGTTCTCAGTCGGCAGCGGCATGATCAGCCTGCCCTTGTCCGGCGCCCTTTCGCTCGTGCCCAGGCTCGCCGACGTCGACGTCTACGTGGTCTCTTCCGCCGTCTTCCTGATCGGTTTCCTCGGACCGGTGGCGGCAGCGCAATTTCGTGCCTGGCGCACGCCGGGCCTGCCGCAGCGAGACGACCTGCCGCTGGCGATGCTGACGTTCCTGACGGCGGTCGTGCTGTGCCTGGACGCGCACGTCTGGCATGCCGTCTCTGCCGTCGGCCGCGTGATGCCGGCCCTTTACGTCGCGCATGCGATGACCGCCGCCGCCATCGACGACCGCTCGTGGCGGCTCGTGTCGGCGGCCCTGTGTGCTATCGGCACGGTCTCCGGCGTCGGCGTTGCCCTGAGCAGCCACCCCTTCACGCTGACCTGATGCAGCACATGGCCGAAGCGATCACGGACATCGAAGAGAGCGTCGCCGCCGAGCGCCGGCGCACGCTGACCAACCGTTTTCGCGTTCTGGCGTGGGTCACGCTGGGGATCGCCCTGCTCTTCATCGTGATGCGCCCGAAGGCGAGCCTGGAGATGGCCGGCCGCTACGCGATCCTTCGATGGACGGCCGTGGCGTTCGTGGCCGCGTTCATCGCCGGCACTCACAGGCGCGGCTTCGTACGGCATCAGCTGGTGTGGGGGATCCTGCTCGGCAGCGGGATCGCCGTGCTCGGCACCATCGGCGGAACGCTGCGCGGCGACATCGGCGTCACCGTGTCGCTGCACATCATCCTGGTGCTGATGACGGCGGCCGTGCTGCCGTGGGGCGTGGCTGCACAGGCGCTGATCGTCGCGATCTGCGGCGCGCTGCTGGCCGTGTCCGTGACCACGATCGGAGCTCCGGTGCCGGGCGATCCGGCGGTGCCAACGCTCGTCAATGCGTTCGCGGCCTCGCTCCTGTCGCTCTTCGTCGCCTACCATACGCGCAGCTCCTTCGATCAGGCGGTACGCGAGAACCTTCACCTGCGCGCCGCGGAAGCGCGCAACCGGGCACTGAACGAGGAGCTCGAAGCCAAGGTGCGCGCGCGCACGGCCGAGCTCGAGGGCGCCCTGACGGATCAGCGGGCGGTGACGCGCGCAATCTCTCACGACCTGCGCCAGCCGCTTCGCCACATCCACGGCTTCACGCGCATGTTCGAAGAAGAGTTCGGCGACACGTTCTCCGCCGGCCACCGCGAGCACCTGGACCGCGTGCGCATGGCCACGCTGCGGATGGACCGCATGGTCGATGCGCTGCTCGAGCTGTCGCGCGTATCGGGGCGGCCGCTGCAGCGCACGAACTTCGATCTGTCGCGCTGCGCGCGCGAGCTCTGCGAGGAGCTGCAGGCCGGCGAGCCCGAGCGCCGGGTCGAGCTGCGTATCGCGGAAGGCTTGAGCGAGCACTGCGACGGAGGCCTGACGCGCACGCTGCTGCAGCAGCTGCTGGCCAATGCCTGGAAGTTCACACGCGGCCGGGACGTCGGCGTGATCGAGGTCGGTCAGCGCGACGGCGCATTCTTCGTCAAGGACAATGGCCCGGGCTTCGACATGCAGTACGCGCGCCGGCTCTTCCACGCCTTCGAGCGGCTGCATCATCCGGCCGAGTTCGAGGGCGAGGGGATGGGCTTGGCGATCGCCGATCGCATCGTTCGGCGCCACGGCGGCAGGATCTGGGCGGAAAGCGAGCCCGACCACGGGGCAACGTTTCTTTTCACGCTGCGCGCGGGCATGGCCGGTCACGACGTGGCCGAGCAGGACGTAGCCGCCGCGTCGCCGGAGAACGCTCGATGAAAAACGGAAACGAAGGTCTCCCGCCCGGCGGCGCATGGCGCGTGCCGACCGCAGCGACGCCGGCTCGGCCGTCTATCCCGGCAGCTTGCCGTGGAGATAGGCGGTCGAGATGACGCGCTCGGCGATGCGCCAGCCCGTGCCGGTGCGCACGAACGTATCGCGGTAGCCGCCGCCGCAGAACAGCATCTCCAGACTTCCGCCCTGCGGGAAGCCGAGCGGATTGAAAAGGTAGCAGTGCGTGCTGGCGCGGTCGCCGTCGATCTCGATCTGGAAGTTCGTCACCAGATGCTGGCGCACCGGGAACGGCGCCAGCGCCTTGTCCAGCCACTCCTTGATCTCCGCCAGCGTGCCGCGAATTCCGCCGGCGGCGGTGTAGTCGGCGATTCCGTCGGGCGTGAACACCTCATCCAGCATCGCATAGTTGCCGGTATCGATGGCGTTGCAGTAGCGCACGAGGACGTCCTGGATCTCGAGGCGGTCTGCGATGTGTCGTGCATCCATGGCCGCTGCTTGGCCGTTGCGCGCGGCCGTGTCCAGCGAGCGCCGCCGTCGTCGAACAAACGTTGTACCCGCCTCTTTTTTCCGCTCTGCTGCCGCGCATGGGAGAAGTCACTGTCGGCTATCAGGACGGCTGCCTGTATCCGCTGTGGATCACCAAGGCCGGCGTATCCGTTGCCCGTGCGCTCGGCGCCAGCGCGATCTGGGTGCCGGACCACTTCATGGGCTTTGCGCCGAAGTGGATGTGGAAGCCCGACGTCGTTCCGGCCGCCCGCACCGTGCACTCGATGGACGCGCTCTTCGATCCGGTGCCGATCATGACCTGGGTGGCCACGAAGTTTCGCAAGCCGCTCATCGGCACGTCGGTGACCGAGCCCATCCGCCGCCATCCGATGTCGCTGGCGCAGACGTTCGTCACCCTCGACCACATCTCCAGGGGCCGCGCCGTTCTCGGCATCGGCAACGGGCTGCGCGAGAACACGGAGCCCTACGGCCTGCCCTGCGACGAGCGCGTCTCCCGGCTGGAGGAAGCGCTGAAGATCATCCACCTGCTGTGGAACAGCCGCGGCGCACCCGTCACGTTCGACGGCAAGTACTGGCAGCTTCGCGACGCGGTGTTCGACCTGCCGCTCTACAAGGACCGCCCGCCGCGCCTGTTCATGGGCGCGCACTTTCCGCGCATGCTTCGGATGTGCGGGCGCTACTGCGACGGCTGGCTGCCCGGCCAGCGCATCGACGGCGCCGAATACGCGCGGCGCCTCGGGCTGATTCGCGACGGCGCCAAAGCCGCCGGACGCTCGATGGAAGGTTTCACCGCCGGCCAGACCCTTCTCATCGCCATGGCCAGGAGCCGCAGTCACGTGCTGCAGAAGGCGCTGCGCAACAAGTACGTCGCCTATATGGCGTGCGGGCTGCCGCCGGAGATCTGGCGCGAGTGCGGCATCGAGCACCCGATGGGTGAAGGCTTCATGGGTTTTCTCGACCTCGTTCCCTCGCGCGTCACGCCCGAGCAGATCGATCGCGCGGTGGCGCAGCTCAACCCAGCCATTCTCGAGCGGCTCTTCTTCATGGGCAGCCCCGACGAGATTCTCGAGCAGGCGGCGCCGCTGGCGCGGGCCGGCTGCAATCACTTCATCATCGCCAACATGGGTGGCGCGTTCCTGTCGGAGACGGCGCGCGACGCGATTGCCGACCTGTCGCGCCTGCGCGCGCTGATGAGCGGATTGCGAAAGCTGGGATAAGAGGCAATTTGGCTGACAATGGCTCCGAACGATCCCTCCGACAGATCCCCACAGACCGGTGAGGAAGAAGATTTCGCCACCCTGTTCGCCGCCAGCGAGAGCAAGGCCACGGCCGCCAGGATCGGCATCGGCGACAAGGTCCGCGGCAAGGTCATCGCCATCAGCCAGGACAACGTCTTCGTCGCCATCGGCAACAAGGCCGAGGCGACCATCGACGCAGCGGAGTTCCGCGACAGCAGCACCGGCGAGATCCTGATCAAGGTCGGCGACGTCATCGAAGCCACGGTCGTCGATGACGGCAGCCGCTCCGGCGCCCCGGTGCTGCGGCGGGTGATGGGACGCGGCGGTGCCAACGTGGCTTTCGAGCTCGAGCAGGCCTTCGAGCATCAGGTGCCGATCGAAGGTCTGGTCACGGGCGAGGTCAAGGGCGGCTTCGAGGTGCAGATCGGCTCGACGCGCGCGTTCTGCCCTGGCTCCCAGATCGACCGGCCCGGACGCGGCGAACGCGTGCCGGGCTCGCAGTACATCGGCCGCCGCTTCCCCTTCCGTGTCACCAAGATCGAGCAGGGTGGACGCAACGTCGTCGTCTCGCGGCGCGATCTGCTCGAGGAGGAAGCTGCGGCAGCGGCGGCCAGAACGTGGGAGCGCCTTCGCGTGGGTGCGGTCCTGACGGGCACCGTCACCTCGGTGCGCGACTTCGGCGCGTTCGTCGATCTCGGCGGCGTGGAGGGGATGATCCACATCAGCGAGATGAGCCACGCGCGCGTCGAGCGGGCCAGCGATCTGCTCTCGGTCGGTCAGACCGTGGAGGTGCAGGTCATCAAGGTCGGCGAGACCACCGACAATCGCGGCCGGCGACAGATCGGTCTGTCGCTGAAGGCGCTGGCCGCCGATCCATGGACCACGCTGGCCGACCGCTATCCGGTCGGCGCGACGGTGCATGGCACGGTGCGCAGGCTCGAGACGTTCGGCGCCTTCGTCGAGATCGAGCCAGGCATCGAAGGCCTCGTGCACATCTCGAAGATCAGCACCGAGCGGCGCCTCAATCACGCGCGCCAGGCGCTGGAGGTGGGACAGAGCGTGGAGGTGACGGTGCTGTCGGTCGATCCGGAGCAGCGACGCCTGAGCCTGTCGATGGTGGAGACGGCCAGGAAGAAGCAGGAAGCGCAGCAGGCCGAGGACCGCGCCGAGGAGGAGCGCGTGATGGCGTCACTCAAGCAGCCGGGCGCGATGGGTACGCTCGGCGACCTGCTGGCAGAGGCGCGCAGGAAGAAGTAGCGCCAGGAGAGGCTTGCGATGAACGTGAACGCCTATCGGATTCGTCGTTTCGCAGTGGCCGCCCTTTGTGCGGTGGTGCTGTCGGCGTGCGGCGTGCCGCACGTGCGCGTCGAGCTGCCGCTTTACGAAGAAGGGTACTACGACCGCGCCGCCATCGAGGCGGTCCACGTCGAGTCGGTGGAGCGGCATCGGCGAGCGCACGAGCTGAATGAAAAATTCGCGCGAATGGCCGGCCGCCTCCTGCATCGCGAGCTCAGCCGGCGCTTCGAGCTGATCGAGCCGCGCCAGGGCCGCGCCAGCCGAACCCTTGTCGTCGCCGTCGACATTCACATCCAGTACGGCAGCCGCGCAGCGCGCTATCTGGTGGGCGGCGGAGCCGGCGCCGGCTACGTCGACTCGGTGCTGACGGCCGTCGATGCGGAGACCGGACAGGAGCAGCTGCGCGTGTCGGCGCGCAGCGAGCTGGCGGTGGGAGTGTTCGGCGGAAGCATGGACGAGGCGGTGACGAGGAACATCCGGGCGCTCATCCGAAAGAGCGGCCTCGCCAGCTGAGCCCGATCGCGGGGACTGCGCCTCCCACCGAGCAATTGCGCACACGACGGCGGCAGATCCGTCGTGAAGGAAGGAGCGCGAGCGGTGGATGCGGCCCACCCGACCTCTCGCACACCCGTCGCACCGTGAGGTCACGTTCCCTTTTTCAGCGCCAGAACTGCCTCTTTGCATGAAGAAACGAAGGTGACTTCAGCCCTGGTGCGGCGCATACTGCCGGGGTTCGCGAGCCTCGTCGACTCACACGTGTCGGAGAGGGAGGAGAGAGAATACCCGTGAAATTCCATCGTTGGGGGGCAGCCACTGGCCTGGCTGCACTGGCCGTCCTTGCTCTTGGCGGCGATGCGCACGCGCGCCTCTGCCATCTGAACCTGTACCTGGACGACGCGGTCGAGCTCGGGTCGCTCCAGCTCGCCGTCGGCCATCTGGCCGGCACGTTCCAGGATCCGCCGTGCGCAAATTCGCTCGACAACACGATCGCAGCCTTCGGCGCAGATGCGGGGGCTTCGCGGCTGGACGCCAGCTTCGCGAGCGTGGCCGGCTTCGAAGGCCCGCATCAGCTCGCGCTGTGCACGCTCGAGGATCCGGCGGGCGCCGTCTCCGAGGACGACTTCAACGTGGTCGTCGTCGAGGCGACCGACGTCGACGGCGTCCAGCTCGAGACGCTCCCGTCGGTGAGCTCGGCCGTCGAGTGCGACATCGAAACATCCACGACCACCACGACGCTCGAACAACGAGTGTGCGAAGTGACGTTCCGCCTCGGCGAAGGCGGCTCGATCGCCTCGCTCGATTATCAGATCGGCTACGCTGGCGCCGGCGGCGATTTCGCCGGCTCCGGCAACACCGTCGAGTGCGACAACCTGCTGCCGGCGGGCGCGCTGGCCAGCTACAACGACGACGAGGACGTCACCAAGCTGCGCGGTGCAATGATCCACGGCGTCGGCATCAGCACGCCGGCCGACATCGTACGCTGCCGGTTCCTGCCGTTGGGCGACGACCCCGAGCTGGGTGACTTCGACGCCATCGTCACCAATGCGACGGATGCGCAGGAAGTTCCGGCCAAGCCGAAGCCGGAGCTCTTCGCCAGCGAGATCAACTGTGCGGGAACGGGCGTGCAGCTCCAGTGCGGCGACGCCAACCGCAGCGGCTCGGTCACCGCAACGGACTCGCTGCGAGTCCTGGAGGCCGCCCTCGGATCGGGCGCCGACTGTCCGTTGTGGCTGTGCGACACCGACGACAGCGGAACGGTGCTGGCGAACGATGCACTGCGAGTGCTGCGTCAGGCCATCGGTCTTCCGGTCGACCTGAACTGTCCCGAGCGCAACTGACGCGCGCGTCCAACCTGCCTTGCTGGAAGAAGGGCGGCCGAGCGATCGGCCGCCCTTTTTCTTCCAGCGCTACGTGCGCCCGACCTGGTCAGCTGTCTTAGATCGACTGTGGGTTCCGGCACCGGCGCGACTTGCCACGCCGGAGGTTTTGCTGCCAGTTGGCGACGACATGTCGGCCTACCTGGCTTCGCTGACGACGGGCCGCACCATCCTGTGGTGCTACGTCATCTGGTACGTCGTCAACGTCGCGTATCATTTCGATGCCAGGCCGCGCCTGTGGCTGACCTCGCTCGGCCTGAGCGCGATCATCGGCGCCGCTCTCGTCATCAGCACACGCACTTCGAGCACGGGCACCATGAAGCTGGACCGTTGGCAGATCCTGCGGCTGTTCCTGATGCCCTTCTGCGTCTCCAGCTTCTCGGCCCTGGTCAAGGACGCCAGCTACGTCCTGATCTTTCCGCCGAGCCTGGCGCTGAACGTTGCAGGGTTCGCGCTGATCGCAGCTTTCGTCGCGCTGGTGACGCTGCTCAAGACGCGGCGGGCGTCACGGGCGGCGCTCGACCGCATGTGACTGCGCGCGCTTCGGCCGTCTCTGACAGTCTACCCGGCCGCCACCGCACACTCAGGACATCCCAGCTCGACCGCCTGCCCCACCGCCTTCTTCAGGATGAGCAGCGAGTCGGTCGCGGTGACCGATCCCGAGTCGTTGCCGTCGCACACGCACAGCGCGCACTGCGACGTGCCGACGGCTGCTCGCAGCGCGAAGAGCGCGTCGGTGGCGCTGAGGTCGGAGCTCTCGTTGGCGTCGCCGCACAGCGGCAGCGCGATGGCTGTCGGGTTCTCGTAGAACCACGCCACCTCTTCGTCGCTCAGGACGTTGGTCCAGATGCGGACCTCATCGATGAGGCCCGTGTAGAGGCTGGTCGGGGTCTGGACGTTCTGATAGCCGCCGACCAGGAACGGCGCGACGCTGGAGGTGATGCTGGTGGCGGCAGTCGAGGAATCCGGACCGGGGACGCGGACGCCGTCGACATAGTGCCGCAGGCCCGTGGCCTGGCTGCGCGTGGCGACCAGATGATGCCACTCGCCATCGTTGATGTTCTGCACGCCCGAATGGAGCTGCGGAGGGCTGGTCTGGTAGAAGTGGAAGGAGCCGGCGGGCGCCCCTGCGCCGTCTCCAACATCGTTGATGGACATGAAGTATCCGTTGTGGAAGCCGCCGACGTGACGCGACAGCACCACGCCGCCGGTCGTCATGGTGGTCTTGACCCAGGCCTGGAAGCTGAAGGTGTCGAAGCCGGTGAAGTTGTAGTGATCGCCCATCGTGACGAAACCGTTGGTGGCGATGTCGAGCGATACCGCACCGCCGGCGATACCCTGCTCCGGCACGAACATCGCGCCGCCGCCGAGCGTCCCGTGGAAGGCGCCCGCGGTGTTGAACGCGGTCGTTCCCGATTCTTCATCGAACGACCAGCGCGCGATCATTGCAGCCGACGCCGGGCCCGCCATCGGGACCAATGCGGCGCATGCGAAAAAGGCGAGAGCCAGCAGCGTCATCGGATCCCCTCCACTGCAGAAGTGACTCGAATCAAAGACGAGGTCGGTTCAATTAGCCAGACCTCCGCGTGGCGGGCGCCCCTCGGAAGCGTAGGGCCGGATGAGGCAGGGCAGCGCGAGCTGCCCTGCCCGTCAGATGCATTCGGGGCGGCTAGCGCGTGCTGCCCAGGCGCGAGTTCATCGCCGGCTGATCCAGCCAACCCGCGATGTCCTCGGCCAGCTCGAAGACGACCTTGGAGAGCATGCCGCAGTTGCTGACCGAGCCCATCGAGGCGTCGCGTGCGACGAACGTGCCCTTGAGCTTGCCGCCGGCCACCAGCCGACCGTCCACTGTCAGACCTTTGGGACCCGACAGAATGCCGCCGCCGGCAGCACGCAGCTCGACGATCTTCAGCGTCAGGATGATGCCGCTGGCCGAAGGCTTGTCCGTGAGGAAGACGTTCGGATTGCGCTCGGCAATTGCGGCCGGCAGCGCGGTCTCGATCTGGCATTGGTCGAGGATTTCGCCCTTGCCGAGAACGTTGGCCGCCACCGACGCGCGCCTGGAGAGCTGGACGGCGCCGGCCGGCGCAGGCTTGCTGGCGGTGGCGGGCGCTTTGCTGGCCGGCTTGGTCGCGGAGGGCTTCTTGGCCGGAGCCGGCTTGGGCGCTGGCTTGGCGGCTTCCGCTTTCTTGGCGTCCGCAGCCTTCCTGGCATCGGCCGCCTTCTTGCCGTTCTTCTTGGATCTTCGCTTCTTCTCGCCCGGCTTCTTGGCTTTCTTGACGGCGTCGGCGCTGGTGGATCCGGCGGGCTGCCTGGCCGCATCGACATTGGTGGTCGCGGCCGGCGTCCTGGCCGCATCGGCATTGGTGGTCGCCGCCGGCTTCCTGGCCGCATCGGCATTGGTGGTCGCGGGCGCCGCAGCCGGCTGCTTGGTTTCGGCGCTGACAGGCCTGGCGGCGTCGGCCGGCCTGGTCGTCTCGGGGGCGCCCGGCCTGGCCGGGTCGGCAGGCTTGGGATCGACGTTGCTGGCCGCAGGTTTTCTTGCGGCGTCGGCATTCGTCGATGCCTTGTCGGCGGCGGGCGACTCCGCCACCTTTTTGCCTGCATCGGCATTGGTGTTGTTGGCGGCCTTGCGCCCGGCATCGGCCGCCTTCTTCGCCCAGTCCTTGTCGATCCCTTCAAACAGATCGTCATCGGCCGCGCGGGCGACGCCGCCGACCGCGAACAGCACGGCCACCACGCCGCAGGCAAGCTTTCGTCCAATGCGACTCATGGGATTCCCCTCTGCGCAGCCGCCGCTGACGCTTCGCGCGTCGTCCCTCCGAACCGGTGCGGCGGCCGGCGACCCTTTTTCGCAGGCATCATGGTTGCGCGCAAGACCGGTGGCCGAGGCTTTTTCAGGCACCGACCGCCTGCCACAAAGACTCGGGCGCCGGCAGATCCAGGACGCTGCAGGCGGCCTCGACGCCCGACAGCACCACGCCGTAGATTCCGCCGCCCGGCCGCGTCCAGTGCCCGGCCAGCGTCAGCCCGTCGATCGGCGTGACGTTGGGAAGACGGCCGAGACCGACCTGACGCGGCGTCAGCTCCCATCCGTAGATCGCTCCGGCCGTATTGCGCGTGTACCGCTCCATCGTTCGCGGCGTGCCGCCCTCGGCGAACCGAAGGTGTGCGGTCAGACCCGGCACGCGCACCTCGGCCTGCGCCAGCATTCGCTCGACGTGGCGCGGCTTGTCCTCGCGCCAGACGCGCGCGGCCGCGTACGGCATCAGCGTGGTCAGCACGATGGCGTGCTGACCGGACGGTGCCAGTGAAGCGTCCACCATCGTCGGCACGGTCATGGATATCCAGCTCGGCCGCCCTGCGCTGGTGCTGGCAAAGGACGCGTCGTGGTCCCAGCTCGAAAACTGGAAGCTTTCGTGCGCCACGCCGGCGCGCTCCAGGTCCATGTCGGTGGCGGCGTAGACGACGAAGGCGGACACCGAAGGCCGCGCGCGCCGCAGCGAACGGATGTAGCGCGGCGGAAATCTCGCCTCGCCCACCAGCTCTTCGGCCGTCTGCAGCGCATCGGCATTGGAGATGACCCGCTCGGCCTGCACGCGGTGCCCCGTCTCGAGCACGACGCCGCGGACGCTGCCGTCGTCGGTCAGGATGCGCCGCACCGAGCTTCGCAGCAGCACTTCGCCGCCGCAGCGGCGCACGCCTTCGGCCAGCGCATCGGCGAATTTCTGGAACGTTCCGCGACAGTACCACGGCCCTTCGCGCAGGTACGTCGCCACCATGTTGGCCCAGTACAGGAACGACACCTGCGACGGCGGCAGGCCTACGTAAGGCCAGGTCGTAGCCAGCAGCGCAGCCAGACGCGGCTCGCCGATCGTCGTCTCCAGAACGGTCGCGAGCGTGGCGCGATGATATCGCACGAGCGAGGGGAACCGATCGGACGCATGCAGGAGATCGAAGGCGGAAGTATTTTCGGCCGCCCGTCGCGTCTCGTCGTAGACATGGTCGATGAGGCGCATGATGCGCCTCAGCTCGTCGACACGGTCGGGAAAGAGCTCGGCATGCGCTGCGACGAATCCTTCGGTGTCCGCCGGAAGGCGCAGGCGCAGGTCGGGATAGCAGGCCTCGTAGAACGGATCGACGCGCAGGAACTCGCATTCGTCCGCTACGCCGCTGGCCGCGAGCACGCGCTGCACGAGCCCGGGCTCGCCGGTGCCGGCGCTGCCGCAGCCTCCCACCAGATGCACGGCCGAATCGAACCTGTACTTGCGGCGCCGGAATGCGTGCGCGTAGCCGCCGACGCGATCGTGCCGCTCGATGACGAGAACGCTGCGGCCGGCCTTGGCAAGCAGCGACGCGGCCGTCAGGCCGCCGATGCCGCTGCCGATCACGACCACGTCGTAGCGGGCCTGGCGAGGCTCGGAGTGGAAGAGCGGCCCTGGCTGGCGCTTGCCGGCCACTGCTCTCAGTGCACCTTCAGCTCGTTGATGTCATGGCCGTAGACGCCGTACTTCACCATGAAGTCCACCATTCCCACGCTGTAGCGGCTTCGCGTCGCCTCTCCAGTAAAGACGCGCGGCATGTGCCGAGCGAAGTGCCGATTGACGAGTGCCCAGCTGAACTGCTTGGACTTGTACTCGCCGATCTGGAACAGCGTGAACAGGCTGCCATTGTAATAGTAGTCGACGAGGCGCTGCCACACCGTCAGGTTGTAGAGCACGCGGCGCTCGTACGCCTCCAGCGCCCGGCGCGTGCCCTTGAGCAGCGCCTTGGCCAGGGCGTCGGCTCCGTCCAAGCCGATCAGCATTCCGCTCGAGAAGACGGGGTCGACGAAGCCGAAGGCGTCGCCCACGGTCGCCCAGTTCTCGCCGACGCCGCGCAGCGAGCGCAGCTGGTAGTTGTTGTACTTGACGACCGGCGTGACGCGCTCGGCGCCCTCGCTCCAGCGCTTGAGCAGCGGCTCCTCGGCCAGAGTCCCGTGGAACTGGTCTTCGGGCGAATCGCCGAAACGTCGAAGGTGCTCCTCGTTGACGACCAGGCCCACGGAAACACGGCCCGGCAGCGGAATGCGCCAGCACCAGCCGCGCAGCAGCCGGTCGGTGTGCACGTTGCCCTCGACCACCAGCGGCACGCCCTTCATGTGTGCGTGCAGCGCCGCGTCCTTTCGCGGGCCCTCGACGAAGGGAATGCCGAGGAGCTTGCCGATGGTGCGGCTGCGGCCGGTGGCATCGACGATGAAATCGGGCTGTCCGGCAAACGCGTTGCCGGCCATCTCCAGGCTGCGGTTGGACAGTCGGACGCGATCGGCGTTGCCGTCTCGCTCGACGGCGGCGGTGCCCTCGATGACCGTGACGCCGGCCTTGCGCGCGCCTTCGAGAATGGCGGCGTCAAACAGGTCGCGCGGGGTGTTGTACGAGTAGTCGACCTCGGCGCCGATGGCCTGGTCGAAGCGGAAGCTCTGGTCCTTCTCCAGCGTCAGCGTGAAGGTCGCGCCCGGCTTGAACACGCTGAACCCCGCCACCTGCTGCTCGAGCCCGAGGCGGCGCAGGAACGGAACGACGGCCGGCACCAGCGACTCGCCGACGATGATGGGTGGCCGCTTGGGCTTGTGGAACAGGACGACTGCGACACCGGCACGCGCCAGGTAGGTGGCAAGGCTCGCTCCGGCGGGCCCGCCGCCGAGAACGGCGACATCACGAATGGTACGCTGCGACACGCGCTCCGTATATGGCGGCAGGGCGCGCGACTCAACGCAGCATGCGCTGCGAATTCGCAGCGGCGCCGCACCCTGGAAGCTTCGGCCGCGAGCGATCGCACGCGCTCGTCGGCGGTTTGACGCCACGCGCGCCTCGGGTGAAACATCCCCGCTGCACGGCGCGCGAGACACGCAATGACACGGCAAGAGCTGGAACAACGCATCTTCGACATCGTTCGCAACGACATCCTGACCGTCGATGCGAGCTTCACTCGCCAGTCCAATCTCATCGAAGCCGGACTGGACTCGCTTTCTCTGACCCAGCTCATGCTCGCCATCGAGGAATCCACCGGCATCTGGGTGGATGAGAGCAAGCTGACCGAGGAGACGCTGGCCAGCGTCCAGACCCTGGCTGCTCTCGTGCATGGCGAGCTCGAGCAGGCCTGAACCGCTTCCGCTGACCGGCGCCGACTGCTTCCTGCGCGCTTTCGAGGCCGAGGTTCGTCGCACGGGCGGGGCGAGCCACCTCTCCCAGCTCGTGCTGCGACTCGGCCCGGGCTTCGACGAAACTGCGTGCCGCCGGCTTCTGGCCGAGGTCGCTGCGGCCAACGAGATCCTGCGTGCGCCGATCCGGCGCCGCCGGCTGCTTGGCGCGCCCGAGTACAGGCTCGACCGCCCGGCTGCGCCCTCGACGATCGCGGTGGAGACGCACGCGCCGCACGAGCCGGCACGCGGCAGTCATGCCGGCGCGCCCGTGCTGGGCTCTTTGCCCGACGTCTTCGCACAGCGGCTGAACAGCCGGATGGATGCGCGCGCCGGGCGCCTGCTGCGCTTCGACATCGTCCCGCGCCTGGGCGCGAATCCGGGAACGGACATCGCGGCGACCTGGCTGCACATGCTCTTCGATGGCTCGGGCAGCGAGCACTTCGTCGAGCATCTTTCGGCATGCTCGGCCGATGCACAGCGGTCGCGCGTCATCGCGATCGATCGCGGCGAGGGGCGTGTGTCCTCGCCCGCCGTGGCGGCGCTGCCGGCAGGCGCGGGCGTTCGCGGCAAGATGGCCGGACAGTGGCAGGCCTACATGAACGGCCTTGCCGCACGCCCGCCGGCCTCGCTTGCCGGGCCTCTGCGACGGCAGCGCCAGGAGCTTCGCTACCGGCAGCTTCGTCTGGACGGTGACGAAGGGAGGGCCGTGATCGAGCGCGGCAGGAAGATCGCAGGGTTCCTGACGCCGATGCTCTTCTATCTCGCGGTCGCCGTCCGTGCCCATCGCGCCGTGGCGCTGCGGCGCGGGAAGCTGCCGCCGAGCTGGGTGGTTCCGCTGCCCGTCAACATGCGACCCAAAGGCGGACAGGGCGAAGTGTTCCGCACGCACGTCTCGCTGCTGTGGTTCCAGGTCACGCCCGAGCAGGCCGAAGATCTGACGACGCTGATCGAGGTCCTCAAGGCGCAGCGGCTCGAGGCGATTCGCAGCAAGCTCGTGGAGGCGGGCGTGGCGGCGATGGACTTCGCGCGCATCGCGCCGGCGCGGTTGTACTCGTACATGGCGCGTCGCAATTTCGGCGGCGAGCTTGCCTCGTTCTTCTTCGCCTACACCGACGTCTTCGCGCCCGAAGCCAGGTCGCTCTGCGGAGCGCAGATCCTGGACGGGTTTCACGTGCCGTCCGTGCCGACCTCACCTGGCAGCGCGCTGGTGTTCTGCCTGCGCGACGGCCTCGACGTCATCCATGTCCATCAGCGCGGCGTCGTCGACGAGGGCGAGCTCGAGCTGATGCGCGAGCAGATCCTGAGCGATCTTCGCGGCTGATGGCGGGCGGCGTCGACATGTTCGACGTTGCGGTCGTGGGCGGCGGGCCTGCCGGCATCGCGGCGGCGATGGCGGCGTCGGCGTGCGGGGCAGCAACGGTGCTGCTCGAGCGGGAGGACGTGCTCGGAGGCAACGTTTCGCAGGCCTTCGTGCACACGATCTGCGGACTGTACCTGCCGTCGGCACGGCGCGAGGCCGTACACGCGCATCCCGGCATTCCGCAGGCCTTTGCCCGCGCGCTGGAGAGGAGCGGCCGCGCCGGCGGCATCGGCTGGGCCGGCACGGCCGCCTATCTCGCCATCGATCCCATGGCCTTCGCCGAGCTCGCCCTTCACAGCTGCTCGCGCGCCGGCGTGGACGTTCGCTGCCGCTCGACGTTGACCGCCGTCGAGCTCGGCGCGACGCCGCGCGAGCCGTCGCGCCTGCACGTGCAGCACGGCGATGCGGTGGCTGCACGCACCGTGGTCGACTGCAGCGGCGATGCGGCCGTGGCCGCGCTGGCCGGCGCGGCGGTCGAGCAGGCAGGTCCGCTCGAGCTGCAGCACTGTTCGTACATCTTTCGCGTCGACGGGGTCGGCGCCGACGGCCTCGATGCGATGGAAGGCGCGCGCACCGGCACGGCGGTCGCGCGCGCGGCACGCCGCGGCGCATTGCCACCGGCAGCAGCGTCGATCACGATTCGCCGCGGCGTCGCCGGCGTTTCGGGATCGCGATCGTCGGCGGCTGGCGCGAGCGTGTTCGTCACGGTCAACCTGCCAAAGCCCGACCCGCAGCGCTTCGATCCGCTGGATGCCTCGGTGCTCGAGCGCATGAATCACGACGCACGCGAGGCCGCGCGTGCGATTCTGGAATACCTCGTGCGCGAGCGCCCGCCGTTCGCCGATGCGGTCATGGGTGCGCAGCCTGCGCGCGCCGGCATTCGCGAGACGCGGCGAGTCCGGGGGCGCGAGCGGCTCGAGCTCGACGACGTTCTCTCCGGCCGCCGCCGCCAGGACGAGGCCTGCCTGTCGACGTGGCCGGTGGAGCTGTGGGAGCGCAGCGATCGCCTTTCCTTCCGCGCCGGCGCCGGCCCGTGCTCGATCCCGCTGGGCGCGCTGGTGGCGGCAGACAGCGACGTGCTGGCGATGGCGGGCCGTTGCGCCTCGGCAAGCCACGAGGCATCAGGAGCGACGCGCGTGATCGGAACGTCGATGGCCATGGGCGAGGCCGCGGGCGTCGCGTGCGCACTGGCCGCGCGTGATCTGCGCTCCCTCGTCGATATTGCGCCCGAAGACATCCGCTCGGTGATCTCGGCCGGCAAAACTTGCGCGACGTTGCATCAGGGAGGATGAGGCTTCAGCGATGAACATCTTCGAGACCATCTGCGAGCAGGCACGGCCGCGCATGCAGAACCGGGCGCTCGTCCAGGTGGCGCCCGGCGGCCACGTCGACACGCGCACCTACGGCGAGCTCATCGAGGCGGTGCGCGCGCGGGCGCTGGAGCTCGAAGCGGCGGGCATCGGCCGCGCCTGGCGCGTGGGGATGATCGCGCCGCAGGGCATCGAGTTCATCGAGACGGCGCTCGCCATTCTCGCCGCCGGCGCCTGCATGGTGCCGGTCGCCGACGATCATCCACCGGCCACGGTAGCCGAGCTGGCGCGGCGCGCGCATCTGCACGCGCTGCTGGCCGAAGAGATGACGCTCAGCTCCATCGTCAAGTCCTGCCCCGGCCATTTCACGGGGCGCTCCGAGGATGACCCCGCGCCGTCCGTCGGCGCGGCGCGCCTGCAGCTGCTCGGCACGTCCGTGTCGACATTGCCCGCCGAAGCGCAGTTCGCTGCCCTCGGCCCCGCCTATCTGCGCTTCACTTCGGGCACGACCAGCGAGCGCAAGGGCGTCGTCATCGGCCACGCGCGCATCCACGAGCGGCTCGCCGCGGCCAACAAGGGACTGGCGATCGCGCCCGAGGATCGCGTGCTGTGGCTGCTGCCGATGGCGCACCACTTCGTCGTCTCGATCCTGCTGTACCTCCGCTACGGCGCCACCATCCTGCTGCCGCCGAGCTCGCTGGCGCCGGCGGTCCTCGAGCTGGCCGAGCGCGAGCAGGCCACGGTGCTGTACGCCTCGCCGTATCACATGAAGCTGCTGGCCAAGGATGCCTCGCAGCGGCGCCTGGACAGCATGCGCCTCATCATCTCCACCGCCGAGGGGCTTCGCGGCGACGTTGCCGAGACGTTCGCGCGGCGTTACGGACGGCCGATCGTCCAGGCACTCGGCATCATGGAAGCGGGTCTGCCAGTGATGAACACGGCGAGCGCCGCCACCAAGCCCGAAGCGCTCGGCCGCCCGCAGCCCGACTACGAGATCTGGCTGCGAGGCGAGGACGGCTCGCGCGCGCGGGGCGACAGCCCCGAGACCAGCGGCGAGATCTGCATCCGCGGCCCCGGCATGCTCGACGCCTACCTCGACCCCTGGATCCCCTCCACGCAGATCCTCGAGCCCGATGGCTTCCGCACCGGCGATCAGGGCTGGTTCGACGCCGACGGCGATCTTCATCTGGTGGGGCGTCGCGCCGCGCGCATCAACATGGCCGGCATGAAGTTCTTCTGCGAGGAAGTCGAAGCCGTTCTGGACGCGCATCCCGCCATTGAGCGCAGCCGCGTCTTCGCCACCGTTCATCCGCACCTCGGCGAGCTGCCCGCGGCCGAGATCGTGCTGGCGCCCGGCGCGCAGCCGCCGGCCGCGCGAGATCTGACGGCATGGTGCCGCGAGCGGCTGGCAGCCTACATGGTCCCGCGCAAGTTCGACGTGGTGGCCTCGCTTCCACTGACGCCGACGGGCAAGCTCGCCAGGACATGACCAAGGCCGCCGTCGCCGCGCTGCTCGTCGTGTATCCGCTGCTGATGTGGGCGGCGCTGCGACAGGCAAGCCCGCGCGCGGTGGCGACTCTGGTGGTCGGCGTGGTCGTCGCCGTCGTGGCGGCCGCGGCCGTACGCAGCCGCGATCTGCTTCCGCTGGTGCTGCGTCGATTCGGCGTTCTGGCGGTTCTGGCCGTGGCGGCGGTGGCATTCAACGATCCGCTGGCGCTCAAGCTGCTGCCGGTGTTCACGCACGTCTGGCTTCTGTACGTGTTCGGCTCCTCGCTGCTCGACGGTCCCAGCCTGGTCGAGCAGCTCGCGCGCCGCGCGCACGGCGGAATCTTCCCGGACTTTCTCGTGCCCTACACGCGCAAGGTCACGATCGTGTGGTGCACGTTCTTCTGCGCCAATGTCGTCATCTATGCGTGGCTGGCGGTTGCGGCGCCGACGGGCACTTGGGCGTTCTACACCGGCTTCGGCTGCTACGTCCTGACGTTCGCGCTGGCAGCCGGCGAATACGTCCACCGCAAGGTGCGATTCCGGTACTACGAGGACGGCTGGGCCGATCGCATCTGGCGACGTCTTCTTCCGCCCGAGGGCAGCGACGTCGGCCGGCGGATCCTGGAGTGGAAGGCGGCGACGCGGAGCAAGGCGACGAGCGAGCGCGACGCGGCCGCTGCGAGCTGAACCTCCGCCGGCTCGATACCGCAGCGGCCGCACCCGACCGCCGCGACGTCTCGCGCGCGCCCGCTCAGGATGCCGGCGGCGCCGCCGGCTTCTTTCCGATGTACTCGCAGAACGCGCCCGGCACGACGACCTTGTAGCGCGCGTCGAAACCGACGTCGCGCATCACCTGCACGATCTGCTCGGGCGGCAGGCACTTCTCGACGGTGTCCCAGTAGAAGTCCATGAGCAGCTTGGCGTCATGACTGCCCGTGTACAGCAGCGTCATCCCGGGAATGACCTTGGCCCAGACGAACTTGGTGATGTCGTGCCCGATCCTGGATTCGGGCACGTGGCTCTCGAGGATCCAGCAGGTGCCGCCGGGCTTGAGCACGCGAAAGTATTCGCTGAACGCGGCCGACAGGTCGGCGACGTGCCGCAGCGCGATGCCCATCGTGACGAAGTCGAAGGTGTCGTCGGCGAACGGAAGCTGCTCGGCGATGCCGCGGCTGATCGGGCCGTGGAAGTGCTTGCGCGCCTCCTTGATCATGCCGGGGCTGGGGTCGCAGCCGATCACCTGCCCGGTGGGGCCGACGATCCTGGTGGCGCCGCGCGCCACGGCGGCAGTGCCGATGGCGACGTCGAGCACCTTCATGCCGGGCCGCAGGCCGTTCATCTGCAGCGAAAGCCGGCGATAAAGCAGGCCGCCGTTGAAGAAGATGCCCTCGATGGTGTTGTAGTACCTGGCCGTGCGGTTGAAGAGGTCGATGACGTACGGATGCCGCTTCTCATCGGCTTCATAGTACTCGCGAAGCGGAGTGTGCGGCGGAACCGGCTTGTGAGGCGTTTCGGTCTGCGTCGTTTCGGGGGACGTCTCGCTCATCGGTTATCCTGTGTCTGGTCGGTCCAGTCGCTGAAGCGGAATGTCGCAAAGATGCGCAGCGGCGAGAGCTGCATTCGCCGAGACTATGGGTGGAAGCGCGTGCAGGCAATCCTCCCGCCGCGCCGGCGACGTTTGCCGTGACGGGCCCACCCGCACTATAGGCCGCACGGATTCCGCCGGCAGGAGCGAGCGATGGGGCGAATGGAAGAGCTTCGGGGAGCAGCGCAGCGATGGCGTACCGTTCGCGGCCGCGGCCTTGCGCCCGAGCCGGATCGCGCGGCGTTCCGAACGGCGTTCGCGCGTCTACTGTCGAACGATGCGATCGCGCGGCATGCCGTCCTCGAGATTCCGTCGCAGCGCCCGCCGTGGACGGACACACGGATCGATCTTGCCGCGGGGCAGGAAGTGACGCTTTTCGGGTGCGGCCGAACCTACCTCTCGCGGGCTTTGGACATCTGGGTGCCGCCGCAATTCCAGCTCTGGGCGCGCGTCGGCGAGAACGGCGAGATCTTCAACGGCACGCGAGCCAGCAATTCCTTTGCGGCCGCGCAGGCGGGGCGCCTGTACGTTGCCAGCTATTTCCCGGGTCAGTGGGGCGACCGGTACGGTCGAGTCGGCAGCGACATCCGCGCGTACGCCAGGGTGGACGGCGGCCTGACCGTGGTCGCGATCGTGTGGAAGCACAGCGCCGCTGCGGGGCTGCAGGCGCTGCTGCGCGACGCTGGAGACGGCGGCGCGGCGGCCGCGGAGATCGCCGCCGAGGCGCAGCGCCTGGCCTCGCCTCCTGCGCCGCCGCCGAGCTGGCACTACCTGTGGTTCCTTGGACAGTCGGACATCTATCGGCAACAGGATGGCTGCATCACGTGCACCACCAACGGCAACGTCGGCATCCTGCAGACCGAGACGCCGGTGGACCTGACGCCGCAGACGCGCCTTTCGTGGGAATGGAAGGTCGATGCGCTGCCGTCGCAGTTCGCCGAGGATGCGGTGGTGTCGCACGACTACATGAGCATCGCCGTCGAGTTCAGCGACGGACGCGACATCACCTACTACTGGAGCAACCGACTTCCCTTCGACATGGGCTACTGGTGCCCGCTGGACGGCTGGAAGGATCGCGAGTTCCACATCGTCGTGCGCAGCGGACCCATCGGTCTCGGGCAGTGGCTCGCCGAAAGCCGCAATGTGCACGAGGACTACCGGCGATACATCGGTGATGCGCCTTCGCGCATCGTGCGCGTGTGGCTGATCGCGAACAGCCTGTTCCAGCGCCTGCCCGGCAGCTGCACGTATCGCAGCATCCGTCTGAGCGGCGTCGGGAGCGACATCGTCGTGCTGTAGCGCGCGCCGGTCTTCGCTCGTCCCGCGGCATCGGCCCCCGCATACGGGGAAAACCGCCTGCGGGTACACCCGACCCGTGTGGCTGTCTCCTCGGACCCGTTCCAGACTCTCGGACAAATCCCGGAGGGTTTTCGCCATGAAGCCATTCCGCACGTTCGTGCTGGCTTGCCTGCTCGCGTCCGCCACGAGCGCCGGCAGCCAGACGTCGCCGACGGCTCCGTTCGTGGAGCCGCCCTTCGAGAGCCTGTGCGTCATCCGTCATTTCGACGAGCACGAGGTGCCGCCGATCGACCAGTGCACCGACGACCCGCTGTGCGTCGAGTACGAAAAGCGCGACATCACGGTCGAGAACGGCGGCGCCGTGCGGTTCCTTGCCGCCGAGCCCGCACGCTTCGCCATCGCCATTCCCAAGTGCCGCTACTGGCAGCAGGACCACTGGCGCATTCAGGCGCAGACCGGCGACGTGCCGCTGGTGCAGTGGGACGGAAGCTACTGGTTCAACAAGCGCAACGGCACGGGCGGCGCGCGCCTTCGCAACTTCGCCATTCAGGGCCAGCCGGCCGAACCGGAACCCGTTGCGGCCCTCGTCGAAGCGGTCGATCCGGAGATGGCCGAGGTGATCCGCACCTACGGCGAAGGCGGAAGCGGCGGCGGCGGATCCACGTTCCTGCTCGGCTACGGCGATCCGAGCTGCGCGGGCGAAGAAGGCGACTGCAGCGACGATCCGGCCGTTGCGGCCGCGCGCGCCGGCGCCGAGGAAGCCTGTCCATGCGACGAGGCGGCAAGCCGGCGCGAGCACATGCGCTGCGTCTCCGAGTTCACGGCCGCCGAGGTGGCCGCAGGGCGGCTCGCTGCCGCATGCGAACAATCGGTCATCGACTGTGCGCGCAATTCCACTTGCGGCCGCGGCGACCACGCCACCGTCTGCCATGTCGCGCGCGAAGGCGAGGAGGCGCGCTGCGTGATCCGCCGCAAGCCCACTCGCTGCCGCGCGCCCGAAGGCGGCAGCGCCACCGTCGGTGCGGGCGACAGCTGCTGCGACTCGCACGTCGTATCGGGGTGCGAATGATGCCGCCTTGCGATGACGTGAGACTGCGGGCGAAGCGGGCGCGACGATGAACCTGACGCGGCGCCAGCTCCTGAAGGCGGTGGCTGCGGCGGCCGTGGCATGGAAGGCGGCCGCATGGCCGGTGCGGCCGCCGGCCGCGTTCGCGCAGGCCGCGCCCGACGACCCCGCCATCGTGCCGACGCTCGAAGCGTTCGCCGATACGCTCATTCCCGGCGAGAAGCGCCATCCCGGCGATCGCGCCATCGCAGGCGCCGCTGCAGGCCCGGGAGCCGTGCAGGCCGGCGCCGTCGATCTTTTGAATTTCCCTCCGGCCGGCGTGGCCGCGACCGTTCCGGCCATCGTCGCCGGCATCAACGCGCGCGCCAGCGGCTACGCGCTCGCCAATGCGATCGTGCTCGATCCCACCGTGCCGCCGATGGTGTCGCTGAATTTCGAGCAGCGGACCGCATTCCTGGTCCAGCTGCTGGACGGAAACGATCCCGACCAGCTCGCCTTCTTCGCCGTGGCTGCGCTGATGTACCTGGCCTACCACACCGCCGGCCACCTGCATCTGGCCGACGCCGTCCGCGGCGGACATCCGGGCATGGCCGCGCTCGGGTTCCCGTCTCCGGATGACGACGATCTGTGGCGCTTCCCCGACAGTTCGTACCGGCGCGCGCTGGCCAGACCGCATCCGCGCACGGGCAAGCGCGGCAACCCCTGGTAATGGAAAAAAAGGGGATCAGGGCCAGGAAGTGAACACGCCAATCCTCCACACGTGGCCGCGAGGCGAATGATGGCAACCGAGACTACGGACGTCGTCGTCGTCGGTACCGGCTTTGGCGGATCCATTCCCGCCTATTACCTGGCTGCAGGAGGCGCACGCGTGGTCATGCTCGAGCGCGGGCCGCGCCTTTCCTCGCAGGACTTCACGCACGACCTGCAGATCGGGACGTACACGCGCATCGTCGACTACATCCGCGGCGATGGTTGCGACGTCACGGTCGGCAACTGCGTGGGCGGCTCCAGCGTCATCTACTTCGCCGCCTCGCTGCGCGCGCCGAGCTTCATCTTCGAGCGTCGTGGAACGTCGGGGCAGCGGCTGTGGCCTGCCGCGCTCAACCGGCGCACGATGGACCGCTGGTACTCGCGCGTCGAACGCGCGCTTCCGGTGCAGCGCCAGCGGTGGAGCGACGTCTCCTACGCCGGCGGCCTGTGGGCCGCGGCGTGCGACCGCGCCGGCCACACCTGCAACACGGTGCCCTTGGCCGTCGATCTCGAAGAATGCACGGCGTGCAACTTCATGCTCAACGGCTGCCGCTTCGACGCCAAGCGCTCGATGCTGCTCAACTACATTCCCGGCGCCGAGGCTTGCGGCGCCGAGGTGCGTGCACTGCACGAGGTGCAGGCCATCGCGCCCGCGAGCACGTCCGGATACCGGTACGCCGTGCACTACTCCGTGCTCGACCCCGATGACTACCGCGTGATCGTCGACGGCGGCACCATCGAGGCCAGAATCGTCGTGATGGCGGGCGGAGCGATGGGGACGCCGGT
Source organism: Candidatus Limnocylindrales bacterium (assembly GCA_035626395.1). Classification (NCBI taxonomy): domain Bacteria; kingdom Bacillati; phylum Chloroflexota; class Candidatus Limnocylindria; order Candidatus Limnocylindrales; species Candidatus Limnocylindrales bacterium. Next base: position 270,256 of record DASPNR010000030.1, on the reverse strand, counting down.
CATCCTGCAGCGCTCCGAGCAGTTCCTCGGCGCGATGCCGCCGGCGGTGGGCCGCCACTTCTCGCCCAACGGCGACCGCGTCACGCTCGGCATGATGGACGAGAGCAAGATCGGGCAGCTTCTGCGCCTGCAGCGCGAGCCGGGCGTGGCCTACGATGCCTTTCCCATCGGCCGTCCGATCGGCACCGTCAGCTACGACTACCTGGACGAGGCGCGGCCGGAGTTCACGCGCTTCTCGCTGCAGCAGATCTACTTCCCCACCATCACCAACATCCTGTCGGAGGACGAGGTCGAAGGCGCCGCGGTCTGGTTCGGCGTCGACAAGAAGGACCTGACCTCGCGCTGGCGCTCGTGGCTGACGGTGCTGGCGATGACCGAGGACGACAACGAAGGCGTCTTCGGCGCGCCGCCGCCCACGGGCAACTTCGTGCGCATCGCGCCCGCCGCCGCGCTCGGTCAGCTCACCTATGCGACGTCGCCGCAGACGCAGCTCGGCTTCGATACGTCCGACGAGGCGGTGCGCGAGATCATCGAGAAGGACGGCCTGGGAAAGCACCTGCTGTGGAAGGCGATCCCCAACGTCCAAAGCGCGCATCCGCTGTCTTCGTGCCGCATCGGCGACGATCCGGCCACGTCGGCGTGCGACGACCGGCACGAGCTGCGTGGCCATCCCGGCATCTTCGTTACCGACGCCGCCGCCGTGCCGACGTCGCTGTGCGTCAATCCCTCGCTGACCATTGCCGCCATGGCCGAACGCGCCTCGGCGCTGCTGCTGGAGCGCGCGCACGAGTACGGCGTGGAGGTGGTGACGCGCATCCCGCCGCCGGGCAGGAGCGAGAGCGTGCGGGAGCGGCGCTGCGAGGAACCTGGAGCCTGAAAAGGAGAACACCATGAATCTGGTACGCCGGGCCGGCCTCGCCGCCGTAGCCGTCCTGCTCTTCTCGGCCACGTCGCAAGCCTATCCGCCAGGGGAGCCGGTTCAGACCGTCCTGGGTCGCAAGCTTCAGATCCGGGTTCCGGCCGGCGAGCCGGCGCGCGCCACGATCCGCGGCTTGGCCAGGGAGATGGCATCTCCCGACACGCTCGCCGGTGATCCGACCACCAGCGGCGCGACGCTGGAAGTCATCGCCGCCGGGGCAAAGAGCAGCAACCAGGTCTTCGAGCTTCCGGCCTCGGGATGGAAGGCCTCCGGCAACGGCTTCAAGTTCGCCGGTGACGGCGCGGTGCGAAAGGCCAGCATCTCGCGCTCGCCGAGCGGCGTCTTCCAGATCAAGTTCGGCATGAGCGGTGCCGGCGGCGACATCGACGTCGTTCCGCCTGACCCCGGCGACAGCGGTGGTTTCACCCTCACCGTCAACGGCGGCGCCAGCTATTGCGTCGCCTTCGGCGGCGACGCCGGCGGAACCGTCAAGGCCGACGACGCCGAGCAGTGGTCGGTGCAGCATGCCAGCGGCGAGGGCTGCCCGGTGCCGATGTATACGCTCAGCGCCAGCGTGGTCGGCGACGGCAGCGTCGTCTCCTCGCCGGCCGGCATCGATTGCGGCGCCGACTGCAGCGAGAGCTACGATGCACAGAGCGAAGTCACGCTGACCGCCGAGCCCGGCGACGGCTACATGTTCGCCGGATGGGAAGGCGACTGCGCCGGCGACGGTGAATGCGTTCTGGTGATGGACGGCAGCAAGAGCGCGACGGCCAACTTTGCGCCGATCCCCTTTCACCGTTTGAGCGTGACGCGTCTGGGCAGCGGCACCGTCACCTCCGACCCTGCCGGCATCGACTGCGGTGCCGACTGCATCGAGGACTACGCGCAGGATACCGTCGTGGCCCTTGCCGCCACGCCCGGCGACGGTTTCACCTTCACCGGCTGGAGCGATGCATGCACCGGCAGCGGTGCCTGCGAAGTGACGATGGACGCGGCGAGGAACGTGGTGGCGACGTTCGAAGCGGAGACGCCCACGTGCACGAGCGTCAGCGAGCCTGGCTTCGTGCTCCAGGAGGGCCCGCCGCCAGGCCCGGCCGTTCTTTATGAGGACGCGCCGGACCTGCCGCAGCTGCAGAATCGTCATCCGCGCTTCCAGGCCGCGCCTCTGATGGTCGCAGGACACGAGGCGTACGTGGCGGGCGAGTACATCTACCAGGACTACGTGCACGATGACTGGGGCGCCGAAACGAGCGGCAGCCCCTACACCACCAGCTTCATCACCAGTCCCTCGACCGGAACGGGGACGCCGGATTCCGCGGTGCCGAACTCCGGCGACATCGACTACCCGACCGACGCGGCGCGCTACGGCAGCAACGCGGCCGACCTCGTCGAGCTTCGCATCGTCCCCGGCGCCGAGGACGTCGCCTATCGCGTCACGCTCAACACCCTGCTCGCCGACGATACGACGATGGTGGCCATCGCGTGGAACAGCGACGGCGCCAACACGGGGAGCTCGACGCTGTCTCGCAACCCCGGGGCCAGCGTCGCGGGCACCGACGAGGTGATCTATCTCTTCGGCACCTCGGGCGAGCACGTGCGCTACAACAGCAACGGAACGGTCGCCGCCACCACGCCGCTGGCCGTGACGGCGGACCTGGAAGCCAATCAGCTGACGACTTTCATCCCGCGCTCGGTGCACAACCCGACGGGCACGACCTGGAAGTACGTGGTGATGACGGGCCTGCGCAACGCCAGCAACGGCTGGATCCGTCCCGGCTCCGGCGCCACCGCCACCACGCCCGGCGGCGCGGGAACGGCGGCGCCCAACCCGTGCGCGATCTTCGACCTGAACAACCACTTCGCCATCGCCAATGGGCAGGCAGGGAGAACCGGCGAGATCTGTCATTTCCTCGACGGCCCCTGCGACATGGTGCAGGCAATCGATCTGCGCGGCGTCAACGGCACCACGCCGTCGCTCGCCAAGTACGGACGTGCCGTCAACTTCGACCAGCTGTCGGCGCTGGTGAGCTCGAGCACCGTCCCGGCCAGCGGCACGCTCGTGCGCCTCTTCGGCAGCCGCCTGGTGACCACGCCCGCCGAAGGCCGCAGCAACGCCGGCCCGAGCGTCCCGGCCAACGACAGCGTGTATTTCTACGGACCGCTGCAGGCGTACAGCATCTACGTGCCGAGCAACGACTCGCCCTCCGTTCCTGTTCCACTGACCTGGGCGAACCACTCGCTGGCGCAGTTCCACTGGCAGTACAACGGCACCGACTACGTTCAGCAGCTCGGGGAGGTGCGCGGCAGCCTGGTGGTCACGCCCAATTCGCGCGCCACCGACGGCTTCTACGTCGGGCGCAACGAGTACGATCACTTCGAGGTGTGGAACGACGTCCTGCGCAACTACAACGTCGATGCCACGCGCACTGCGATGACCGGCTACTCGATGGGCGGCTACGCCACCTATCGTCTTGCATCACTGTATCCGGACCTGTTCGGCAAGGCCCTGAGCATCGTCGGCCCACCGGCCGCCGGCATCTGGGACGGAACCGGCGGCGCCAGCATCAGCTCCGACAAGGGCGACGACTACTCGACCCTGACCAATCACTGGCTCGAGAACGTGCGCAACGTCCCGTTCTACAACATGGCGATGCAGACCGACGAGCTGGTGCCGGTGGCCAGCACCCGCCAGCAGAATATCGGCGGCGTCGATCCTTCCGGCGAGGCGCAGAGCCTGGACGGTCTCGGCTATCGCTACATCTATCAGGAGTTCGTCACGGGCGAGCACCTGACGCTCTTCGTCAATGACGCCTATCCGCTGGCGGCCTCGTTCCTGGGAGATGCGCTGATCGACGAAAACCCGGCGCACGTCACGTTCAGCTACGTGCCCGAGACCGACCGGGCCGACCTGACGCTCGTGCACGATCACGCCTACTGGGTCTCGCGCCTGACGCTGCGCGATGCGGAAGGCGAGCCGACGACCAGCGGCAGCAAATCGGCCAAGGGAACGATCGACGCATTCAGCTTCGGCTTCGGCCTGGCCGACCCCGCCGTCTCGCCGCAGAGCAGCGCGCCCGGCACGCTGACCGGCGGCAACACGGGGCCGCTCGCCTACCAGGAATACTCGCGAAGCTGGTCGGCGCCGGCCGCGATTCCGAGCCAGAACAAGCTGCAGGTGACGTTGACCAACCTGCGCTCCGTCCAGATCGATGTTGCGCGCGCGGCGCTCGACCCGGCATCGGACCTCGTCCTGGCGACCGACTCCGACGGCGATACCACCGTCGATCTCTACGGCGCATTCCCGGCCGGCACCGGGATCTACGAGGATGGCGTGCCGCTATGCCTGGAGGACGGAGCCATCGTCGGCGGCCTGGGTGCGCGCGTGCCGGTCAAGGCCGGGACGCACGTCTACACCCTGGCGCAGCCTTGAACGCCGCGCGCACGGCGCTTCCATCGGAGAAGCCGTAAGACCGTGACGCGGACCTGAAGAGGAAGCCGCTCCGCGAAGGAAGAGGTCTGCAGCAGACGGCCGGTCAATGGTCTTCGCGTTTTGCCGCGCTGCACGCGTTCACGTCAGCAGGCCGTAGCCGACCACGGCAAACGTGCTCACGGTGAACGCGAATGCGAAGAGCGCGACCAGCCCGTCGTGCGCGATCATCGAGACGCCGAACAGCGTCAGCGCGGCGCCCGCGAGCTGAGCGCTGAAGGGGACCAGCTCCATCGCCGGCATCGCAAATGCAATGGCGACGCACACCGTCGCGATGACGTAGATGACGGGCCCGTGGGTCAGCATCTGCAGCCGCGGCCGTGTGAGCCTGTCGATGAAGCGAGCGACCGGGCGCATCCATTCGAGCGCCTTGCACAGCTTCTCGCGCGTCACCGAGCGCTTCAGCATCCACTCGGGAAGCCAGAAGCATTGACGCCCCAGCAGCAGCTGCGCGGCGATGACGACGACCATGATCCCGGTGGCCGTCGGCACGCCGGGAATGTCGCCGATGACCGGCGCCGATGCGCCAAGACCCGACACCAGCAGAAGCGGCCCGAACGAGCGGCGCCCCACCACGTCGATCACGGCGCGAAAGGTTATGCGTTCTTCATCGCCATCGGGCTCGGCGTCGGCCTCGCCGATGCGATCGCACAGCTCATCGAGGCTCTTCGGTTCCTGCTGCTTCTGCTCTGCCATGGTCCTCTCAACGGGCCGACGCGGTCAGCATGCGCAGCACCGCCGCCTGCAGCTCGACCACCGGCACCGGCACGCCCAGCTCGAAGAGCTGGATGACGCCCATCGCCAGCGCGATCAGCATCGAGCCGATGGCGACCGCGCTGACGTCGCCTCGCACCGTGCCTGCCGACTGGCCGCTCGCAGCGGCCTCGGCCAGGCGCCGCTGCGCCTCCTCGAGCATCTCCAGGAATCGCGCGCGGATCACCGGGGAGCGCGCGCAGACGTCGAGAAGATGGTGCGTGCGCATCGAGCCACTGGCGCCGGTCAGGGGATTGCCACCGACGATGGCCCCGGCAAACCGCAGCACGGTCTGCTCCAGATCGTCGCCACCTTCTCCCGCGCCGATGACGGCATCGAGAAACGTTCCGAGCACGGACTCCATGACCGCCACGATCAGCTCGTCGCGGTCGCGGAAGTGGACGTAGAAGGCGCCGCGCGTGTAGCCGGCGCGGGCGCAGATGGCATCCAGGCTGGGGACGTCGAAGCCGTGCTCCACGAACTCGGCGAAAGCGGCCCGCAGCAGCGCCTCGCGGGTCTCGCGCTTGGCCTCCTCGCGCGCAGCCAACGGCACCCCTCCATCCGAGGCGCGTCCGGCACCGGCCCGCTCGGCCGGCCCGACTCCGCGTTTTTTCGAGGTTTTTGTCCTGCCGCCCATTACGCGCATTGACACATACGGATTCGTATGTGAACCCTCATTTCACATACGGGCTCGTATGCGAGCTCGGAGAGACAGAGGAAACACCATGGAAGCCGCCGCCACGACCATGACCCACTCTTCGCCGTTTCGCACCTGGGCCGCCCATCTCCTGTGCTTCGTGCTGCCGGTGACCACGCTGGCCTTCGTCAGCACCGGTCCGCACCCGTGGTGGCTGGCTCCCGCCTTCCTCCTGCCCCTTCTGGCCTCCGTCATCATCGACATGAACAGCCGCGCCGAGACGCGCCAGCCGGACCCGAATCTGCCGGTGTGGCCGTTCGACGCGATTCTCTACGTGCTGGTGGCGCTGCAGGTCGTCAACATCGTCCTGCTGGCGCGCATGATCTCCCAGGCCGGCCTCTTCAGCATGGACGCGGCCGTGGCCATGCTGCTGGTGGGAGTCAACTCGGGCTACTCGGCCATCGTCGTCGGCCATGAGCTCATCCACCGCGCGTCGCCGTTCCTGCAGCTGCTCGGACGCGTGCTGATGGTGACGACGATGTACGAGCACTTCTGCACCGAGCACGTACGCGGCCATCATGCCCGCGTCGGCACCGATGCCGACCCGGCCACCGCGCGCTTCGGCGAGACCTTCCATCAATTCTTCCATCGCACGGTGCCGGCGCAGCTGGCCAGCGCCTGGCAGATCGAGAACAAGCGACTCGCCAACCACAGCGGCGTCGCATTCTGGCTGCGCCATCGCGTGCTTCAGGGACTGGCTGCCGAGTGGGCGCTGGCGGCGGCGATCCTGGCGCTGTTCGGCCCGGCCGCATTCCTCGTGCATCTGGGTCAGGCGTTTCACGGCATCGCGGCGCTGGAGGCCGTCAATTACTTCGAGCACTGGGGCCTGCGTCGCAGCTCGCGCAAGGTGCGACCGATGGACTCCTGGGACACCGACTCGAGATTCACGCTCTACACTCTGGTGGGCCTTTCGCGTCACGCCGATCATCACGCGTATGCGGCGCGGCCCTACCAGCAACTGCGTCACTGGGAAGAGAGCGCCAAGCTTCCCTACGGGTACTTCGGCATGGTGCTGCTGGTGTGGACGCGCAACGACCTGGTGCGCCGCCTGCTCACCGCGGAATTGCGGAGGCGAAAGATGGGGCCTTTTGCCGAGACGGCCTCGCAGGCGGAGCCGCACGCCGCTGCCGCCGATCCGGCACTGCACGTCTCACCGGAATTGCGCGACGCCCTCGGAGCGCATGCAGCGGTTGCTTGAGCGGCCTGCGCGGCCTGCGCCGGCATAGCTCACACTCCAATCCGGCGCGGCCTGCGCCGGCATAGCTCACACTCCAAGCCGGCGCGGCCTGCGCCGGCATAGCTCAAACTCCAAGCCTGCGCTGGCCGTCTGCCAGGCAAAGGTGGCTAGAGCCATCGCCAACGACGTGCAAGGGGCTTGCGGCCGAGTGCGAGAAGCCGCTATAGCCTGGACGACGCCGCGCGCGGGGCAACCGACGCCGCGCCTGCCTCGGGCGAGGATTGCCATGACGACGCATGGCTTCATCGGTACCATCACCGTTCTCGCCGCACTTTGTTTCGCATCGACCTCGTCGGCCCAGACGCAGTCCCCTGCCCAGCGAAAGTGCATCAACCTCTTGAACGCCGACGCCTCGAAGATCGCCGGGCAGCAGCACCAAGCCGCCCTCAAGTGTCTGGACGGTGCCGGCAGCGACACCCTTGGCGGCAGCGCGCAAGCCTGCCTCAGCGCCGACAGCACCGGGGCAATCGGCAAAACGGCCGACAAGATCGAGCAGCACGTCACCGACGTATGCGCGGCCAGCGTTCCCGATTTTGTGTTCGGCGGGGCCGCGGCGGTTGCCGACGGCGGCCGGCTGGGCGCACTGCGACTGTTCGCGGACCTCTTCGGCAGCGACCTGGATGCCGCCGCGATCTCCTGCGAGACCAGCGAAGACGGATGCAAGTGTCAGAAGGAAATCGCCAAGGCGCTGGGTAAGCTCACCGGCACGCGCTGGTCGATCTTTCGCAGCTGCAAGAAGGAGGTCCTGAAGGGCGGCGCAGCCTCAGCCGGCGAGATTGCCAGGTGCGTTGCCGACCCGCGAACCGAAGGCTCGGTTGCTGCCGATTCCGATGGGAAGATCGCCAAGGGCGAGAATAAGCTCGCCGGCGCCATCGATCGGTGCGATGCCGACGGCGTGACGGCCGCAGCCGTGGCCGGCGGCAGCTGCAATGGACAGACCGGCGCAGCGCTGGCGCAGTGTCTCGAGGAGCGCGCTGCTTGCCGTTTCTGCCAGAGCGTCAATGACGTCGACGATCTCGGCGGCGATGGTGCCGGCATCGACTGCGATCTCTTCGATGACGGCGCCGACAACGACAGCTGTGCCGCAACGCTGAAATTTCAGGCCGGTGCCAGCTGCTCGCAAAGCCTCGATTGTCGCAGCGGTTTCTGTGCCGACGCCGTCTGCTGCGACGAGACCTGTGACGGCACCTGCCGGTCATGCGTGGGAGCGGAGACCGGCGGCGCCGACGGAACCTGCCTGCCGGTCAGTGCAGACATCGATCCCGCCGACGAGTGCGCCGCAGCCGATGTAGCGACGTGCGGCACCTCCGGCCTGTGCGACGGTGCCGGCGCGTGCGGGCTCTACCCTCTCGGAACCATCTGCGAGAACCCGCAGTGTCAGAGCGGGAGCTATCGCAATCCCGACTACTGCGATGGCACCGGCACCTGTATCGACGGCGGCTTCACCGTCTGCTCGGACGGCGACGTCTGCACGGACGACCAGTGCTCCTTCGGTGGCTGCAACTACCCTTTCAACACCGCTCCCTGCAACGACGGCGATCCCTGCAGCGTCGGCGATACGTGCGACGGTGGCGGCTCATGCGTGGCGACCGAGCTGTTGCCCAATCTGCGCGCCGCCATCACCAAGCAGCTGACGAGCATCGACGAGAACGACCGGGTGCACCTGAACGTCGAGATCACGACGCTGACGGACGCGCCTTTCAAGCTGCACGTGACCTCGCTGGTTCACCCGACGGGCTTCATCCTGGAGGAGCTCGAGTCCGACGGCTGCGTGCACGAGACCTCGGAGACCTTCGATCGGTACCGCTGCCGCCACGATGCGTTCCTGATGGCGACTTCGGCCTGTCAGGGCGACGGAGACTACTACATGGGCCTGAGCTACGGATGCTCGCCGGCGAACGACGAATGCAGCCGCTGCAGCGGGCCCGAAACGATAGGATTCACTCTCGATACGGAGAACTTCTGCAGCGAGACCGTAGTCGATACCTGCAACGGCGACTCCATTGATCCAGGCGAAGAGTGCGACGGCGCCGATCTCGGCGGCAGATCGTGCCTGTCGCTCGGCTACTTCGGCGGCAGCCTTGCCTGCAACGGCGACTGCAGCTTCAACACGGCCGGTTGCCGTCGCGCGCGCACGTTCATCACGCTCGGCACCACCACCGGCGCTCTTGGCGGTCTCACCGGCGCCGACGGCTTCTGCCAGGCGCAGGCCAGCGGCGGCGGCCTCGGCGGCACGTATCGGGCGTGGCTTTCGACCTCGGCCAAGACCGCGCGCGAACGGATCGCGGGCATCGAGTACCGGCTGGTTGATGACACGACCGTCGCAGTCAGCTCGGGCGCCGACCTTTTCGACGGCAACATCACCGCCAACATCACGCGCAATCAGTTCACCGGCACCAATGCCGGCTCGAACGTATGGACGGGAACGAACGCCGATGGGACGGCGGCGGCCGCCACCTGTCAGGACTGGACGTCCGCGTCCTTCGGAAGCAGTGGGACGGTGGGCAACAACGGGAACACCGCGACGTGGACCACGGCCGGATCGAGCGCGTGCAACCTAGGGCAGCGTCTCTACTGCTTCGAGCAGCTGCCGTACAAGCGCGTGTTCGTCACCAGCACGACCACCAACGGAAACATCGGCGGTCTGGCCGGCGGCGACGCGTTCTGTCAGGCGCGTGCGAACGCAGCCAATCTCGGCGGCACCTGGCGCGCGTGGCTCTCCACCAGCACGGTCGATGCGAAGGACCGTATCCCCGACGCGGAGTACCGGCTGGTCAACGGCCGGGTCGTCGTCGCCAACAACAAGGCCGACCTGACCGACGGCTCGATCGACGCCAACATCGAGCTCGACGAGAGCGGCATCGTGCGGACGCCCGACGTCTGGACCGGCACCGACGGCTTCGGCGTCAAGATCGCCGGCTCCAACTGCGTCGACTGGACCAACGGCACCGTGACCTGGAGCGGCCGGCAAGGGAAGAACGACTTCCCCGTCGGATCCGCCACGTGGACCAGCCATGGCGTCGTCTCGTGCCACATAGCGTCGCTGCGGCTGTACTGCTTCGAGGAGTGAGGCAGCGTGCCGGCCGCGCCATCACGCGCGGCAGACATGGCACGTGCGCCTTCCTGAAACGGTCGTTTTCTGTGCGCATCCCGAACGGAAGCGGCCGCGCCGCGCGCCGTTCTCTCGCTGCGATCAGTCGTGCGGGTCGTGGTCTTCCACGCCCACGTTGACGCCGGCGCCGCCCGGTCCTGCGCCGACTCCGATGCGTGCCCGGTGCTCGTCGCCGCCGACCTCGACGCCGGCGTTCGCGCCAGCGGGTCCTGCGCCGACATGCGCACCGGCACCATGTTCCTCGCCGCGAACGTGTACGCCTGCGCCTGCGCCGGCCGGGCCTGCACCGACTTGCGCGCCAGCGCCATGCTCGTCGCCTTCGACGTGGACGCCTGCGCCCGCACCGGCCGGACCGGCATTCACGCCCGCGCCGGTTCGGATGCGTTCCTCATCCATTTGCACTGCGGCGCCTCCCTCGACGCCCACGTGCTGTGCCGCAGCCGGCAGCGATGCGAGAGCGATCAGCGAGGCAGCGGCGACGGCGATCGACGCCGCACGACATGGGGACTCTGTTGGAAGCATGGGTACTACTCCTCGAGCGGTGGTGTCATGCGTGCGTGACGTGTCGATCAGTCTTTCATTCACCCCGCTCGAGCGATGGGCAATGGGGCCAGGCGGAACATGGGGCGAACCAGCGGAAGCTCCGTGGTCGCGGAGCCCGCCGCATCACTTCGCCGCGTCGAACCGGTCCTCTTCGCTGCGCCGGACATCCGCCGAATCGAATGTCGCTTCCCAGCATTGCCCGGTTTCCGAGTGCACCTGCGCCTGCAACGGCAGCGACGGCGGCAGGTCGGGCAGGGTCACATCGTCTCCGCCGGCCTTGACGACGACCTTGGCCTTGCCGTCGTCGCCGGGCTTCAGGAGCGCGGAGGTCACGCCGTCGGGCGCCGCCTCGGCATCCTTGTACTTCCAAGCGCCGCTGCCGGTGGCGCTCCAGTCGCTGCCTTCGGGCATGCGAAGGACCGAGAGCTTCCGACCCGTCTCGTCGTAGAGGCACAGCGCCAAGGAGTCGCTGGCGGTCGGATCACCGAAGTCGGCAGTCGTACTTGCCTCGCCGCGACCCCACGTGAACTTCAGCGACTTCCGGTCGCCATCGCGCATCGAGATCTTCGCAACGGCTGACGAAGCGCAATCGACGCCGGCGGCCGGCGGACACACACAATCGGTTGCGCCCGCCTGAAGCGGACACGGATCCTCGTAGTCGGCGACGCCGTCGCCGTCGGTGTCGATGAGCACGCCGCAGTCGCTGGGCGGCGCCGCGAGCGTGAACGACTCCGTCAGCGGCCGGCCGTCCATGTCTCCGACGTCGAGGCCGAGCAACCAGCCGACGGTGGCCGCAACGTCGATGTTCTCGGACTGCTCCGCTGCACGCAGGAAATGATCGGCGTTGCCGTCGGGGTCGCCTACGGTCTGCGCGATCACGAAAGGCACCCCGCCGCCCACGATGAACGTGTTGTGCAGCGTCGTCTTGTGACCGTGGTTGCCGGGCAGCGGGTTCGACGACGAGCTGGGCTCGCTGATGCGCCAGCCGTCGGCGGCCATGACGATCAGGTCGCCGAAGTTCGCGTGCCGCGCCGCCAGATGATCGGGAAGCACGGTATCGGCGCCGGGATCGAGCGGATTGGGCTCGCGATACCAGGCGGCGGCCACGCCTTCGTGCGCAAGCGCCAGGGCACGAGCGTCGGCGAGCTTCTGATCGCGCAGCGGATCGGTCGCATCGACCAGGTAGATGCTGCCGGTGCCGCCGGCCTGAATGGCGAACAGGCCTTCGGGCAGATCGGGCGAGAGATTGACGAAGTCGAAGGGCGTCGACCAGTCCATGCCGTGATCGCTGACCACGAGCATGACCGTGCGCTCCCAGCGTCCTGCATCCTGCAACGCCTGGATCAGCTCGGCGAACTGCGTGTCGGTGTCGGCCAGCGCCGCGTAGCGCGCATTCGGCGGTCCATAGGGGCCGCTGGTGTCGATGTGTCCGGAACGGTCGACGTCGCCGAGATTGATGAAGAGAAAGTCCGCGCCGGGCAGGTATTCGAGCGCTTCGCGCATCGTGGTCGGATCGGGCGTGTGGCCGGACGGCTCGATGTAGCTCGGGTCCTGCGAAGGATCGAAGCTGACGTGCGGCGCATCGTTGCCGCCGCAGTCGGTGCCCGAGTAGCCGCACTCGCTGAAGACTTCGTACAGGTAGTTCTTCGACAGCGCCGCTGCGGTGCGAAGCTCCGGACAGGCCGAGTGGATGCGCGTGAACAGCGTCGACGCTTCCAACTCCGAGGGAAGCGAGAGGTCGCGCTCCTCGGGAGTCCCGGTGCGGTTCCAGTACGAATTCGTCGGAATGCCGCTGCGGTCCGGGTAGACGCCCGTCATCATCGAGACGTGGTTGGGAATCGTCTCGCCCGAAAAGACCGCGCGCGATTCGGCGAAGCTGGTTCCCGCATCGCGAAACGCGGTCAGAGCGGGCGTTGCCGGCGAGACCTGCCCGAGCTCCTCGGGCATCAAACTGTCGACGACGACGACGACGACGGTGAGCTTTCCGGCAGTAGGCGTCCCGGCATGCGCGCTGGAAGGATCGAGCGAGAGGAGCGGCACGCAGAGAGCGCCCGCCGCCACGACGGCGCAGCGAAGGGCAAATCTCAGCATGCTTCGACCCTAATGTGCCATCTGCCCAGGCAGCAAGATCGTTCCTTACGAAATTGTCGTTAACCGCATGGCTAACCCGCCGGAGCCGTGGTTTTGTGGTCGGCAGGGCGGCTCGGGGGGAAATTTCTTTTCCCGCGACACGAACGGTCGTGTGCGCGGACGCAGGAGATTTTTCATGAGCCGCCGCGCACCTCTGGTCGTAACGCCGAGTCGTACTCTGACCCGCCGCCGCTTTCTCCAGCAGCTTGCCCTCGCCGGAGGCGCTGCCGCCATGGGCTGGCCACGATGGGCCGACGCGCAGACGCTGCCGCTCGACATCGGCCTGCCCTCGCCGTCCAACGCCCCGGTCGACCACATCTTCGTCTTGATGATGGAGAACCGCTCCTTCGACCATCACATGGGCTGGCTGACCGGAACCAGCCAGCAGACATACACCGGCATCTATGACGACCCGTCGCAGCCGCTCAACGGCGTGACGATGGGAACGCATCACCTGGCGCCGGACTACCGCGGATGCGGCTTCGTCGATCCGTCGCACGGCTGGGACGGAGGGCGCCTGCAGCTCCGCAACGAGAGCTTTCTGACGGGCGGCAACACCGACAAGTTCGCGATCGGCTACTACCTCGAGAGCGACGTCGAGTTCTATGCCAAGCTCGCCCGCCAGTTCACGATGTGCGACAACTACTTCTGTTCGGTGCTGGGGCCGACGTTCCCGAATCGCGAGTACATGCATTCGGCCCAGTCCGGCGGCATCAAGAACAACGCGCTGCCGCCCGAGGTCGGCTACACCAGCGGATTCACGTGGCCGACGATCTGGGACAAGCTCGAAGCGGCCGGCATTTCGTGGGCCTACTATTTCGTCGATCTTCCCGCCGCACTTCTGTGGGGGCCGCGCCTGGCCAAAGGGCTTCGACACATCGAGGCGTTCTTTGCCGACGCCGCAGCCGGCACGCTGCCGCACGTGGCTTTCATCGATCCCGGCTTCACCACCGGCCTTCGCACCGATGAACATCCATTCGGCGATACGCGTGCGGGTCAGGCATTCGCGCACAACACGGTCAAGGCGATCATCGAATCGCCGCTGTGGCCGCGCAGCGCGATGTTCATCAACTACGACGAATGGGGCGGCTTTTTCGACCACGTCCGCCCACCGCGCATGCCCGACGATCGTGCCACCGACAACGACCCCGCCGGCGCCAACGACTTCGGCCAACTCGGCTTCCGCGTTCCATGCACGGTGATCTCGCCATACTCGCGCAAGGGCATGCTGGCAACGACGGTGCTGGGGCTGAAGTCCCCGAAGAACCCCGCCGGCAAGGCGACGTTCGTCAAGGCGCCCGCGCGCTTCTACGAGCACACCTCGATCCTGAAGTTCATCGAGTGGCGCTTTGGCCTGACGCCGCTGACCAGGCGCGACGCGGCCGCCGCCAACATCGGCACCGACCTCCTCGACTTCACGCAGGCGCCGCGCCTGGATGCCGCCGAGATCGTCGAGGCGCTGCCGCGCCCGCTCGTGACTTCGCCGCCATGCCCGGGCGAGGAGTTCGAGGGAACGCCCATCCCCTCGCCGACACACGAGATCCACGACGCGTTCGCGCATGCGATGGAGTCCGGCTACTTCGAAACCGTCGGCTGGGACCAGCAGCTCCCGACGCTCGAGACGCTGATCGGCAGCTGATCAGCCCGCTCTGCGCGCCCGCACACCGCGGGCGCGCAACGGTTGGCACCGACGATGCATCTACAGGTTCAGAGGATGAACCTGTGGCCGAGAACGAGACATCTTCGACGTCCAGCCTGCTTCGCCTGGTCAGCTCCGAAATCGGCGCTCTCGCCAGAGTCGTGGGCAATCTTCCGCGGCGGATGGTGATGCCGTCGATGCACATCGACGCCGCCTCGCCCAGCAGGACGCCGGTGGTCCTGGTGCACGGGCTCTTCGGCGACCCCAGCAATTTCGTCCCGTTGCAGCAGTCGCTGCACGGGCGCGGCATTCGCAACTGGGCCACGTTCTCGTACCTTCCGCGCCTCGACTTCGCGCGGCTTGCGCCTCAACTGGTGGACACCATTCGTCAGGTGTGCGCCGCCGCCGGCTCCAGCCGCGTCGACGTCGTCGGCCACAGTCTCGGCGGCCTCATCGGCCGCTACGTGGCTCAAAGCGAGCACGGCGGTCTCATCCGCAGACTCGTCACATTAGGCTCGCCTTATCTGCCGCAGAACGGACCGCACCAGGAGTTATCCATCTTCGCCAGCCACGATGCGCTCATCGCCACTCCGAAGAACGATCCGAAGATCTGGCCGCGCATGCGCGTGATCGACGGCTGCGGGCACATCGGGCTGCTCTCCCACGCCAGCGTTCTTCGCGAGGTGCCGGCCTACCTTACGCGGCCCGAGCTGGTCTCGTCCCGAGAAGCCGTCGCGGCCTGAGACGCCTCACGTCACGACGCCGCGCGGCTTGCGCACGCCGCCGCCCGCATCGCCAACCGTGCCGGCCGCGACCTCCAGCATCACCGCCACCGTATCGGCAACGGAGTCCGCCCGCCGGGTGGCGCAGCCGAGGTCGTGCGTGCGTTCTCCGCTCGCTATGGAATGCAACGGAGGACCCGATGAAGCTTACCGACCTGCCCTTTCAGCCGATGCCGCCGCAGCCGGCGTTCGAGAAGAACGCGCTGGAGCGATTCGTGTCCGAGCCGCGAATCGCGATGCTCTCCTACACCAAGCGCGACGGGTCTCCGTCGCAGGCGCCGATCTGGTACCGGTACCAGGACGGACGCTTTCGCATGCTGACCTCGAGACAGTCCGACAAGGTCAAAGCGCTGCGCCGTCAGGGCCGCGCGTGCCTGGCGATCCAGGACGAGGTGCCGCCGTACCGCGCGGTCATCGTCGACGGCACGATCGACATCGAGGACGCGCCGGTCGAAGGCGGCCTCAACAGCTGGCTGGCGATGCACTACCTCGGCAGGGTCGGCGGCCGCGAGTACGAGAAGATGACGGCGGAGGAGAACCACAAGCGCGGCCTGGCGCAGATCACGCTGGATCCGACGCGCGTGCGCGGCTTCGACAACCACCGTCTGGTCGGTATCGGGCTGCGCCTCTACATGCGCATGCGTGAGATCCTGCCGGTGCCGCGCAGCTGGTTCTGAGTCCGGCGCCGGTCAGGAGATGGTTCCCCAGGCATCGGCGTTCGCCGACAGGAACCGGTTGACCTTCAGGTTGGCGACCATGTACGCGGCCGTCTCCATGCCGCGCCGCCCGCGCGGCGGCACCAGGCGCCGCATGATCGAAGGGATCGAGTAGAACCCGCGGTACACGTAGTTGAAGCCGTCGAGCATCTGCTGCGGCGTCATGTTGGCCGGCTTGACGATGGCGCTGCCGTAGTCGTAGTTGCGCCAGTCGAAATCGAGGATGCGTTCCTGCTCCATCATGTCGTCGTAGTACTTGGTGCCCGGATACGGACATGGCGTGAACAGCTTGAGGAACGAGACGCGATTGCGGTTGAGGAACTCGAGCGAGTGCCGGAACGTGTCGACGGTGTCGCCGTCGAGCCCGATCATCAGCAGCGCGATGACCTGAATTCCCTTGCGGCGGATCCTGGCCAGGTCCTCATCGAAGCGCGTAGGTTTGTTGAAGTCCTTGGAGATGCTGGCGAGGCTCGACTCGTTGATGCTCTCCAGGCCGATCGAGAGGCTGACACAGCCGCTGCGCGCAGCCAGGTCGAGCAGCTCCTCGTCGCGTGCGATGTTGATGGTGCTCTGGCTGGCCCACTTCATGCGAAGCGGGATCATGGCCCGGAACAGCTCCTTGGCCTTCTCCGGATGCGCGACGGGATTGTCGTCGAGGAACAGGATGCGGTCGGCGCCGAGCGACTTCATGCGCTTCAGCTCGTGGATGACGGCCTCGACGGGCCGGGTGCGGAAGCTGCGCCTGTAGTAGGTCTGCACGGCGCAGTACTCGCACGGGTGCGGACAACCGCGCGAGAACGTGATGGGCCAGTGGAAGTACTGGCGATACAGCCAGCTCTTCTGGAAGGCGTCCCACTTCAGCAGCGGAAGCTCGCGATGGTCGAACTCGGGCATGTCGCCAAGGTCGAACCAGCCTTCGGATCGATAGATTCCGCGGCTGCGTCCGCCCGCCAGGTCGGCGAGAATTTCGGGCCACAGCTGCTCGGCCTCCCCGGAGACGACGGCGTCGGCGTGCTCGAGCGACTCCTGCGCGGCCAGCGTCACCCACGTCCCGCCAAGAACCACCTTGGCGCCGCGCTCGCGGAAGTGGTCGGCAAGGTCGTAGGCACGGGCGATCTGCGGCCCCATCGCGGTGATGCCGACCACGTCGTACCGGCCATCGGTCGGCACGTCGTAGAACAGCTCATCGACCATCTCCACGCTCCACCCCGGCGGCGTCAGTGCCTTGAGGTAGGGCAGCGTGGTGCCGCTGGTCCAGTAGCGCGTGGTCTTGTGCAGCTGGCCGCGACGATCGTAATGGGTCGGGGAGATCAGGAGAAGGCGCACGGTCAGCTAATATCGAAGGCGTTCGCGCGCGAGTCAATGCAGGCGCACCAATCGCCGCCTTCCGCTGCGTACGTGCGAGCCCCGCCCGGAAAGCGGCGAGGAGCGAGCGCGGAGGAAGACGCCAGCCGTCGCAGGCGCGTGTGCCTTGACTCGGCGCCGCGTTTTCCGGATTTCAGCCAGCTTCGACATGCCTGATGCCTCCCCTGAAGAGACGGCTGCTCGACTCACCGCGCAGCCCGCAGTCGATCCGGCCATTCCCGGCAGCTCGCGCGCACGGCTGTTCCTGAACAGGCTGCTGTTCCGATCGATGCTCTTCACGATGGGGTCGATTGCCGTGTTCCTGCACCTGGTCGTCCGCGACGAGCGCCTGACCTGGCGCTTTGCCAAGGCGCAGGCGCGCAACCTCGCCCGAGTGCTCGGCGTGCACGTCACCGTGCGCGGCCTCGAGCGGCTGCCGCGAGGGCCGGTGGTTTTCGTCGCCAATCACCAGAGTCATTTCGACATCGCGGCGATCCTCGGCTTCATCCCCGGCTATACGCGCTTCACCGCCAAGAAAGAGCTCTTTCGCGAGCCGGTGCTCGGCCTGGTGATGCGCACCATGGGAATGGTTCCCATCGATCGCGAAGATACGGGCAAGTCGGTGGAGCGGCTGAGGCGGTTGCGGGCGGGCGATCACAGCCTCGTGTTCTTTCCGGAGGGGACGCGCAGCCGCACGGGCAATCTGAAGCCGTTCAAGAAGGGCGCGTTCGTCACCGCCATGGAGCTCGGCCTGCCGATCGTGCCCATCGCGTGCCGCGGCGGTCGCGACATCATGCCGGCCGGAGGCTATCTGTCCATCGTGCCCGGCAACATGGAACTGATCGTGCTGGATGCGATCCCGACTAGCGGGCTCGCGTACGACCAGCGAGATCGTCTGGCCGATCAGGCGCGCGCAGCGATCGCGGCGGCGCTGGAGTGAGCTCCTGCCCTTCCCAGAAATCCGAGAACTGAAACCGGGAACTCGCGCACGATGGCCTCGAAATCCGCCACCGCCTGCGCCGCCACCGACGCCAGCCGCTTGCCGCGCGCCCACTGCGGCACGTCGTAGGCGCTGCCGAGACGGATCTCGTAGTGCCGCACGCCCATGCGCACGGCAAAGGCGGTGATCAGCGGCGAGCGCGCGACGCGCGCAAGGTGAAAGGGACCGGCGGCGAAATGCGCCGGAGCCCCGAAGAACGGCACGTCGACGGTGCGCGCCTGCGGTGGCGTGCGGTCGAGCTGCATCGCCACCACCTCGTTGGCGCGCAGCGCGTGCACGAGGTTGAGCGTCGAGAACAGCGAGGTGTCCGAGAACACGATACGGATCGACGCCGACTCGCGAAGCTGCTGCTGGTAGCGATGCATGCTCGCGTTGGCCTCGCGTGCCATGACGACGTGCACCGGCCGCCCGTAGCTGAGAAGACGCTTGGCCGCCAGATCCCAGTTGCCGAAGTGCCCCGTCACGACGACCAGGCCTCGGCCATCGGCGATCAGCTTTTCGACGAGGTCGGCTTCGGGAAGATCGACCTGTACCGGATGCGGTTTGGGACCGAAGTACTCGAGCGTCTCGGTCATGCAGTTGGCGAACTCGACGAACGTGCGCAGCGCCGCCAGCGCCGCCGCGCCCGGCACGCGGTCGCCGACCACGCGACGCATGTTGGCGATGCACCCTCGGCGATTGCGGCCGACGACCGAAAAGATGATGGCGGCAATGACGGGCGGCGAATAGCGCTTCCACCATTCGGGCCCGTACACCGAGCCGAGCCAGGCGAACTTGCGCCACCACAAACCGTCGACGCGAAGCTCGGGCGGAAGCGTTTCGGAGGGAATCATCGGAGGCGCTGAGTACCACGCCGAGGGCGGTGCTCCAAGTGGCCGTCACACGTCGACGACGCGCATCGCCGCGATCGTGCCGGCGCTCGATTGCGCGGCCACGATCGCGTCGGTGGTCGAAGGCGCGCGACAGCACGTGGCAGCGGTGCTGGTCATCGACGACGGCAGCACCGACGGCACCGGCGAGGCTGCGCGCGCGGCGGGCGCGGACGTGCTGCGACATGAGCGGCGGCGCGGCAAGGGCGCAGCGCTCAGCATTGGTCTTTCGTGGGCGCACCGCAACGGATTCACCCACGTCATCGCCATCGACGGCGACGGCCAGCATCTGAGCGAGGAGATCCCCGCCATGCTGCGCGCGTCGCAGGAGGATCCGCTCGCGCTGGTGCTCGGCGAGCGCCGCCGCGACGAGCACGACATCTCGCCGATGAAGCTGTTCGGCAATCGCTTCGCCAATCGCTGGGTCGAGATCGCCAGCGGCGCCGCCTTCGACGATACGCAGTCGGGCTTCCGTGTCTATCCGGTGGCGGCCACGCGCGCGCTCGGTGCCTACGCCAGCCACTACGGCTTCGAGACCGAGGTGCTGATTCGGGCGGTCAACGCCGGCATGCCCGTTCGCTGCGTGCCGGTGCGCGTCTACTACCCTCCGGCCGACACGCGCATCAGCTACTACCGGCCCTGGGTCGACACGATTCGCATCATCTTCATCGTGCTCGGCCTGATCTTCCGATTGCGACGCTAGAGAGCCGGGGCGACGACGCTCGCGCCCGCGACTCGCCGCGCCGCCGCGGCCGGGTCACCTGCCCCGCGCGCGCGACCTGCCCCGCCGCCCGCGCCTTCCAGCTCGCAATGCCATGCGGTTCTGCAGCGTTTCCGCGGGGGCGCGCGCGGCACGCCGCTTGCTCGGGCAGACGCATCACAACGCCGCCACGTGCGGCCCAAGGGGAGAGGGGACTCATGAATCAGCATTTTCTTCGCAGCCTCGGCGCGCTCGCCGCCGCAGCCTTCGTCTCGATCGGCGCAGCGGGGCCGGTCGCCGCCAGCACCGGCAGCAGCAAGCTCGACCTGCAGCTCGCCTCCACACCGTCCGACGGCGATGCGGCCGGCCGCATCAAGCTGCGCATCCGCGGTGCCGACGACGGGCGCCTCGAAGTCCGCGTCGCCGGGCTGGCGCCACTGTCGGCCTACGAGCTCATCGTCGGCGACGTGCGCGTGGCCGACGTCCTGACCGACGACAAGGGCAACGGCCGCATCCGCTTCCGCAGCCGGCCGCGCTCGAGCAAGGACAACTTCCTCGGCTTCGATCCGCGCGGAGCGATGCTGCTGGTGCGCAGCGCCGAGGGCTCCGACGTCCTGGCCGTCAGCGTGCCGGCCGGCGGCAGCGGCTCCAGCGACGCCGGCGAGATCATCTGCTGCGTTCCCGACGATGACGGGCCCGAGTGCGAGGATCGCACGGAGGCAGAGTGCGCCGCCGAGGGCGGCGTGGTGACGACCGCGACCACCTGCCTCCCGAGCCCGTGTGCCGGCACGCCGCCACCGGCCGGCGGCGACATCGTCTGCTGCGTTCCCGATGACAGCGGCCCCGATTGCGAGGATCGCACCGTCGAAGAGTGCGCGGCCGAAGGCGGCGTGGTCGTCGAGGCGGCGAGCTGTCTGGAAAACCCGTGCGCCGGCACGCCCTCGAGCGACCCCGACACGCGCTGCTGCCTGCCCGACGACTCCGGCATCGACTGCGAAGACCGCACGCCCGGCGAGTGCGCGGCGCAAGGCGGCGTCGACATCGGCCCTGGCATCTGCAGCGTCGACGCGTGCGCCGACGCGTTTCCTCCGGGCACCGGACTCGAGGCCCTGCGCGTCTCGTGCGAGAAGCGTTCCGACCGCTCGCGCGCCTCGGTCGACGGCAGCGGCTTTGCCGCCGGCTCCTACCGTGCGCGCATCGTATCGGGTGCCAACGAGGCGATCTCGGGACTGCAGTCGGCCATCGGCGATCAGGTCGAGTTCGACTTCGACAGCGACGGCGGCGACATCGCCGAAGGAGCCAGCGCCATCTCTGCCACGTTCCTGCAGGGCAGCCCGCCGATGGTGACCGCGCAGGTAACCATGGCCGACGGCACGGTGCTCGTCGAGAAGACGGTGGCCTGCCAGCTGCGCTGAACCTCGTTCCGAGTGTTGGAGGCGGGCGCGGGTTCCAGGTAGACGCGGCCCGTGGCGGTGCCCGGCTTCTCGTTGCGTAGCTTGCTGCGCCTCGCCTCCTTCTCGACCGCACTGATGGCCACCATCGTTCCCGCATCTTCGCACGGCGGCGCTCCTCGCGAGGGCGACCGCTTCGTCAACGCCGAAAACCGGCACATCGAGGCGGGCGTCGACGTCACGCTGCCGTTCTTCCTGCGCAAGGCGTGGACCTCGGTGGTGCCAAGAAGCGGCGCTGCCGAGCGCGTGCCGTTCGACCGCGAGGCGATGCTTCGCAATCCCTCGATCACCTGGATCGGCCACTCGACGATGCTCGTGCGCATGAGCGGAGTGACGTTCCTGACCGACCCGATGTTCTCGGAGACCGCCAGCCCCGTTGCTCTGGTGGGGCCGCGGCGCCTTGTGGAGCCCGGCGTGCCGCTGAACGAGCTGCCGCGGATCGACTTCGTCACGCTCTCGCACAACCACTACGACCACAGCGACTTCGATTCGATCCAGGCTCTGGCCGAGATGGGCGCGCACTTCCTCGTCCCGCTCGGCCTCGGCGAGCTCGTGCGCGAGGCCGGCGGACAGTTCACGGAGCTCGACTGGTGGGAGCAGACCACCGTCGGCAACGTCACCGTGCACTGCGTACCGGCGCAGCACTTCTCGCGCCGGGGCATCGCCGATGGCGACAAGACGCTGTGGGCCGGGTGGGTGGTGGCCGGCGATACGCGCCGCTTCTATCACGCCGGCGACACCGGCTACTTCTCCGGCTTCGCCGAGATCGGCAGGCGCCTCGGACCGATCGATCTGATGGCCGTTCCGGTCGGCGCCTACGAGCCGTCGGCGATGATGCGCACGGTGCACGTCGATCCCGAGGAAGCCGTGCAGGCAGTGCTCGATGTCGGCGCACGCCGCGCCGTCGCCATGCACTACGGCACGTTCGATCTTGCCGACGAGCCGCTCGATGAGCCGCCGCGCCGCTTCGCGGCCGAGGCTGCCCGCCGCGGCATGAGCGCGGATCGCGCCTGGCTCCTGAAAATCGGCGAGACTCGCGCGTGGTGAATCGGGTCAGGGCATGAGCTGACGGTTTCGTGCCCGATCTCGAGGCGCGCGAGCCGCGCGCCGGCGAGCGTCGGAATCAGGGTCCTTCGATCCTCGACCGCAGGCGTCTACGAGTCCGCACCGTCGCTTTCTTCCACCAACAGCAGACTGACCGGCGCGAGCACGAGCGCGAGCAGGACCGAGAGGCCGGTGGTCAGGCCGATCGCCCGCAGCGCCGGGTGCGTGGAGATTCCGAGAACGGCGAAGGTCGCCACCGTGGTCAGGCAGCACAGCAGCAGGCTGACGAGCGTCGCCTGGAACTGACGCGGATCGCTTCGCGTATCGACAATGAACACGCCGAAGTCGGTGCCCATGCCCATGACCATCACCAGGCTGATGACGTGCAGCAGGTTGACCGGGATGCCGAGCGCGGCGAATGCCGCCAGCACGAACACCGGCACCAGCAGCGAAGGCAGGAATGCCGCCAGCGCCGGCCGCCACGCGCGGTAGCGTGCCAGCAGGATCAGCACGACCAGCACGCCGCCCATCAGGATCTGCTGCAGGCTGGTGTCGCGGAAATCGCGGTACAGCTCGTTGACGAAGTCCTTCTGCACGAAGTAGCGCGCGCCGGGGATCTCGGCGATCGAGGCGCGCACCGCCTCTTCGTCGCGCGGCCCGCGGATGTAGCTGATCGTGGCCGAGCGGCCTTCGAGCGTGAACAGCATCGGAGCGAGCAGACGGTCCAGGCCCGTACCCTGCAGGTCGGCGACCGTCAGCGGCGGCGGCGGCGCGGCGGCAAGATCGCTGCGGAACGGAGTGAATGCATCGGCGCGGAATCCCGCGGACGCGAACGCGCTCTCCACGCGCGCCGGCAGATCGGGCACGGCGCCCACGGCATCGATGTTTCGCCGCTGCAGCTGCTGCGACCATACGATGTCGGCGGCGGTGCGAAAGCCGTCGAGCGCGCCGTCCTCGCGCAGGCGATGCAGCCTGCGCGCGATCTCCTCGGTTCGCTCCAGCGCCTGCTCCTCGTCCTCGGCCTGCATCATCACCGCACGTCCCATCTCGAACGGCGACACGCGCTGGCGCACGCGCTTCTCCTCGACGTCCATGGCCGGATCGAAACTGCCGAGGCTGGTAAGGTCATCCTCCCACTGCGTGCGCGGCAGCATCACCGCGCCGGCGACCACCGCCGCCAACGGCACCGCCAGCAGCGCCAGGCGATGGCGCCGCAGCCACGCCACGGCAGCGCCCATCACGCGCGCGCTGGCTCCCGCCGCCAGCGTCGGCCGCTCGTGCTCGGACACGAACCACGGCACCACCAGCAGCGTCGTTGCCAGCGCAGCCGCGACTCCGACGGTGGCGAAGAACGCGATCTCGCGGAAGCCCGGAAAGGAAGTCAGCCCCAGCCCCGCAAAGCTCGCCATCGTCGTCAGCGCGCCCATGCTGATGGAGACGCCGACGCGCGAAACCGCTTCGCCCCGCGTGCCGCCGAGCATCGCCAGGTGGTTCAGCAGGTGCGTGGGATAGTCGATGGTGGCGCCGAGCAGGCTGGCGCCGAAGCCGAGCGTCAGCCCGTCGATGCGTCCGAACAGCACCAGGCCCAGCGACGCCGGCACGAGCAGCCCGGCCAGCATCGGCAGCGTCGCGATCAGGAAGCGGCCGAGCGAGCGGAAGAACGCCAGAAACAGCACCGCCACGCTGACGGTCGATGCGCCGACGATCCAGGGAACGTCGGCCATCATCGCCTGCTCGGCGGCGATGGCGTAGCGGCTGACGGCGCTCATCTCGAGCACGAGGTCGCCGCCGGCGTGCGCGTTGACCTGTTCGAAGGCCGCCGCGACCTCTGCGAGCAGCGGCTCCTGCTGTGCGGTGTCGAAAGACGAGTGCCGCGTGGCCAGCATCACCACGCCCCAGCCGTCGCTGGAGAAGAACACGCCGCGGCGCACCTCCAGCGTGGGGCTTTCGGCCCGCAGCCGGTCCAGGATGCGCGCGAAGAAGCCGAGCGGATCGGCGGGCAGCGTGCGCTTGACCAGAGTGCCTGCCGGCGAGGCCAGCCCCTCGACGGCCTCGCGCGCCTTGGCCGCCACCGCCTGCGGCGACAGCAGCGCGGGAATCTCGCGCTCGGGCGCCAGCGAAATCAGGCCGAAACGCCGCGAGAAGTAGACGCTCCAGACCTTCTCGAGCTCCTGGTCCTCGGGCGCGATCCGCAGCCACGCCACCTCGGAATTGCCGCGCAGCCGCTCGCCGAGCCCGGTGACCGCCACGGCGATCCTGTCGTCGTCGCCGTCGCCGCCACCCTGCGCCGCATCACCGCGGCCGTGCGCCGCATCTCCACCCTCGCCGCCGTGCGCCCGCGCTCGCGTCGTGACCGTCAGGAACATCGTGCGCGCCAGATCGCTGCGCGTCATGTAGCCGGCCAGCAGCGCCAGATCGGCGCTCTCGGGATCGGGCATGAAGTTGGTGATGTCGGACTTGAAATCGAGGTTCCGAGCGCAGAACAGCGCCAGCGCGGCCAGGAACGCGAGGAAGCTGGCGCGGATGAGCAGGATCACGATGCGGGATCTTCCCCGAACAGCTTCTTCAGCTCCTCCGCAGTGAAGCGATGCGACGAGTCGGTGGTGCCGAACACAGTGGTCGTGCGGTCGCCGTCGGGCTCGGCCATCTCCATGCGATCGATGCGCGCCTGGCGGCCCGTCATCTCGAAGGACGCGACCATGCGGCTGAGCGGCATCGAGCGCGGCACCAGACGCAGCTTCCAGGTTCCGGCGTCCGCCGAGAACTGCACGTCGTAGAGCTCGTGCAGGCGCTTCTCGTCGCCGTTGAACAGCACCACGAAGCTGTCGATCATCTGCCGGGCCATCGGGCTGCCCGACAGGTTCATGGCATTGCGCCCGGTCTCGTCCTCGAAGACGACCTTGTCGCCATCGACGACCAGCCGCGAGCGTCCGGGGCTGCTCACCTCGCGCACCAGCCGATCGGGCGGAACGAAGTAGACCGTGCCCCTGGCCACCAGCGGCTGCGACAGCAGCGCCAGGTGCTTGGTCTCCTCGAACTGCGCCACCACGCCGGTGGTCGACCGCATGCCTTCCATGAGCGCCGACAGCGTCTGCGCCTGCTCGGCGCCGGCGGCAAGCATCGCCGCAGGCGCGGCCGAGAGGAGGATCGCCAATGCGACGACGCGCAGCGGCGTGCTTGCACGCGCGAGCAGCCGGCTTGCGTGCAGGCACAGCGGCGCACGGGGCAGGCCGTTGCGGCGGTGCCTATTCGGCCTGTCCATGGATGCGCCGAACGATGCGATCGGGAGTCTCCAGCAGCAGGCGCCCTTCCAGATCCGTCGTCGCCAAAATCGTATGAGCCCGCGCCGAGCGCCGCGACGCCGTCAGGTTGGTGACTTCGTAGGCGATGCGGATGCGGTGGCGAAGATCGCCGAACCACGCCGACACGCGCAGCTGGTCCCCGTAGCGCAGCGGCCAGGCGTAGCGACAGCGCGTCTCGACGACGAGAAAACGGAAGCGCGGGCCGATGACGTCGCCGGCATCGAGGCCGCGCGACCGCAGCAGGCGGGTGCGCGCGATCTCCAGGTACTTGTAGTAGTGCCCGTGCCAGACGATGCCGAGCGGGTCGACGTCGTGAAACGGCACCTCCAGCTCCACGCACGTTTCGTGGAGGCGCTCGCTCATGCCGACGGTGCGTGACCGGGCGCCGCGGGTGCTCGCAGGTACGAGGAGGGCGGAAGCGGCAGCGCGTCGGCGCGCAGCAGCTCGAGCACCTCGGCGATGTCCCGATCCTGACGGCGATCGCCCGCCAGCGCCGGCACGCGCTCGCGCACCGCTTCGTGAAGGCGCATCAGCGGCTCCGGGATGCGGCCGCCTTCCTCCAGCCGAAGGTCGACGGCCTGGCAGGCACCGAGCAGCACGATCGCCACGACCGTCTCGCCCAGCTCGGCAAGTCGCCGCGCCTCGCGCGCGGCGATCGTCCCCATGCTGACCTTGTCCTGGTTGTGCGACTCGGTGCTGCGGCTGAACACGGCGGCAGGCAGGCTCGTCTTGAGCGCCTCGGCGGCAAGCGCCGAGGCCGTGATCTGCATGGCCTTGAAGCCGTGGTGCGCCACCGCCGCCTCACCGCTTCTGCCGACGAGGTTCGCGGGCAGGCCGCCGCTGGTCTCGGGAAGGCACAGCAGCACCAGCTGGCGATCGAGCAGATCGGCCACGCCGGCCATCGCTCCCTTGAGCGCGTCGAGCGCGAACACGACGTGGCCGCCGTAGAAGTTGCCGCCGTGCAGGACGCAGTCGCCGTCCGCGTCGACGACGGGATTGTCGTTGACGCCGCCGATCTCGATGTCGAGAACCGACTTCGTCAGCGTGACGGCGTCGGCCAGCACGCCGATCACGTGCGGCGCGCAGCGGATGGAGTAGCGATCCTGCACGCGCAGCGCCGGCTCGGCGTCGCCCTTGCCGAACATGCTGCGGATCCAGCCGCCGGCCGCCAACGTTCCGGCGTGGGGCTTGAGGCCGAGGATGCGCTCGTCGAAGTGCTCGCGATTGCCGCCGGTGGCGGCGCTGACCATGGCGGTGACGGCGCACGCAGCGCGCGCGATGCGGTCGGCGCGAGAAAGCGCGAGCGCGCCGATGCCGGCCATGACGCTGGTTCCGTTCATCAGCGCCAGGCTTTCCTTCGGCTCCAGCACCAGCGGCTCCAGGCCGGCCGCGGCCAGTGCCTGCGGTGCGCCGACGAGCGCGCCGCCGACGACGGCTTCGCCCTCGCCGGCGAGCAGAGCCGCTACGTACGAGAGCGGCGTCAGATCGCCGCTGGCGCCGACCGACCCTTCCTCGGGAATGCGCGGCAGCACTCCGGCCGCCAGCAGCGCCGCCAGATGCTCGAGCACCTGCAGGCGAACGGCGGAATAGCCGCGGCAGAGCGAGGCCAGGCGAGCGGCCACGACGGCCGCCGTCTCGGCGCGATCCAGCGCGGCGCCGGTTCCGCAGCCGTGCATGCGAAAGAGGTTGTGCGGCAGATCGCTCTGAAACCGCGACGGGATGTCGGTGTCGACCGAGGCTCCCACGCCCGTCGAGACACCGTAGACGGTGCGGCCTTCGGCCAGCGCGCGTGCCAGGACGTCGCGGCCCGACTGGATGCGCGCTCGCCACTGCGGATCGGCGCTCAACGCCGGCACCGCCAGCCCATGCGCGAGCGCGACGACGTCGTCGACGCCGATGCCGGCGGAGCCGAAGACGATGCGCGGCTCTTCGCTGCGGCGTGCAGCGACCGCTGGGCGGGACGGAGGCGTCATGGATCGCCACTCATAGGGCAGAGACCCATCGGAATCGAGTCCGCGTGCACGAGCGACCAGCCGGAGGCGGTCGCGGAAAGTCCCATCTGGCGCGCGGGCGCCTCCCCGTCGTCCTGGGCGCCAGCCGCGCCCGGCGCCGGGAAAATTCCGCTGTCGCTGCTTTCGCTTAGACGCCGGTATGAGGTATCCACGCAGACAGGAGTCAGCGGCTTGGCCCTCGTATCCACGCGTACGCGAGCGGCCGGCGAGCCCGAAACGGACGCCCTCTCGTCGCGGCAACCATCCCCACGGCCCGGTGCCCTCGCCTCCCACGGCCAGGGCCAGCAAGGCGACTTTCGAGCGAGCCTGGGATGGCGTGCGCGGCGCAGGTGGCGTCAGGTCCGGCTCGGCGCGGCGTTCGTGCAGTTCGGCCTGACGGCACTGGCGGTGGCCTTCGTGGCCGCGCCGGTGCTGCGACGGCGGGCGCGCTCGCGAGAGGAGTCGGAGCTGGCCGTCCAGCGCGTGATCCACCGCGCCTTTCGCGCGTCGGTCCGGCTCTGGCAGGCCATCGGCCTGATCCGCGTGGATGCGGCCGGCGCGGCGGCCGAGCTGCGGAGGCACGGACCCTGCGTGGTGGTGGCCAATCACCCGACGCTGATCGACGTGGTTCTGATGGGAAGCCTGCTCGAACAGATGGACTGCATCGTCAACGCCGGATGGACCGCCCACAGTCCGTTCCTGGCGCGCGCCATCGAGGTCGCCGGTTATCTGCCCAACGACAGCGGGCGAGCGATGGTCGACGACTGTACCGAGCGTCTTGCCCGCGGCCGCAGCCTGCTCGTCTTCCCCGAAGGCACGCGCTCGCCGTGGCCGCGCCACCCTGGCGCCGGCGACGAGCCGGTCGGCAAGTACCATCGCGGCGCCGCGTACATCGCGCTGGCCAGCGGCATGCCGATCGTGGCGGTGACGATCCAGTGCAGACCTCGCTTCCTCGGCAGCGCACGCAAGTGGCATGATGTTCCCGAGGGCCCTTCCTGCTTCACCTTGCGCGTGGCCAGACGCATCGACCCGAAAGACTACTCGAACAGCGGCGAGGGCCTTCCCCTGCAGGCCCGCCGCCTGACCCATGACCTTCGGCAGATCTATCTTCAGGAGCCCGACCTTGCAGACGCGTGAGCAACTCCACCAGGAAATCAAAGAGCTGATCGTGGAGGTCCTGGCTCTGGAAGACGTCCGTCCCGAGGAGATCGAGACCGATGCGCCGCTGTTCATCGAAGGCCTCGGCCTCGATTCCATCGACGCGCTCGAGCTGGCGATGGGGCTGGAGGAGAAGTACGGCGTGCTCGTGACGGATGATCCCGAGCGCAACGAGAAGATCTTCGCGTCGGTTTCAAGCCTGGCCGATTTCGTCACCGCGGAGCGCACGCGATAGCCGTGACACGCAACGAGCTCCTCGCACGCCTGACCGAGATCCTGGTTTCGGAATTCGAGCTGGAAGCGCAGTCCATCACGCCGCAGGCGCGCCTGGTCGAGGACCTGGATCTGGACAGCATCGACGGGGTCAGCATCGCGGTGCGCGTCGAAGCGCAGTTCGGCGTGGTGCTCAGCGACGAGGAGATCGCCGCCATGACAACCGTCGGCGACGTGCTGGACGCCCTCGAAAAACGCCTCGGAGGCGCGTCGGCCGCGTGAGCCGGCCGCTCTCGGAGCTGCTCGTCCGCTCAGGCGATGCCGCCACGCCGGTGGCGTTCGGCGCCGAAGGCTCTCGCACGCTCGCCGATCTGGCCGCGGATGCGACCGCACTGGCACGCAGGCTCGGCGGTCGGCGCGACGCGCGCTGGCTCGTCGACAGCGAGGACGGTTACCGCGTGGCGGTGACGGTGATCGCGGCAGGAATCGCCGGCGCGCGCGCCGCTCTTCCTCCCAACCTGCAGCCGGGAACGATCGGCGGCCTCGCGGCCGACTGCGCGGTCGTGCTTTCCAGCGAGCGGCGCGGCAGCGTCGCGGGCACCGAGGTCGTCGATCCGCTCGAGCCCGCACGATGCGAGGTGCGCGATGGCGGAGGTGGCGTTGCGAGCCTCGACCGCGACGCTCCGCTGGTGGAGCTGTTCACCTCGGGAACCAGCGGCGCCGGCAAGCGCGTCATCAAGTCCCTGCGGCATCTCGAGGACGAGGTCGTCACGCTCGAGCGCGAGCTGGCCGCACCAGCCGCACTCGATCCCGCGTCGCCCGTGCTGGCGACGGCCTCGCCCCGCCATCTCTACGGCCTGCTGTTCCGGGTGCTGTGGCCGCTGGCATACGGCCGGCCATTCCTTCGCACGAGCCTGCTGCTGCCGGACGAGCTGCTGCAGCAGGCGGCGGCAACCGGCCGCCGTGTGGCGCTGGTGTCGACGCCCGCTCATCTGCGGCACCTCGTGGCGTGTCCGCGTCTTCCTGCAGCGGCCGCGTCCATCGCTGCCGTCTTCTCCTCGGGCGGCCCGCTGGAGGAAGCCACGGCGCGCGCACTCGAGGCCGTGCTCGGCCAGGCACCCATCGAGATCTTCGGGTCCACCGAAACCGGCGGCGTCGCGTACCGCCGCACCTGCTCGGCGCAACCGCAGCCGCCGTGGCAGACGATGCCGGCGGTGCGCGTGCATCTGGACTCGAAGTCGCAACTGGTCGTCGAGTCCCCATTCGTCACCGCGCCCGAAGGCGAAGACGTCACTGCGTGCACGTTCACGATGGGCGACCGCGCCGAGCTGGTCGCGGGAGGATTTCGTCTAGCGGGGCGCACCGATCGCGTTGCCAAGATCGGCGAGAAGACATTCTCGCTGCCGGCGCTCGAGGAGGACTTGCGGCAGCATCCGTGGGTCGAGAGCGCGGCGGCGGCCACCTACGGCGACAAGACCGGCCTGCGTATCGGAGCGCTGGTCGTGTTGTCGCGCCAGGGCCGGCTCGCGCTCGCGCAGAACGGCCGCCGCCTTGCGCAGGGCGAGCTGGCCGAGCACCTGGCACGAACGTGGGACCGCCTGGCGCTGCCGCGACGCTGGCGCTTCGCCGAGCGCCTTCCGTTCGACGAACGCGGCAAGCTCGCCGCCGCGGCGGTGCAGGCCGAGCTGACGGCGGCGGCGCCGCAGGTGCTGGCGCCGGTCGTGCTGTCCGAGAAACGCGATGAGACCGCGCTCGAGCGCGAGCTGGTCGTGCCGCGCGATCTGGCCTTCCTCGAAGGCCACTACGAGGCGTTCCCGCTGGTGCAGGGAGTGGTGCAGATCGAATGGGCGATGCGCGCGCTGGCCGACCTGCTCGGGAGCATGCCGGCGGTGGCGCGCATGGAAGCGGTCAAGTTCAAGGACGTGCTGCGACCGGCGCAGACGTTCACGCTGCGCCTCGTGCTCGATGCTGCGTCGGCGCGCGCGGATTTCACGCTTGCCGACGGTGCGCGCACGTTCTCGAGCGGTCGCGTCGTCCTGGCGGCTGCGGCGGAGGCGCGCGTGTGAACGTCTGCCTGCTGATTCCGCACTACGATCATGCGCGCGCCATCGGGCCGCTCCTTGCGCGCCTGCAGAAGCACGGCCTGCCGTGCATCGTCGTCGACGACGGCAGCGACGATGCGGCCCGCGAGGTCCTGCACGAGCAGGCGAGACTTCATCCGTGGCTGCGCCTGGTGCTGCGCGACGTCAACGGCGGGCAGGGCGCCGCCAAGCGCACCGGCTACCGCGCCGCGCGGCAGGCCGGCTTCAGCCACAGCATCGAGCTCGACGCCGACGGCCAGCACGACACCGACGACATCCCGCGCTTCCTCGAGCTCATCCGCAGGCACCCTCACGCGTTCGTGATGGGCGTGCCGGTGTTCGGCGACGACGTTCCGCGCAGCCGGCTGTGGGGACGGCAGCTGTCGCGCGGCCTGGTCTGGGCAGCGTGCGCGTCGCGCGCCATCGTCGATCCGCTCTGCGGCTACCGCGCCCTGCCGCTGGCGACGGCGCTCGCCGTCATCGAGCGGTGGCACACCGGCGACCGCATGAGCTTCGACCCCGAGTTCGCGGTGCGCATGTACTGGTCGGGCGCGCCCATCCTGACGGTGCCCACACGCGTCTCGTACCCCACCGACGGCGTCTCGCACTTCGACATGGTCAGGGACAATCTCCGGCTTGCCGGAACGTACGCGCGCCTGCTGGCCGAGCTGCCGCTGGCGGCGCCGGGCATCATCGCGGCGCGGCGGCGCGCAAGACGGCTGATGCAGCAGGACAGGGGCGAGCTCGCCGCCGGCGTGTCGCAGGAACGATGAGAACGCCCGAGGCGCACGAGCACGACGAGCTGGCGGCGGGCATTGCCGCCGCCGGCGACGCCGTCGAGCCCGCGCCGGCGCCGGTCAAGGGCGGCGGCTGGGGACGCATTCCCGAGCGTGGGTCGCTGGCGTGGCTGCGCATCATGAACGCGATCTATCGCGGGCTGGGCAGGCGCGCGTGCCTGTGGGTGCTCTATCCGGTCGCGTTCTACTTCACGCTGTTCGCCGGAACCGCGCGCCGAGCCTCGCGCGGATACCTGGCCACGCTGTGGCAGACGCCCCAGGGACGCGCCGCTCTCGGCCGCGAGCCCGGGCTGGCGATGACGTTCCGGCACATCCACGAGTTCTCGATCAACATCTTCGACCGCATGGTGGCGTGGGGAGGCGGCCTCGGTCAGATCCGCTTCACGCACGACGGCAGCGAAATACTGTTCGATCATGCGGCCTCCGGCCGCGGCGCCATCCTGATGGGCGCGCACCTGGGCAGCTTCGACATGATGCGGCTGCTCGCCGACAAGTACACGATGACCGTCAACGTGCTGATGTTCACGCGGCATGCGGCGCGCATCAACACGTTCTTCGAGCAGCTCGATCCGACCAGCCGCGTGCGCGTGCTCGAGGTCGAGCCAGGATCGATGCGCACGGCGTTCGTCATCAAGGAGTGCATCGATCGCGGCGAGTTCGTCGGCATCCTCGGTGACCGCATCCATCCGGGCGGCCGCGACCGCCCGGTGGAGATCTCGTTTCTCGGACGGCCGGCGATGTTCTCGCTGACGCCGTTCCTGCTGGCCACGCTGCTCGGCTGTCCACTGATCTTCACGCAGTGCCTGCGGCTCGACGATGCGACGTACGAGTCTTCCGCGCGCCTGCTCGGCGACGGCTCCTACCCTCGCCGCGGCCGCGCGCTGCGCGCGCGCCAGCTGCTGGAAGCGTACGTGGCCGAGCTCGAGAGGAGCTGTTTCCGAGCGCCGTATCAGTGGTTCAACTTCTTCGACTACTGGCAGGGCGACAAGGCCGGGCACCAGCGGCGATCGGGCGTCGGCGACGATGCCTGAAGGCCGGTATCCGCCCGTGGCCGAGCTGCTCCCGCACCGCGGCCCGGCCATCCTCCTCCACCGCGTGCTGCGGCACGACGAGCGCGAGACACGCTGCCTGGTGCGCGTGGACGACAGCACTCTGTTCGCGCGCGCCGACGGCTCGGTACCGGCATGGATCGGGTTGGAGTACATGGCCCAGACGGTGGCGGCGCACGGCGGCCTCCTCGACCGCGCCGCCGCGCGGCCGCCACGGCCCGGATTGTTCCTCGGGTCGCGCCGGCTCGCGTTCGCCGTCGATCGCTTCGAAGCGGGCACGGTGCTGGAGGCAAGGGCGCGGCACCTGCGCGGCAACGCGCAGATGATGGCCTTCGACTGCAGTCTGCTCGCCCGCGACGGCGACAGCGTGCTGGTGTCGGGCATCCTCAACGTTTATCTGGTGGACAGCTTCGAGGCGCTCACCAGCGACTTCCGCCGGCAGGAACGGGACGATGCAGACTAGCTCCAGACGGCGAGTGCTGGTGACCGGAGCCAGCGGCGGAATCGGCGCGGCCATCGCGCTGGCGCTCGCGCGCGACGGCTTCGACGTCGTCGTGCACTTCCGCTCCGGCGTCGACGCCGCCGCCGCCACCGCCGCCGCGATCGAGAGCGCGACCGGCAGCGCGCCTCGCCTCCTGCGCTTCGACGTGGCCGATCGCGAGGCCACGGGCGCAGCGCTGGCGGCCGAGCTGGCCGAGGCGGGACCCTTCTGGGGCGTCGTGGCCAATGCCGGCATTCACGCGGACGCGCCGCTGCCGGCGATGAAGCCGGAGGCATGGGACAGCGTGCTGCGCACCAACCTGGACGGCTTCTACAATCTCGTGCAGCCTCTGGTCATGCCCATGGTGCGCGCACGCCGCGGAGGACGCATCGTCGCCATCTCCTCCATCGCCGGCATCGCCGGCAACCGCGGGCAGGCCAACTACGCCGCCTCCAAGGCCGGCGTGATCGCCGCTGCCAAATCCGTGGCGCAGGAGCTGGCCAAGCGCGCGATCACGGTCAACTGCGTCGCGCCCGGCCTGATCGACACCGACATGATCGCCGGCGCGCCGGTCGAAGAGATCACCAGGATGATCCCGATGAAGCGCCTCGGGCGGCCCGAAGAAGTCGCCGCGACGGTCGCATTCCTGTTCTCCGAAGGCGCCTCCTACATCACCGGCCAGGTCATCTCGGTCAATGGCGGCATGCTGTGAAGCGGGACGTGGCGAAGCGATGAAGTGGGACGTTGCCATCCTCGGCGGCGGCTTTGCCGGGCAGATGCTGGCGCGCCAGCTCGTGCGCACGCAGCCGGGCCTGCGCATCGGCGTCTTCGAGCGCTCCACCGAGACCAGCTTCAAGGTCGGAGAGGCCACCGTCGAGATCGGTGCCAACTATCTGGTGCGGCGCCAGGGCCTGCTGCGCTACATGTACGACCACCACTATCCGAAGAACGGCCTGCGCTACTTCTTCGACAACGAGGAGCGCAACGCGCCGCTGGAGAGCCTGAGCGAGATCGGGCCGATCAATCTGCCCTTCCACGCCGCCTTCCAGATCGATCGCGCACGCATCGAGAAGGACCTGGCCGTCATGAACGCCGACGCGGGCATCGAGGTGCGAAGCGGCGTGGTCGCCCGCCCGGTCGACGTGCGCGACGACGGCGGCGAGCACCGCTTCAGCGTCGAGAGCGGCTCGGGGACCGAGCAGCACACGGCCCGGTGGCTCGTCGATGCCAGCGGGCGCGCCGAGCTGATCGCGCGCGCCAAGGGCCTGCGGGTGCGCGAGGAAGGCCATCGCATCGGCTCGGTGTGGGGCCGCTTCGAGAACGTCGTCGACATCGACAGCTACGGGCCGCCTTCGTTTCGCGAGCGCGTGCGCCACTCGGTGCGCGGCCTTTCCACCGTGCACTTCTGGTATCCCGGCTACTGGATCTGGTTCATCCCGCTGCGCGGCGGCATCACCAGCGTCGGCGCCGTCGGCCTGAGCGCCGAACAGATCGCGAGGGTGCGGACCATCGAGGGCTTTCGCTCGTTCCTGGACAGTCACGGCGCGGTGCGCACGCTTCTGCGCGGCGCGACCGCCGTCGACATCGGCAGCTACACGCAGATCGCCTATGGCACGCGCCAGTTCTTCAGCACGGGACGCTGGGGCCTGACCGGCGAGGCCGCGACCTCCGCCGATCCGCTCTACAGCCCGGGCACCGACTTCATCGCGCTCGAGAACGATTTCCTCACCGACCTGATCACGCGCGACATGGGCGGCGCCACGGCCAAGGAGATGGCCGAGCGCACGATGCTCTACAACGACTTCGTGCAGCTTCGGCACGAGGCGACGCTGGCGCTGTACCGCGGCCAGTATGCCGACTCGGGCAGCTTCGAGCTGTCGCGCGTCAAGTGGGACCTCGACATCGCTTCCTACTTCAACCTGTGGGTGACGCCGTACATGTGCGACGAGCACCTCGACCGGATGTGGCTCAAGCGCCAGCTGCGCATGAAGCCGCTGATCCTGAGCGCGCTCAACAACTTCGGCGAGCTCTTCTGCGAGGTGGCGCGTACGCTGCGGCGGGACGGGCGCTTCTTCGCCAAGAACCTCGGCCACTTCTCCTACGGACTGGAGAACATCGACTTCATCAGCGAGGTGGGCCTTCCCCGCTCGCGCAAGCGCGTGCTGGAGAAGCAGGCGCAGATCTTCAACACGGTGCGCTGCAGCGCGCTGGAGCTGCTCGGCCGCCACGAGGCGGCCCGGCCCATGCAGCCGCTGCCGCTGACGGCGTTCGTCGGCGATCAGCCGATGCTGTGAGCGTACGGCGAGCGTGAGCGCTTCGAGCTCCGATCGCGGCAATGGCGCCAGCAGCGATGCGCCGCGTGCAGAAGCTCGCGGCAACGGCGATCGCGCCGGCACCCACGCATCGGCGGCCGCCCGCGCAGGCGAGGACGTTCCGTCCGATGCAGGGCCCGACGGCGACCGCTTCGAGATCGACGACGCGCGGCGCGAGGTGCTCGACCGTCACGCCCGATACATCGCCGAGCACCACGGCCGCGACGTTCCGCTGACGGCGCGGCAGATGTTCGCGCCGCCGGCCGACGTGACGCCGGCGCAGGGCATCGGGCTGCTGGCCGTGATGGGCATGGTCGTGCTGAGCTCGGTTGCCGGCGGGCGGGCGCTGAACAGCCTCGGCGTGCGCGGCTTCGCACTGGTGATGCTGGTGCCGGCGATGGTCGCGGCGATCACGATGCGCGGCGCGCCGGCGACCGCCTCCCTGTCAGCCAATGAGCGCGCCACGCTGCTGGCAATTCTCGCCATCGCGGTGCTGACCGGCAGCGAGCTGGCGATCCAGCTGCTGCCTGCGCTCGTGCATGCCGCCGTTGCCCGCCTGATGATGGCCAGCCTGCAAGGGGAGGAATCGCTGATCGAGCGGACGGCGCGCGTCTGGCATCCGCTGGCGCCGGATTTCATCCGTCCCTACTGCCGCAAGCTGACGGTCGTTTGGGCGTGGCTCTTCGGCATCAGCGCCGCGGTCAGCGCCGCGCTGGCGCTCATCGGGTGGAAGCAGGCCTGGCAGGCCTGGTGCGGATGGATCTTCTGGAGCGTGCTGGCAGCGTTCGTGGCGCTCGAGTTCGTGTGGCGCAAGGCGTGGTTCCGCTACTATGGAAGCGGCCCGCTGGATCGATTGCTGGCGCGCGTGTTTCCACCGCAGGCAACTGCGCGCGGCCGCCGCTCAATGGCGTACATGCGTCTCATGCGCGAGGAGCTTGCCCGCCGCGCCGAAGCTCACCGCACCTCTCGGTGACGAGGATACGGGCCGGCGCAATCCGCCGGTCCCTCCGATCAACGGTCCTCGATCCGCTGCGCGAAGCGGCTACGGAGCCGCGACCAGCAGCCGGTCGGACGCATTCTTGGCAGCCGCCAGAGCGCGCGACAGCTGGAAGCCGGGCGTGCCGACGACGCCTGCGTCGGCCGCCGCCGGGGCCGGCGTCGACGTGCCCTGCGCGGCCTCGGCCGGCGTGGAGGTCGCCTGCGCCTGCGCCAGGCTCGAATCCAGTGCGGCCTGCTCTGCAGCCGTCTGGCCGTCGGCTGGCGGCGTCTGTTCGGCCGACGTCTGACGTGCGGCCGCCAGCTTGGACAGTCGCGCCATGACCGGCTCGGGAAGAGCCGGCGCCACTGGCTCGGCTGCCGGCGCAGGCTCGGCCGCCGGCGGCGGCGCAACGCCGAGCAGCGCACGCAAGATGGCCACGTCCTGCGTCTCGGCCTGCGCCGTGCCTGGTTCGGCGGCCGCTGCCGAGGCCGTGCCGATCAGCAGCGCGCCCGCCATCGCCACTGCCTGCGAGATCGGCCGAACAATCGAATGTGCGTATCGTGATGTCCCTTCGTGCTTTCGCATCGCTCCCTCTCGACACCGGTTGCTTCCCCAAGAGACACCCGGACCAAGGCCAGCGTTTCAATTTCCGTTCCGGCGGTGGGCCGTGCAGGCCCAGGTGGGACGTACCTTCTTACCGCCCGCTCGCTCTGGGTCAGTCCCAGCTGCGAGGCGTTCCTGAGCCGGCGCGTGGGCGCCTGCTCCCTGCTCGACGGCCGCGCGATGCGCGACCTTCCATGCGCGTAGTGTACCCGGCTGCGGACGCAGCGCCAGAGATTTACTGTTCCGGATGAAAAAAAATCCGGACGACGCAGCGTCCGTGGCGGGCAAGCCCTAGCCTGTTGATATACAAAGGTTTACGGTCCTTCGCCGGACGCATCGATGCAGGCCCGCGGACCTCCGGCGACATGACGGCAGGGCCCTGCGTGAAGTTTCCCTTATTGGCGCATTGAGCAATTGGCGCACGCTCCTCCATCGCCGCCGGCGCCCGCCGGCCACTCAGTCTCGCCCAATGTTCCAGCATCCATGAACATCGCTGGAAGGCGGCGGGTCCAAGGCACAGACGGCAGCCGGGAAGGTGGCAAATCGTCACCACCCGACCCGGGAGGTGAGCAAATGACCATGAAGCGAGCGCGACCCCTTCTCGTCGGCATCGCCGCGCTAGTCGCATCCACGGCGGTGTCTGCCTGCGTGGTTCACGATCCGTATTATCCCAGCTACGGCTACTCCGGCCGGGTCGGCGTCTACCACGTCGCTCCGGCACGCGCGGTCCGCCGGACGCACTATTACCGAAGCCCCTACTCCCATCACTGGCGACGCGATCGCGATCACGGCGGCTGGCACCGTAGCGAGCAGCGCCGGTATCGCGACCACGATCGCTACGACCGCGATTGGGACGACTGACCGAGGGGACGCACGGGGACAGCCGGGGAGCCTGCGCTGCGCATCCACTGATGCGCAGCGCAGGCTCTCACTCGCTACGCAGCCGCTGGAACAGCTCGGTGGTAGGGTAGGCGTCGGCGGGCATGCCGAGCTTCTTCTGGACGTCGCGCACCGCGATGCGCGTCTGCGCACCGAGCACGCCGTCGATCTTGCCCACGTCGTAGCCACGCCGCTTCAGCTCCTGCTGCAGCGCACGCATTTGATCGACGCTCAGTGACGGGACCTTCCGGGACGTGTCCATGCGCGGTGCGCGCGCAATGCGTGTGGCAAGGTAGGCGGCAGTGGTCGCGTACACGAGTGACTGGTTCCACTGAAGGTAGATGCGGAAGTTCGGGTAGGCCAGGAACGCCGGGCCGTGGCGGCCCATCGGCAGCAGCAGCGAAGCCGGCAGGCCATCGGATGGCAGCCGGCCGCCGTCGGCGCGCGTCACGCCCCAGCCCGACCATCTCGAACGCGGATGCTCGATGTCCAGACCACTCTCTTCCCACGGCAGATCCGCAGGCACTCGCACCTCCTCGAGCCATGGCTCGCCGCGCCGCCAGCCCAGGCTGGCGGCGTAGTTTGCGGCCGAAGCGAGCGCGTCGGGCGTGCTGCCGATTAGATTTCGGCGGCCGTCGCCGTCGAAGTCGACGGCATGATCGAAGTAGTGCGTGGGCAGGAACTGGAGCTGGCCGAGCTCGCCGGCAAACGGCCCCTTCATCTGCTCGAGCGTCAGATCCCCGTTCTGCAGGATGCGCAGCGCAGCCAGCAGCTGCTCGCGAAACAGCTGGGGCCGGCGGCAGTCGTGTGCGAGCGTCGTCAGCGCGCGAATGGTCGGCACATCGCCCATGTTGGCGCCAAAGTCCGTCTCCAGCGCCCAGAACGCGACGATCACCGCGGCAGGCACGCCGAACTGGCGCTCGATGCGCTCGAACGTGTCGGCGTTCTTGCGGATGCGCTCCTTTCCTTGCGGCAGCCGGTAGCCTTCGGCCATGCGCCCGGCGAACTCGACGAACGTCTGCGCGAAGACCTGCTGACCGCGATCCTTGGCCAGCACGGCCGGGTCGACCTTCATCAGCGGCGCAGCCTTCGACAGCGTCTGCGAGCTGATTCCCTTGGCGATCGCTTCGTCACGGAACTCGGCGAGCCACGCATCGAACGGGCCGCCGCACGGCGCCGACTGCGCATGCGTGGCCGGCAGCTGCGCGTTGGCGACGGGCGCGAGGGCCAGTAGCAGGAGCGCCAGGAAAGCCGAAGGGATCGGAAGCAGGAGGGGAGAGACGTGAAAGCGCATACCGTATAGCTAGCGCGAGAATTGCCGGTGATCGAGCACCGCCTGCCGCATCTGTGGAACGAAGGCGTGGCTCATGCGCGCAGAAGCGAGGCGATCGGCCGCGCATGCGCTCGCGGCGCAGCCGCCGCTGCGCGGAACGTGCGGTGATGCCTGGAGGGCCGTCTCGACGCACGACTCGCCGGAAGACGTCGATGCACTCGCGCCGATCAGGCTCGCGCACTGCGGCGCCGCATGAGCAGGTAGGC
Source organism: Candidatus Limnocylindrales bacterium (assembly GCA_035626395.1). Classification (NCBI taxonomy): domain Bacteria; kingdom Bacillati; phylum Chloroflexota; class Candidatus Limnocylindria; order Candidatus Limnocylindrales; species Candidatus Limnocylindrales bacterium. The sequence goes on along the minus strand of DASPNR010000030.1, from coordinate 230,446 downwards.
CGGCACGGCGGTCGACGCCACGGCCAGTGCCGACAGGCACTCGAGCGGCCGTCCCCACAGCATCACGCCCGCAACCGCTGCGTTGGCGAGCAGATACAGCGCCGGCAGCACCGGATAGCCCCACGCGCGATAGGGCCGCGCGTGATGCGGCTGCTTCCTGCGCAGCGCATACAGCGCCGCCGTATCGGCCATCGTCGCCAGCACGATGGCAAAGGTGGTGTAATCGAGAACGCTGGGGAAGCGGCGAAGCAGGACGATGAGCACGATAGCCGTGATCGCCTGCGCCAGCACCGCCACGTGCGGCGTGGCATAGCGCGGGTGGACGCGCGACATGGCCGAGGGCAGCAGGCCGTCGAGCGCCATCGCGTAGACGATGCGAGGGCCGACCAGGATCGTCGCATTGAGACAGCTCAGGATGGAGGCGAGGATGAGGGCCGACGTCATTGCCGCCCCGGCCTCCCCGAAGAGCACGCGCGCCGCCGCCTCGCCCGATCGCACCAGCCCTCGCATCTGCTCGATCGGCAGCGCGTACAGATAGGCGACGTTGACGAGCAGATAGATGCCGATGCAGATGCCGAGCCCGAGGAACAGCGATCGCGGGACGTTGCGCGCCGGCGTGCGAATCTCGCTGGCCACGAACACCGAGGCGTTCCAGCCGAGATAGCTGAAGAGCACCGGTGACAGCGCCAGGCCGAACGATGCCAGCGACACCCTCGCGTCGCCGGGCGGCACCAGCGCGAGATTGTCGGCGTCGCCGCCGCCGAGAGCAGGCCCCACGACCGCCAGCGCCAGCAGCGCGGCGATCTTGGCGACCGCAGTGACGTTGTTGACCGTCGCACCGAGCCTGACGCCGCGGTAGTTGACGGCGCTGGCGGCCGCCGTCATCGCCACGGCTACCGCCGTGCGACCAGTCTCGTCGAGCACGACGAAGTTGGCCATTCCTTCGGCGAAGCCGACGGCCAGAGTGGCGATGGTCCCGGCATAGATGACGAAAAAAGAAAGCCATCCGGCGACGAAGCCGGCGGCCGGATGCCACGCCTCGCGAAGATAGACGTAGTTGCCGCCGGCATGCGGGTACATGGCTCCGAGCTCGGCATTGGCCAGCGCGCCGCTGAGCGAGAGCAGGCCGCCGACCAGCCACGCGAGCAGGAACGCGGCGGGATGAGGCAGCGCATCGGCCACGGCGCCTGGCGTAAGGAAGATGCCCACGCCGATGACGGAGGAGACCACCAGCAGCGTCGCATCGGACAGAGTCAGCTGACGCTGCAGTCGGTCGCGCGGATGTCGGTCGGACATGCTACCGGCGCCAGCGCCAGCTGCGGCCGCTGCCGCGCAGCACCAGCTCGGCGTCGCTGCCATGCAGCCAGCGCACGAACTCGGCGGCATCGGGCCAGCCGCGCGCGACGGCATCGGCCTCGGCCACGGGCCGCAGCGGCGGCGGCGCTTCGTCCTCGCCGCGCACGTCGAACTTCAGCGCCGTGCCCTCGCCACTGCTGGCCAGCAGCACCGCCACCGCATAGGCCGCGTCCGGCTCCTCGACCAGCGGCGCGAACGTCTCCGACAGCGCCACGTCACCGACGACGAGCAGCACCGGCCGCGCCGGCTCGCGGTGCAGGTGCGTGGCGGCCTCGAGGAAGCCGCACGCGAAGGTCTCGGCGCGGGCCGACATCGCGCTGGAAGCCATGCGATTGCCGGCGGCGATGGAGAACAGGCCCGACTGTGCATTGTGCACGGTGTGCGTGAAGCGGGACGGCGACATGCGCTCGCCGTGCGCGATGTTGTGGAACAGCGGGACCGACTCGTTGATGCTGCCGTGGCGCGAGGCGAACACGCTGCGCACGGTGGAGAGATCGACGGCTTCGGCGCAGCCGTACGCAGCCGCCAGCATCGCGCGCGAGAGCGGAGTGCAGCGACGTCGCAGCATGGCCGGAAGGAAGGCGGCGTCGGCAACCTCCTTGCTCGTCAGCGGGTGCGGCGACTGCGCCCACTGCGCCCACTGCTGGCGGCTGGACAGCCCCGGCGCCCACGCCGCCCAATGCTGAAGGACCAATTCGACCAATGTTTTGCCGCCCCTTCCTTGCCGCCCGGCTCCCGAAGAGCCGATCTACGCCACGCGCCGCTCCAGGATGAGCGTACAGTTGTTGCCGCCGAAGCCGAAGGAGTTGGTCATCACGCGCGCGACCTTGCCGGCGGCCACGCGCCGGCCCGGCTCGACCAGATCGAGAGCGGGAAGGTCCGGATCGGGCACGCCGTCCCAGCGATGCGGCGGCAGCGCCAGCTCGCCCCCGTCGAACGCATCCAGCACCTGCCAGCAGAACGCGGCTTCGATGGCGCCGGCGGCACCGAGCGTGTGCCCGACCAGCGACTTGGTGGAGCTGACCGGGACCGAAGGCCCGAGCACCTCGGAGACGGCGCGCGATTCCATCGCATCATTGATGGAGGTGCCGGTGCCGTGCAGGTTCAGGTAGGCAATGTCGGCGGCCGACACTCCGGCGTCGGCCAGAGCGGCTTGCATGGCCGCACGCGCGCCGGACCCTTCCGGATCGGGCGACGACATGTGGTGGGCTTCGCTCGATTCGCCGACGCCGCTCAACTGCACGCCGCCCTCCTCGCGCGTCACCAGGAAGAACGCCGCGGCTTCTCCGAGCGTCAGGCCGCGGCGATTGGCGCTGCAGGGGTTGGTCAGCTCGGGCGCGACGACGCCGAGGGAGCTGAAGCCGTTGGCGGTGACGCCGCAGAGCGTGTCGGCGGCGCCGCACACGACCGCATCCGCCATTCCCATCGCCAGCAGCGAGCGCGCCGAGGCAAGTGCGCGTGCGCCCGAGGAGCATGCGGTGGAGAGCGTGTAGGCCGGACCGGTGGTGCCGAGGTAGGCCGCGATGAAGTCGGAGGTGCCGCCGAACTCGAGCTGCGCGTAACGGAAGCGCTCCGGAAGGTTGCCCGTGCGAACCTGGTGACGGATGGCTTCTTCGGCATCGGCTACGCCGGCGGTGCTGGTGCCGGCCACGACGGCGACGCGCGCGCGGCCATACCTGGCAATGGCGCCGACGATGGGCTGCACGATCTGGTCGAGCGCGGCCAGCAGCAGCCGGTTGTTGCGGCAGTCGAACTCGCGCAGGCCCTCGGGCACCGGCGGCAGCGGCTCCGCGCACATGCCGATGATGAGCTCCTGCTCCGGGACCAGATCGGCGCGCCGCACCAGCCGCGACGTGTCGCCGGCGATCAGGCGCGGCCAGGTTTCGGCCGGACCCGTGCCGAGCGCGCTCACCATGCCGAGCGCGGAGAGGCGGCAAGGCTGGACCGTGCGCGTCATTGCTGGGGTGGAGGCTCGCTCAGGGTGTCGTCGTGCGCCGGCATCAGTGTGCCGGGGCTGCCGAGCTCCTTGGTCTTGGGCTCGGCCGCCGTCACCGGCACCATCTCGTCCGATTTCGTCAGCACCACGCCGAGGGCGACGCCGCCGACGAACGCGTGCGTGGATCCGGTCAGCGGGCTGTTCTCGAAGGCCGCCCCTTCCAGGTTGTAGTAGCGCGTGAAGACGCCGACGTAGAAGCGGTCGAAGAAGTAGCGGGCCACGCCGGCAGCCACGCGCACGCCGCCGTAGCCGGTCTTGCCGTCGTACTGGCGCCGGTCGGGCGTCACGAAGCGGTGATCGACGCCGTAGAAGAAGTCGTTGTACTCGCTGTCCTGGAATTCCAGCCCGGCCTGGCCGGTGAACTGGTAGGGGCCGCGGCTGAGCTTGTACTCGATCTGCGGGCTGGCCACGAGCCCTTCATACTTGAAGTGGTCGAAGGCGATGGCGAAGGCGGGGCGCAGCGGGATGTCGATCTCGAGCGCCGAGTTGCCGTCGTCGCTGCGCAGGAGATGGATCGTCAGCGACGGGCCGATCTGGAACATCCAGTCCAGGTCGGGCATCCCATGGCGGCGGTCGTTGTCGTCGCTGTCGACCGCGATCTGGCCGCTGGTGGAGATGTCGAAGCGGATGCGGTCGGTGCCGAAGATCTTCGTCTGGATCGACTCGCGGTCGGCCCGGAAACGGTCGCCGCGGTAGACGATCCACGGAAACGGGATGATGCGGAAGCGATACTCGTCCGAGCCGATGTAGTCGGGCTGCGTGTAGAAGACGCTGCCGACGCCGAGCTCCCATTTCGGACGCATCTCGACGTGCGCTTCCTTGGCCGCCTGCCGCCCGGTGTCGGGGGCGACCGGCGATTCCACTTGCGCCAGCACGGCCATGGGCAGCGTCAACGGCAGGAGGAGAAGGAGGGCGGACGATGCGCCGGCGCGGCGTAGGCAAAGTCGCATGGCCCTCGCCTGTAGCCGAGACCGGCGTCGAACGGAACGCGGGCTCAGGCGGCGCGGCGCTGGCGGCGCGAGGACGGTCGGGAACCCGCAGACTCGGCTTCGAGCTGCGTGAAGCGCTGGTCCTTGCGGGCCCACAGCTCGCGGATCCAGATCTGCATGCGCTCGCGGTGGATGTCGTCGGCGGTGTAGTCGCGGCCGTGGAGATCGGCGGGGATGTCCTCGACGGTCGTTTCACAGATCACCCTGGAAACCCTGCCGCACACGAAGTCCCACAGGTTCGGCCGCGCGCCCGGATAGACGATGGTCACGTTGACCAGGGTGCCGAGGTCGCCCGAGAGAGCGTCCAGGACCGCCGCCACGCCGCCGGCCTTGGGCTTGAGCAGATGCACGTACGGCGACTCCTGGCCGTCGTGCTTCTGGCGTGTGAAGCGCGTGCCCTCGATGAAGTTCATGATCGAGATCGGCCCGCGGCGGAAGTGCTCGCACGCCTTGCGCGTGGTCTCGAGGTCCTTTCCGGCAAGCTCTGGATGCCTGGCCAGCTTGGCCTTGGAGTATCGCTTCATGAACGGCATGTCGGCCGCCCACCATGCCAGCCCCAGGATCGGGACCCAGATCAGTTCCTGCTTGATGAAGAAGCGCAGAAACGGAACGTGGTCGATGAGCAGGCGCTGCAGCACCAGAATGTCGGCCCAGGTCTGGTGATTGCTGGTGACCAGATAGCGGCCCTTGCGCGACAGCCGCGGATCGTCCAGGCCGCGAAAATCCCACTGCGTCGGCTGCGTCGCATCCAGGATGAGATTGTTGATGCGAATCCACAGCTCGGCCACCCATACCAGCGGCACCGTCCAGAAATGCCGCCATGCGGCAACCGGCACGACGAACTTCACGATCGCGACGCTGAAATAGGGAATGGATATCAGGATCGTGTTGAGGACGATGGCCGCCAGGGTCAGGGCGCCGAGAACGGGAGCGGGAAGGAATCTATACATCGGTGCGGGTCGAGGCTGTCGCCATCACCACGAGTTCGCAAGCGGCGTCGGGTGTCATGCCAGGGCAAAGTCCCATTTCGCGGAGACAGGTGCTGCAACGGCGAAGAATCGTGCGCGGGGAGGTCCCCGAAAGGACCTCCCCGGCTCCAGTCCGGTAAGGGGGGAGTTACCGGTCCGGAAACGAATTGTCGTGAAAGCTCGGGGCCACCACCCGCAGCACACTTCTCGTGCGTGCGAAGGAAGGATCGAGGTCCTTGCGCGGTGGCGACAGTCGAAAAACGCCTTCCCCCAGGCGGCCACCCAATAATAACTTCGCCATCGTCAAAGCAAGCACTTTGTGAGCTACGGCTCAGACATGATTGCGAAGCATGAGCTCCTTCGGATGCGGATCGAGATAGGTCTGACGCGCGAGGGAATCGATGCCGCACACATCGGCGTAATGGCGCACGATCGCGAGAGGAACGAGCAGCGGAACGCGGGCGCGGCGATAGTCCTCGATCACGCTCGCGACGGCGCGGCGCGCCGGCGCATCGATGCGGTCGCCGAAGTACGCGAGAACATGCTGCAAAACCTTGACGTGCCGGGCGCGCGTCGCCGGCCGTGCCAGCGCCCGCATGAACGAGCGTTTGTATAGATCCCGCGCCTGACCGCGGTTCATATTGCGCGCTCCGGCAACGAGCCGCCCCAGTTCCTTCTCGGCGGCGGAGCCATGCGACGCCAGCAGCAGCGTTTCGCGCGCATGGAGCTCGACGAGGTCGGCGATCTTCCAACCCGGGGCGAGCGCCCGCTGCAGGCGACGGTGTGCGAACACGCGTTCGACGAAGTTTTCGCGCAGGCCGGGATCTTCGAGACGGCCCTCTTCTTCCAGGGGCAGAGTCGGCATCGCATCCAGAAGAGCAGCAGCGAACAGGCCGCTCGACGGCGCCGAAGGCGCGCCCGCCGTCGTGTACGCACGAACCCGCTTCATGCCGCAGGAAGGCGAGCCCTGCTTCAGGACGTAGCCGGACAGGCCCATCGCGTCGAGCTCGGCGACGCGGCGGCGGGCGTAGAGCTGCATGCGCCGGGTGTGGTCGCAGCCGCTGGTCACGCCGAGCATCCGAAGCCGGCCGCCGTCGCGAACCAGGCGCACCGGCTCGCGCGGCACGCCCATGCCGGCTTCGACTTCCGGACACACCGGGACCAACCGGAAGTACCGGCCGAGCACGCCGGTGACGTAGCGGTCGTGCTTGTGGCCGCCGTCGTAGCGGACGTGCTCGCCGAGAAGACAGGTGGAGACGCCGACGAGGATGTCGCCGTCATCATGAGCCGGAGTCGCCGGCCGCTGCGGCGGCGCGCTGGCGCGGGAGCGTGGCACGCTCGCCTTGCTAGCACGGGGGCCGCGCCGTGCTACTAGCCATCGCCCGTGAAAGCGATGTCGTCAGCGGTGCGCGCGGCGTACGCCGCGCCGGCCTTCGCGCTGGCCGCCATCGGCATTCCCGTCTACGTCCACCTTCCCAAGTTCTACACGGACGTCGTCGGCGTGCCGGTGGGAACGCTCGGCGCGCTGCTGATGGCCGCGCGCCTGCTCGACGGCCTGCTCGACCCGACGATCGGAGCGCTCAGCGATGCCACGCGCACGCGCTGGGGGCGGCGCCGCCCGTACGTGATCGGTGCGGCCATCCCGCTCGCGGCAGCGCTGTATCTGCTGTTCACCCCGCCCCTGGGCTCGCCGGCGCTGGCGCCGTGGTGGTTCGGCATCTGGCTGTTCGCGGTGTTCGTGCTGTGGACGCTGGTGGTGGTGCCCTACGAGTCGCTCGGGCCGGAGCTGACCTACGACTACGACCAGAGGACCTCGCTGCTGGCGCTGCGCGACGGCGCGCTTCTGCTGGGAACGCTGGTCGCGGCCGCCTCGCCCACCGCCGCCGCCGCTCTCGTGCAGATGCCGCCGGGACCCGCTGCCGAGGCCGCGCGTTTCCGCCTGGTCGCGCTGTCGTACGGACCGCTCATCGTGGCCGCCTGTCTGTGGTGCGTATGGAGCGTGCGCGAGCGGCAGGACTCGAAGCCGCCGCGCCGCCAGCGGCTGCGCGCGACCTGGCGCGACATGCTGGCCAACCGTCCGTTCCTGATCCTGCTGTCGTCGTATGCGGTGGCCGCGCTCGGCAGCAACCTGCCGGCCACGCTGGTGCTGTTCTATGTCGAGTACGTGCTGCAGTCGCCGTCAGCCGACTACTTCATGCTCCTCTACCTGGTCACCGGCATCGCCTGCCTGCCGATGTGGGTGGCGGTATCGAAGCGCTTCGACAAGAAGCACGCCTGGCTGACCGCCACCGCCGTCAACACGGCCGCATTCTCCGGTGTCTACTTCCTCGGCCCCGGCGATGCGGCGGTCTATGCGGCGCTCGTCTTCGTCTCGGGCATCGGCTTCGGCGCCACCATCGCCCTGCCCTCTTCGATGCAGGCGGACGTCATCGACTACGACGAGCTGCTCTCGGGCCGCCGGCGCGAAGGCAGCTATCTGGGCGTGTGGGCGGTGGCGCGCAAGATGTCGGCGGCGATCGGCGTGGGCGTCGGCCTGCACGTTCTCGACCTGGCCGGCTATGTTCCCAACGCCGAGCAGACGCCGCACGTGCGCGACGTGCTGGTCGCGCTGTACGCGCTCGTGCCGTGCGCGTGCAACGCCGCCGGTTTCGCGATCGCGCTTGCCTACCCCATCGGCCGGCGCGAGCATGCGGCCATTCGCGCGGCCGTGGATCGGCGCGCTCTCGGACATCCGGTGTGCGATCCGCTCTCTCCGGACCGCGTGCTCGGCGGGCCGCAGCCGTGTCCGAGCAGTTGACGGCGGCGCGATGATCGCGCGCGGCCGAAGCGGCGCGACAGCAGGAGTTCCGAATGCGAACGAAAGTCACCGAGATGCTGGGGATCGACTTCCCGATCTTCGCCTTCACCCACTGCCGCGACGTCGTCGCCGCCGTCACAAACGCCGGCGGCATGGGCGTGCTCGGCGCCGTCGCGCACACGCCCGAGCAGCTCGACGTCGACCTGAAGTGGATTCGTGAGCAGACCAAAGGGCGTCCCTTCGGCGTCGACCTGCTGATCCCGCGCAAGTACGTCGGCTCCGAGGAAGGCGGCATCACTCCCGGCAGCCTGCGCCAGATGATTCCCGACGAGCACAAGCAGTGGCTCGAGGAGCTGCTGGAGCGCTACGGCGTGCCCGAGCTTCCGCCCTCGAGCGACGGCAAGCGCGAGCAGCGCGGCATGGCCGGTCTGCGCGTCGACCCCAAGAGCATGGCGCCGCTCATCGACGTATCGTTCGAGCACGAGGTCCGGCTCATCGCATCGGCGCTCGGATCGCCGCCGGCATGGCTGGTCGAACGCGCGCACGCCGCAGGAGTTCCGGTGGCGGCGCTGGCCGGCCGCCTCGACCACGCCATCGCGCACAAGGAGGCCGGCGCCGACATCATCATTGCGCAGGGCACCGAGGGCGGCGGGCACACCGGCGACATCGCGACGATGGTCCTCGTGCCGCAGGTCGTCGATGCCGTCGCTCCCATCCCCGTGCTCGCCGCAGGCGGCATCGCCACCGGACGCCAGGTCGCCGCGGCGATGTGCCTGGGCGCCGAAGGCGTCTGGTGCGGGTCGGTGTGGCTGACGACCAACGAAGCCGAGACGACGCCGGTGATTCGCGAGAAGTTCCTGGCGGCCACCTCCGCCGACACGCTGCGCTCGCGCTCGCTGACGGGAAAGCCGGCTCGAATGCTGCGCTCGCCGTGGACGGACGCGTGGGAGGCGCCCGATGCGCCGGACACGCTTCCGATGCCTCTGCAGAGCGTGCTCATCGCCGAGGCGCAGCGGCGCATCCACCGCGTCGCGCATCAGCCGGACTCGGGCGCGCGCCAGCTCGTCACCTACTTCGTGGGCCAGTGCGTGGGACAGATGAACACGCCGATGCCGGCGCGGCGAGTGGTGGCCGACATGATCGAAGAGTTCGTCAGCGTCATGGAGCGCATGAACGAGCTGACCTCGGAGTAGCCGGTCCGCCGCGGGCTTGCGCCGGGGCAGGCATGCCCTTTGTCATCGGGTCCCGCGGCTGCGACGGCCGAGGCAGGGCTCGACCAGATCCGCCAGGCTCGTGTCGTCGAGCACGCGCGCGAATGCGGCGAAGGCATCCTGAAGGACCGCCCGCACCGCATCGGCCGGCTGCAGCGCCGGGCCTTTTTTCGGAGCATCGGCCGTCATGGTGCCGAGCTCTTCTTCGAGATCGCGAACGACGTCGCCGACCTTGATCTTCGCGGGAGGCGCGCCGAGGCGCACGCCACCGTTCTTGCCGCGCACGGTGGCGACGTAGCCGAGCTGGCCGAGCCGGTGCACGATCTTCATCAGGTGGTTGCGCGAGATCCCGGAGTGCCCGGCGATCTCATCGATGGTGACGAGACGGTCGCCGGTGGTGCCGAGGTACACGAGGACGCGAAGGCCGTAGTCGGTGTAATCGGTCAGGCGCATGCAGGCGAGTTATGAGCGTGTCGCTGCGACCGTGGCAAACCGAGCGATCACCGCGAATGTGCGGCCATCACGGGCTCATCCCGCGAGGACGCCGCGACCCGCTTCCACGCCGGATCATCCTTGGCGCCGGTGCACAGGTCGGCACGACGGCTGCTGCCGAATCGACGCCGGTAGAAGCTGCCCAGCCCTTCATCCTGCAAGGACTCGCTCGCCCAGCATTCGAGCAACGGGCGCAGCCAGAGCACGACCGCCTCCTGCGACACGACCTCGGCGTAGATTTCCGCAAGATGCTCAGGACCGCCGCCGACGTAGATGTCGTAGTGGCCGGGCTTGCGGCCGACCAGGCCGATCTCGGCGTTGTAGGTGCGCACGCAGCCGTTGGCGCAGCCGGTGATGCGCAGGTCGAGCGGCGCGCGCGCGCGTCCCAGCCGCATCAGCTCGCGCTCGAGCTCGTCGAGGACGTCGGGGGCCACGCGCTCGGCCTCGGCCAGCGCCAGACCGCACGTGGGCAGCGCCGGGCATGCCAGCGCCTGCTGCCGCAGCGGGGTCAGGCCGGCGCCGGTTTCGATGCGATAGGCATGCAGGACCGACTCGAGCCGGTCGGCGTCCTGCGGCGTCATGTCGGTGAACAGGATGTTCTGCTGCGGTGTCAGCACGATGTTGGGCATGACCGCGCGAACGGCAGCGGCCAGCGCGGTCTTGAGCCGCAGCGCCGGTGTGTCGGCGATGCGGCCCGCCGAAAGCGCCACACCGATGAAGACACGCCCGTCGCCCTGTTCGTGCCGCCCCAGCCAGAGCTTGCGCTGAAGCGGCGGGAGCTTCACCCACGGCCGCAGCGGAAAGGCGGCGCGACGGCAGAACTCCGCGCGCACGGCGTCGATGCCGCGCTCCTCGACGACGTGCTTGAGGCGTGCGTGCTTGCGGTCGGTGCGATCTCCGAAATCGCGAAAGATACCGGCCACGATGCGAACCGCCTCCACGACGTGCTCGGCATCGATGGAACCGAGCGGCGTGGCAAGGCGCGCGTAGCTGTCGGGCTTGCGATGCGTCAGCCCTCCTCCGCCGCCGAGCGCGATGTTGAAGCCGTAGAGCCGATCGCGCGCGACGAGCCCGATGAGCGCGCAGTCCTGGTCCAGGACCTCGACGGCGTCGTCGTCGGGGAGCGCGAGGCCGGTCTTGAACTTTCGCGGCAGGTAGGTCTCGCCGTAGAGAGGGTCGGCGGGCTCCTCGCTCGAATCCACCTTCTGCGCTCCCAGCCAGATCTCGTGATAGGCGTTGGTGGACGGAGCCAGCGCGGCCGTCAGCTCGCCCGCCAGCGCGCGCAGCGATGCGTGCGCAGCATCCGCCAGCGGCGCGGGCGGAGCGACGATGTTGCGCTCGACGTCGCCGCAGCCCGACAGCGTCGTCAGAAGACACTCGTTCACCACACGGATGGTCCGCACGAGATCGGTCTTGAGCACGCCGTGGAGCTGGAAGTTCTGCCGCGTCGTCACGCGCAGGCTGCGTCCCCTCACCACCTCGTCGGCGAGTCGGTCCATTGCCAGGTACTGGGCGGCGCTCAGCATGCCGCCGGGCACCTTGACGCGGACCATGAAGCTGTAGGCACGCTCGCCGCCGGTGGACTTGGCGGCTTCGCGCCAGTCGCGGTCGTCCTGCTGGTAGGCGCCGTGGAACTTCAGCACCTGCACCTCATCCTCTTCCATCTTCGGCGAAGCATCGACGAGCGCCTCGGCCAGGTGCGCGCGCAGATGCCGGCTCGCAGCCTTGGCCGCTTCGGCGCTGGATGGAGAGCTCTTGTTGGCAAGCGGGGCCAGGGCGACTCCATCGTGCTCGGGGAGCGATGACTCGGAGCGCTCGGGCGGCGATGACTCGCGGAGCTCTGGCGGCGATGACTCGGAGCGCGCGGGCGGCGATGACTCGCTGTGCTCGGGCGGTGCTGACTCGCAGTGCTCGGGCGGCGATTCGTCGGCGTCCCCGACGCCATCGCGTCGCCATTCTCCGGTGCCGGCGGGTCCTCCCTGCGTCGAAAGGGCGTGCATGAACAGGCTCACGGTGTACATGTATCATTCATACATGTATTCGCAAGCCGGAATTAGTCAGCGCGCCGAACCGAGGGCGCCCGCATCCGTTACGCCGGCTGAGGCGTCTCGAGGATTCCCTCGCAAGCGTCTTGACGGATCCGGCTTTGAGCGCGAAGGATCGAGCGATGGCTGGTTCGCGCAGGCTGCGTGCCGCATCAACCGCGGTGGCGGTCACGATGCTGGCCGCATGTGAGTACGCGCGCCTGCTTCGCCCCAACGCGCTGAAGCAGCTCACGCCGGAGATGGTGGCGCTCGTGAACGAGCTGCCCGAGGTGGATCATCAGAACGAGGCCATCGTGGGGCGGCTCTTCGCGCATGGCGGCCTCACGCGCGCCCGCGTCGGCGCCGACGGCGTCATGCATGCCGCAATCGCGGTGCCGGAGAACGAGTACATCTGGAAGCCTGCCATCGTGGTGATGCCCCGAGGCGGACGGATCCACCTGGACATCTCGAACGAGGATACGGCTCATCACATGGCTTTCCTGCCGAACAAGGGCGAGCGGCATCTGCTCGATCTGCCGCCGAAGACCAGAGGCCGCGCCACCCTGGAGCTCGATCAGCCGGGGCTGTACTGGTTCGGCTGCCCGGTTTCCAATCATGCAGGCCGTGGCATGCTCGGGCTCGTCATCGTCAAGGGCACGGTGGACGAGGAGGCGCGGCTGGATCGCCCGAGACAGAAGCGGCCGTGACGCGAATGCTGGCGCCTGCCATCCTCGTCGTTGCTGCGGCGGTGGTTGCGTTGCCGGGATGCCGGCACGTGCCCGCGCAGTATCCCATCACGCAGACCAGCGTGCGCTTCGATGAGCTGGACGCATCGAAAAAGGGCGCAGCGCCGCCGGTGGTCCGCGCGGTCAGCGCGCAGCGGCTCGAACGCGCCCGGCAGGAGCCGCACAACTGGCTGACCTACTACGGCGCGTACGACGGCCAGCGCTTCAGCACGCTCGACCAGATCAACACCGGCAACGTGCGCAGGCTGCAGCCGGCATGGGTATTCCAGGCCGGCGTGCTGGGCCTGATCGCCGCCCCTGCAACCTACTCGCTCGAAGCCGCACCGATCGTCGTCGACGGCGTCCTCTATCTGTCGGGATGGGATGGGTACCTGTGGGCGCTCGATGCGGCCACCGGGAAGCTGTTCTGGCGCTATCGGCACCCGATCCCGCTGGACGTGCCGTTGTGCTGCGGCAACGTCAATCGCGGCGTCGCTGTCGCGCGCGGCCTCGTCTTCATGGCGACCATCAATGGGCAGCTGCTCGCCCTCGACGCGTCCACCGGCGAGTTGGTGTGGCAGAAGACGTTCGTCGACGTGAAAGCCGGCGAGAGCGCGACGATGGCGCCGCTGGTGGTGCGCGACAAGGTCATCGTCGGCTCCTCGGGCGCCGAGTACGGGGTGCGAGGGCACATCGACGCCTTCTACGTCGACACCGGACAGCCGGCGTGGCGTCACTACAACGTGCCCAAGCCGGGCGAGGAGGGGAGCGAGACCTGGCAGCAGGAAGGCTCGTGGGAGCGCGGCGGAGGAGCCGCATGGATAACCGGCACCTACGACCCCGCGCTCAACACTCTGTACTGGGGCACAGCCAACCCATCGCCGGACTTCGACGGCACCGTCCGGCCCGGCGACAACCTCTTCACCAACAGCGTCGTCGCCCTGGATCCGGACACCGGCCGGCGCAAGTGGCACTACCAGTTCACGCCTCATGACCTGTGGGACTACGACGGCGTCAACGAGATGATCCTCTTCGATCGCGGCGGGCGCCGGCTGCTGGCCCACTTCGACAAGAACGGCTACCTGTTCATCCTCGACCGCACCAACGGCGCGCTCGTCAGCGTGCAGCCGTTCAGCGAAACGACGTGGGGCAGCATCGATCGTTCGGGCAACGTGCGCGTCGCATTGTCTCCGACCGAAGAAGGCGTCGAGATCTGTCCCGGACCCGCTGGCGCCAAGGAATGGCCGCACGCGACCTACAGCCCGCAGACCGGCCTGCTCTACACGCCGACCGTCGATGCATGCGGGACCTTCCGCCGCATGCGCACCGAGTTTCGCGAGGGGCTTTCGTGGTGGGGCGGCGATGCGATCGTTTCACCGCAGCAGGTGCGCGGCGGACAGATCAAGGCATTCGATCCTGCGACAGGGCGTCAGGTGTGGGCGTGGAAGGGCCGCCATCCCATGCTCAGCTCGCTCCTGTCCACCGCCGGCGGACTGATCTTCGCCGGCGAGCCCACCGGGGAATTCGATGCGTTCGATGCACGCACCGGAAAGCTGCTCTGGCAGTTCCAGACCGGCACGGGCATCCACTCCAACCCCGTCACGTATTCGGTCGACGGCAGGCAGTACGTTGCGGTGCCCACGGGGTGGGGCGGCTGGATGAAGGGCTTCGCGCCGGAGATGTACGGCGGGACGCGCGGCAGCGCACTGTTCGTGTTCGCGCTGCCGCAGGCCGGGCGCTGAGGCGCCGCGCCGTCACTGCCCGTTACGGCCCGACGTCGATCTCCTCTCCCATGCGCTCGACCGGCGGCGGCGGGCGATGCGACCGCCGGTTCTTGCGGTACACATCCGGCCGCAACTCGACTCTGCCGTCCTCGTTCACGCGCGACGTGGAGTAGATGATGTGCACCGGCATGTGCTGCGGCAGGTTGATCCGCTGGGTGCGGCCGGAGCTGATCGCGGCCTGAAGGCGGCGCGGGCTCCACTCCGAGTCGCGCAGCAGGTACGTGGCCAGCTCGATCGGCTGGCTCAGACGAATGCAGCCGTGGCTGAGCGCGCGCACGGCGGCGTTGAACGCCTTCTTGTGCGGCGTGTCGTGGAGGTAGACGTTGTACTTGTTGGGCATCATGAACTTGATGCGGCCGAGCGGGTTGCGCGGCCCCGGCTTCTGGCGCAGGCCGCCCTCGCCTCCGGTAATGCCTTCGCGCTTGAAATAATTCGGATCGCGTTTCTGCAGCGGCCAGATCTCGCTCTTGGCGATGGTGTCGGGAATTCCCCAGTCCGGGTTGACGATGATGTGCTCGAGCTCGTCGCTGAACAACGGAGTCTGCCAGGTCGGCAGCCCCACGATCACCGGCATTCGCAGCGCTTCGCGGCCACGCTCGTAGGCGATGAGCTCGAAGAACGGGATGTTCACGAGCAGGTAGGTTCCCGACGGGTCCAGCGACACGTCTCGCCACCGCTCCACGTCCTGCTCGAGGATGTCGACGATCTCGCCGACCGGCCGATTGAGCTCCGCAAACGTCAGCGCTCCGACCTGGCCGTCGCCGAGCACCTTGCGGTCCTTCTGGAATGCACGCACGGCGTCGGCCAGCGTACGGCCGTACTCGCATGGGCCGCCCTGGCCGAGAGGCTCGGGCGGCGGAGGCGGCGCGACGGGTCGTGGCGGATTGCCTGCGGGTGGCATCGGCACCGGCGGCGGAGGCGGCGGCGTACTGCGCCGGCGCAGGTATCCTTCGGCCAGCAGCCGGTCCTCGAGCATCTCGATGCGCCGGCAGTCGTAGGAATACGGCGGGCCCATCGACAGGTCGGTCGGGACCTTCTTCCAGCCGCCGCGCCGCTCGATTTCGCGATAGCGATCCAGCGCCTGCTCGAGCAGCCAGAGCTGGGCGGCGGCGCCGGAAGCACGGCGCTCGGCGTACTCGTCACGCTCGCGGTACGCGTCGCGATCGCGAGGGCCCCACGGGACCATGTCGGGCTCGGGCTCGGGAATCGACGACGGCGGCCACGGCTGAGCCGACGCCGGACCACCCACGCACGCGAGTACACCGATGGCCAGGATCAGAAGAAGGGTGCGCAGGATGTCCATGAGCCCGTGATTCTGCAGAACGTCTGCGGCCGCGCCGCCAGCGACGGCACGGCCGCGCCGGTCCTAGTGGCATTGTCGGGCCGGAAAATGAACTGCACCCGCAGCCGCTGTGCGAGGTCGCACGGCGCACCGTGCAAGGCACACCGCTCGTTGGACCGCCGGTCGAAGCGGCGTTAGACGTGTCGCTTTTCGGGCCGCTCGCGCGGCCGAAACCCGAGGGGTGCCGCCCCTTCTTCCTTCGAGGCCCGCAATGCCCGCAAACAACGACACGCCCTGGGTGCTCTACGGACTTCTTGCCTGCTCGCTGGCGCTCAACGTCGTGCTGCTCTTTGGCGGCTCCGGCTCCGAGCGGGCCGACGCGCCTCTGTTCGAGCCGCCGCCGGAGGTCCCCGTGGCCGGTGCGCCAGCCGAGCCCGCGGATCAGCCGCGCGAAGCCGCCGGCGCCGCGGCCGATGCGGAGCAGGATGAGGACGAGCCCGAACGCGGCAGCGGCGAGTGGAGCATCCTGCGCGGAACGGTGGAGCACTCGCTGGCGCGGACATTCCAGGTGGAAGCGGGCGAAGCCGGCGACGCCTTGAGCAGCGTCTACACGCGTCTGTTCGTCTGGGACCTGGACCTGCGCCGCGACCTGCAGCGCGGCGACAGCCTGACGGCCGTCTGGCGGATCGGTGCCGACGGCTTTCCCGAGATTGCCGCCGCCAGCCTGCAGTCGAAGAAGCTCGGGAAGGCAATCCACGCCTATCGCTGGAAGATGCCGGGCGACACCTATGCCAGCTACTGGCATCCGGACGGGTCGGAGGCTGCGCTACGTCTGAAGAACGGGCCGCTCGATCACTACGAGCAGATCACGAGCCTTCTCAAGGACCGGCCTACGCACAAGGGAATGGATTTCAAGACGCCGGTCGGGACCGAGGTGCGCTCGCCGCGCGCGGGCACGGTGACTCGCGTCAACTGGAACTGGAACGCCAACGGCAACTGCATCGAGGTGCGCTTCGATGACGGCGTCCTCGCCAAGTTCCTGCACCTGTCGGAGAACCGCGTGCAGCAGGGTGACAAGGTCAGCGCGGGCCAGGTCATAGCGCTGACCGGCAACACCGGTCGTTCGACCGCTCCTCATCTCCACTACCAGCTCGATCGCGGCGAAAAGACGCTCGATCCACTCCAGTACCACGGCACCGAGCGACGATCGTTGACGCAGGAGCAGCTTGCGGCGATGCGCCGCGACGTGGCCGAGTTCGAGAAGCTTCTGGAGGGAGACTAGGCGAAAAAGCTGGCCGCAGCGCGAGCGCACGGGCGCTCGGCGCTGCAGCCGTTGCTTGCGGACCCGCGATACGCGTCAGGCGGTCGCGGTCGCGCAGAGTCTGGTGCGCCGGTGTGCCCGCTCGCGCCGCACGATGCGCTGCTTGGAGGCGACGCCCTGCATGCGAGCCTTCACCTTCATCTCGCGCAGGCCCGCGCGGATGTACTGCGGGTCGAGCTTGAGCGTCGTGCAGATGTTCTCGAACGAGAACAGCCAGTCGCTTTCCGTGCTGGCCACCCAGCGATTGACTGCCCAGAAATGCCGGCGGTGGTCGGGAACTTCCGATTCGAGGCCGCGCTGGAAGCAGACCAGGGCGTCTTCGAGGACGGCGAGCATCAGGCGGCCTTCGGGCTCGCGGGCCATCTCGGGCGCTTCGTTCGTCTTGGCGGCTGCGTACGCGCTGATCCTCATCCGATGCTCCTCTCGGCCGGCAACGTCGGAACGCCGGTCGCACTGGACGGAGCAAGGGACGGACCGTTTCTCGTGCACGCGCCCAAGCCTCCGAAGTCGCTGATTTTTCATCCATCGGGGGCGTCGCCGGCCGTGTATTGGAGCGAGACAGCGGGCCGAGAGGAGACGGTTCAATATGGGCTTTTGCGGCATGCGCGCCGCAGCCGCCGTCATCCGTTCGCCCTCGGCTCTGCGAGAAAAAAGGACGTGGGGAAAACGCTTCAGCGCTCGGTCGGCTCCCGGTGGCGCACGATCTCTCCCTCGACCATGTAGATGACGTCCTCGGCGATGTTGGTCGCGTGATCGGCGATGCGTTCGAGGTAGCGCGACACCGACAGGTAGTGCGTCAGCACCGCGAACTCGGCGGGATACCTCCGCACGGCTTCCTCGACGCGCGTGAACGTGTCGCGGTGCATGCGGTCGGCTTCGTCGTCGGCGGCGCACACGCGGCGGGCGGTGCCCGCATCCATGTTGACGAATCCGTCCAGCGCTCCCGACAGCATCGCGCGAACGTGCTTCGCGAAAGCGCCCACGTCCAGCGGCCTGACCGAGGGCGCCGGCACTCCCGACAGGTAGACCGCCTGCTCGGCGATGTTCACGGCAAGGTCGCCGATGCGCTCGAGGTCGCTGTTGAGACGAAAGCAGGCGACGATGAACCTGAGGTCCTGTGCCACCGGCTGGTACAGCGCCAGCAGCTTGAGGCATTCCTCCTCCACGTCCACCTCCATGACATCGATGCGATCGTCGGCTTCGATGATCTGCTGTCCCAGCGCGGCATCGCGATCACTGAACGCCGCAACGCTTCTGGCGACGGCCTCTTCGACCAGCGCTGCCAGCTCCAGGATCTGGCGCTTGAGCTTCTCGATCTCGTGCGCGATGTGCTTGGCCACTTCCTCCCCCTGCTCAGCCGAAACGGCCCGAGACGTAGGCTTCGGTCGCCTTCAGGTGCGGGCGGCTGAACATCTCGTAGGTGCCGCCGTACTCGATCAGCCGGCCCAGATACATGAAGGCCGTATAGTCGCTGGTGCGCGAGGCCTGCTGCATGTTGTGGGTCACGATCAGGATCGTGTACTCGCCCTGCAGCTCGGCGATCAGTTCCTCGATGCGGCCGGTGGCGATGGGATCGAGCGCCGAGCACGGCTCGTCCATCAGCAGGACCTCGGGGTCGGCGGCGATCGCTCTGGCGATGCAGAGCCGCTGCTGCTGCCCGCCCGACAATCCGAGCGCGCTCTGGTGCAGCCGGTCCTTCACCTCGTCCCATAGCGCCGCGCCGCGCAGGCTGGTCTCGCAGACCTCATCGAGAACGGTGCGGTCGCGCTCGCCGTCGATGCGCAGCGGGTAGACGATGTTCTCGTAGATGCTCATCGGGAACGGATTGGGTTTCTGGAAGACCATGCCCATGCGCTTGCGCAGCGCGATGACGTCGACCGAGTCGTCGTAGATGGAGCGTCCCGACAGCTTCATGTCGCCGCGGATGCGCACGTTCTGGACCAGGTCGTTGAGACGGTTGACCGAGCGCAGCAGCGTCGACTTGCCGCAGCCCGAAGGGCCGATGAGCGCGGTGACCTTTCCGCGCGGCACGATCATCGAGACGTCGTGCAGCGCCTGAGCGCTGCCGTACCAGAGGCTGAAGCCCTCGACCGCCACGGCCGCGTCCTCGCCCGCAAGGGCTGCATGCACTTCGGTGGCAACGGCGTCGCCGCGCGCGGCCGCCGCCAGGACGTCGCCGGCGCGGGAGGCGTCCGAGACGGTTCTGTCGCCGCGCGCGCCGGCCCCTTCCCTACCGGCGGCCACCATGACTCCCGCACGAGAAAGCATTCATCCTCCTCAGAACTGGCTCGACACGAAACGCCGCCGCAGCCGGCCTCGCAGCCAGATGGCGGTCAGGTTGAGCAGCGTCACGAGCGCGATCAGCAGCAGCGTCGTCGTGAACACCATCGGCTTGGCGGCCTCGCTGTTCTGGCTCTGGAAACCCAGGTCGTAGATGTGGAAGCCCAGGTGCATGAAGCTGCGCTCCAGATGCAGGAAGGGCGCCGTGGCATCGATGGGCAGCTCGGGTGCCAGCTTGACCGCGCCGACCAGCATCAGCGGCGCCACCTCGCCGGCGCCGCGGGCGATGGCCAGGATCATTCCGGTCATGATCCCGGGCAGTGCGCGCGGCAGCACGATGCGCTGGATCGTCTGCCACTTGCTCGCACCGCAGGCGTAGGACCCTTCGCGCATCGAGTTGGGCACGGCCGCCAACGCCTCCTCGGTCGCGACGATCACCACGGGCAGCGTCAGCAGCGCCAGCGTCAGCGATGCCCACAGGATGCCGCCGGTGCCGAAGGTCGGGGTCGGCAGCTTCTCGGCGAACAGCAGCTGGTCGACGCCCGCACCGACGATGTAGCAGAAGAAGCCCAGGCCGAAGACGCCGAAGACGATGCTCGGAACGCCTGCAAGGTTGTTGATGGCGATCCGCACCGTGCTGATGACGATTCCCCCGCGCGCATACTCGCGCAGGTAGAGCGCCGACAGCACGCCGAACGGCGTCACCAGCAGCGACATGATCAGCGTCATCGCCACGGTTCCGAAGATCGCCGGGAACACCCCGCCCTCGCTGTTGGCCTCGCGCGGCTCGTCGGCCAGGAACTCCCACCAGCGCGAAAGGTAAAGCTGCAGCGAGCCTGCCGGCCCAAGGACGTTGGCCGGATAGGCGCGCACGATGTCGGCCAGCGCGATATTCGCCTCCTGTCCCGCGGCCGTGCGCATCACGAGCCGATAGCGCGCGTTCTCCGCATCGAGCGCGCGCACGGCGGCACGGATCCGCTCGAAGTCCGCCGTCGCCTGCGCCTGCGCATCGGCAAACTCCGCTTCGGCCCTGGCGCGCTCGGCGGAATGACGGCCGTGTTCCAGCTCGGCTGCACGAATGCGCAGGCGGCCCTGCTCGAGCCGGCCGTTCACCTCTCCGATCTCGTGCGTCTCGAGCCGCCGGCGCTCGCGCCAGCGCTCCTGCACCTCGCCTATGGCCGCCTCGTAGCGATGCCACGCCTCCTGCGGCGTGTCCGCGACGATCGCATCGTCGACGGTGAAGGCGACGGGCTCGCCGTAGAAGCGGCCCCACGTCCGCCGCTCGATGACCACCACCCAGCGCGGCATGCTCTCGGAGCCGATCTCGAAATCGCTGACCCACGCGAAGTGCTCTCCGGTCAGCTCGTAGTTGCCGATGCGCAGCAGGCGCCGCTGCGCGCTGCCCTCCGCACGAGCCAGAGCCGCTCGCGGGCGATCGCGCGACCGCTCCGGCAGCGCCTCGAGGACGGCCGCCGAAGGCCGGTACGACTGCACGCGCGTGACCTCGCCCATGAGGCGGCGGCCGTCGCTCGTCTCGATCTGCATGACTTTGGACGGCCAGAACGTGGAGACGCCCTGCACGAGCACGAGCGCGATCAGCCCGCCGATCATCAGAAGCGCAGCCGCCAGCGCGCCGGCGGTCAGCCACAGCATCGGCTCGCCGAACGCCCTCAGGGTCAGCGTGCCTGCCCGCGCGCGCCGCCTGGCCGCTGCGGCCGTGACGGCTCGCGGCCGCGCCGTCTCGCTCGCAGAATGTGAGGCGCTCAGGCTCATAGCTGGTAGGCCCGCTCGCGAAAGCGCTGCCGCACCAGCTCCGCGATCGTGTTGAGCGCGAACGTGATCGCGAACAGCGCCAGCGCAGCCAAAAACAGCGTGCGGTAGTGCGTGCTGTTTCGCACCGCCTCGGGCAGCTCCACGGCGATGTTGGCCGACAGGGTGCGGAAGCCGTTGAAGACGTTCCACTGCAGCACGGGCGTGTTGCCCGCCGCCATCAGCACGATCATCGTCTCACCGACCGCACGCCCGAGACCGACCATGATCGCCGAAAACAGCCCGCTGGCAGCCGTGGGAACGACGATGCGGATCGCGGTCTGCCAGGGCGTTGCACCGAGAGCGAGCGATCCGGCGCGCAGGCTCTCGGGAATGCTGCTCAGGGCGTCGTCGGCGATCGTGTAGATGATCGGGACGATGGCGAAGCCCATCACGAAGCCGACGACCATCGCATTGCGCTGCACGTAGGTGCCAAGGACACCGCCGCGAAGATCCAATCCCGCAGCCGACAGCGCCGCCGACAGCGACACGGCCACGGCGACCGTGATCAGCGATCCCGCCATGAAGCGCACCAGCGCGCGCGCGGGTAGCGATGCGCCCGGCTGCGGCGCCGGCTGCGGGAGGCGCGCGGAGGCGACCATCGTCAGCAGCGCGGCGGCCGGCGTGGTCAGGAGCAGCCAACCGCCCAGAGCGCTGCCGCCCTGGCCGTCGAGCCACTGTCGGATGTCGCCGCCGAACAGCACTCGCTCCAGCGCCGGGCCGGCCATCACGGCCATGCCTGCGCCGCCTGTGAGCGCGAGCGCCGCCAGGAAATGGCGATGGCTCTCCCAGCGCGCGCGCACGACGCGCGGCAGCAGTTGCCAGACATGCGCCGCCAGCAGCAACGCGAAGGGCACCGCCACGACCGCGGCAAGGATATGCGCAACCGACCCTTCCATGGCAGGCGCGATCACGAGCGCAGCCAGAAAGCCCAGCACGACACTCGGAAGGCTCGCCATCAGCTCGATGGCGGGCTTGACGCGCGCGCGCGCCTCGGGCCGCAGGAACTCGCTCGTATAGATGGCGGCCAGCAGTGCCAGCGGCACGCCGAAGAGCATCGAGTAGACGGTGGCCTTGAGCGTACCGAAGATCAGCGGCCACAGTCCGAGCTTGGGCTCGGCGTCGTCGCTGGCGCTCGAGGATTGCCACATGTGCTCGGGCGCCGCGTAGCCCTCGTACCAGACCGGACGCAGGTAGGCGTGCAGCGAGGCCTCGGGGTGCGGCGAGTCCAGCGCCGCCCTCAGCACCCGGCCGTCCCACGCGAGCACCGCGCGATCGCCGGGAGCGACCGCGATGGCGGAAACCGGAGCACCGGCATCCGTGGCGGCCTGCGCCAGCAGGCGCTCGGTGGTGACGTGGAAGACGCGCAGCGAGCCGTCGGCATATCCGGCGGCGACCGAGCGCGTGCGCGTGGACGTCGCCAGCGAAGTGACCGCAGCGCTCGCGCTTCCCAGGTCGTGCGCGAGCACCAGATGAAGCCCGTCGCGAGTGCTCATCGCCGGTGCCGGCGATCGCATCCAGGCGCGCAGCCTGCCGGAGGAGTCGCCCGCCAGCAGCGTGTTCTTGCCGTTGAGCAGCGAGACCGCCGTCAGCGTCCGATCGCGCTCCGGCAACAGATCGATTTCCTCGGCAATGGCCGGTGCAGTCAGGTCGCGCACGTCCACGCGCACCGCCAGCCCGTCCTTCCACACGGCCAGCGCCTGGTTGGCAAGGCCACTGAGCGAGACCCACTGCGGCAGCCCATGGTCGGCAACCGGCCGCAGCGCCAACTCCCCGGATTCGGCCGTGAGCTTGTCCTTTCCGGTAAGGAAGTTGCGGCTGCGCGACACCTGCGTCACGCGCAGCACGCCACCGACATCGAGCGATGCGAACGCCGGGCCTGACGGCGTGCGGGTAAGATCCACCGCGTGCAAGCCCAGCTGGGAAACCGCGATCGGCTCGTCCACGGAGACGCGAACGCCGCGCAGCGCGAACTGGTCGATGCCGACGCGTTCGGCGACCTTGCCTTCCAGAACGAAACGCTCGCCCGTGGCCCGCGAGCGCGCCGCCTCGGGCAGCGCCGACGGCTCGCGATACTCGGTGTGGAACTCCACGCGCAGCAGCCGCGTGCTGCCGTCGGCGAAGCCGAAGATCGCCTCGCCGCTGCCGATCGCGAAGGAGTAGGCGGCCGGCGCCTGCACGAGCGGGCGCAGCTCTTCGAGCACGACGCCGGTAGCGGCTGCCATGACGACGAAGCGGTTCTGCGATGTGTATGTCCACAGCACCGAGCCGGTGTCGTCGGCCGCCAGCGCCACCACGGACTCGCCGGCGCCGAGGTGCGCGACCGGTGCCGGCTGCTCGAGGCGGTCGCGACCGAACAGCGGCGCCGCCACCCAGACCAGGAACAGGCAGACCGTGGAGACGGCGACGATGGTACCGATGCCGCCGATGCGGATGAGAGTGCGCGCGGCGGCGTCGGCCAGGCGCACCGACGGGCGCGTCGAGAGTGCGCGGCGGTAGCGTCGCTTCGGCTGCGTCATCGGAGCGACGACCGAGGCTGGCGCGACACGCGCGGGGACTTGCAGCGCCGCACCAGCCTCGTCCCCCCGTCTACTCGAGGCCCAGTGCCTTCTTCTGCTCGGCCACCAGCGCGGCCGTCAGCGGGAAGTAGCCGTCCTGCACCGCGACCTGCTGGCCCTGCCGGCTGAGGATGAAGCGCAGGAACTCGCGCCGCAGCGGATCGAGCTCGGTGCCGGGCTTGAGGTTGATGTACAGGTACAGGACGCGCGCCAGCGGGTAGTCGCCCGAGTAGACGTTCTCGGGCGTCGGCTCGACCGCCCTGGCCGGAGGCGTCTTCGATAGCGGCACGGCGCGCACGTCGGCCGTCCTGTAGCCGATGCCGCTGTAGCCGATGCCGTATCTGTCGCTGGCCACTGCCTGCACCACGGCCGAGCTGCCCGGCTGCTCCTTGACCGAGTCCTTGAAGTCGCCCTTGGCGATCGCGTGCTCCTTGAAGAAGCCGTAGGTGCCCGAGGCCGAGTTGCGCCCGTACAGGCTGATCGTCTTGCCCGCCCACTCGCCGGTCAGACCGAGCTGTCCCCACGTCGTGATGTTGTCGGCGCCGGTGCTGCGCGTCTTGGAGAAGATGCCGTCGGTATCCTTGAGCGACAGCTTCTTGATGGGATTGTCCTTGTGCACGTAGACCGCCAGCATGTCGATGCTGGTGGCGACCTGCGTGGGAGGGTAGCCGAAGGCGCTCTTGAAGTCGGCGATCTCGGCCTCCTTCATCTCGCGGCTCATGGGGCCGAACTGGGCAGTACCGGCGATCAGCGCCGGCGGCGCCGTCGACGAGCCTTTTCCTTCGATCTCGATCTGGACGTTGGGATAGAACTTCTTGAAGCCTTCCGCCCACAGCGTCATCTCGTTGTTCATGGTGTCGGAGCCGACGCTCTTGAGCGTGCCGGAGACGCCCTGCACCGGCGTGTACTCGGGAATGGCAGGGTCGACGCTCACCTGCTGCGCCTGCGCGCTCGAGAGGCTCGCAACCCACAGCGCTGCCGCCGTGACGATCATCCTTGGGAATTTCATGTTTTCGATCTCCGGGTGCGGCGTTGCCAGAGTCGCGCCGAAAACGGGCCGACCCTGGCACGCCAATGTTAGGGTTTGATTAGAAGTCGACCTGTGCGCGCGCCTGCACGATGTGAGCGTTGCCCGTGCGCTCGGGGCCGCCGGGTATGGCGGGATCGGCCGGAAGCCCCTCCACGTCCGTGTAGACGTAGTTGAACATCAGCCGCATGTTCGGGTTCCAGTGCCAGTTCAGCCCGGCGGTGAAATCCCACGCCTTGCCGCCGTTGACGGTCTTGATGCCGTTGCTGTCGTCGAGGTCGATCGACGAAAACCGCGCGAGCGCCTGCCAGGCGCCCCAGCCGCCGCTCTGCAGCAGGTTGCGCGCGGGCTTGACGCGGTCGAATTCGGCCACCGCGGTCTTGTAGTTGCGGCTCTCGCCGGTCAGCCAGTAGCTGGCGTAGGCGTAGTAGCCGTAGAAGCCCTGCTCGCCGACCGGGTTGGCCGTCCCTGTCTCGCCATCGACGTGGGTGTAGATGAACTCTCCCTGGAGCGAGAAGGGGCCGTAGACGAAGGCCAGCTCGGGGCCGGCGGCGATCATCCAGTTCGCTTCCATGTTGCCGGTATCGACGACGTTGGGCGCAAGGTGCGACTCGGGCCGGCTGTTGAAACGCAAGCGGCCGGCCACGTCGCGATAGGTGAAGTTGGCGCCGATGTGCAGGAGCTTGTTCTCCGCGCCGTACCAGGGCAGGCCGGTGATGCGCGAAGTGATCGCCCAGGTTCCGTCGCCGCCGCTGTTGCCGGCGTCGTCGGCGTTGCGGTAGATGCCCGCGGCGTACTGCACGCGCTCGTCCAGCACCGCGTTCTGGATGGTGATTCCCGGGTTGCGACCCGGAGTGAAGGCCGTCGGCAGCCCCTGCTCGATGAACTCGTCGTACTTGCTGCTGGTCAGCTCATCGAGGCTGAACGGCTCCTTGACCTGACCGATGCGCAGCGTGCCCACGTAGGGAAGCGCATCCACGCCGAGCCACATGTCCTTGATGTTCGCGCGCGTGTCGACGAAGTCGTACTGGGCCTTGAACAGGAAGCGCTCGTAGATGATGGCGTCGAGCTCGATGCGCGCGCGGCGCAGCTCGGTGCCATCCTTGAATTTGAGCGCCGGCCCGCCGAGCGGCGCCGTCGCCGACGGTGGCGCGGCGCGCGTCCCGAGCCCCTCTTCCAGTCCGGTATCGGCATCGAAGAACGCGGCGTCGTACATGATGCGTCCGCCGAGCTTGAGCTTGAACGCGCCGTCCCCCGATTCCGCGCGCACGCCGTCCTTCCAGAAGACCTTGAACGTGTTGTCCTGAGCGTGGGAAGCCGGTGCGGCAAGAGCGAACGCGATCGCTGCGCCCACGGCGAGTCCCCATCGATTGACCATTGGATGCTCCTTTTCGCGCGGCGGCTCACGGCCGCTCGCACGAAAGGAGTGTTAGAAAGTCTTTGTTAGCGGCTCGTGAGCCGCACGTGAGTATTGCGTCAGGCCTGCGTCACGCGCCGATGGAGCTCACGACCTCTTCACGCGGCCGCAAAACGCAGCGCGAACGTGCTGCCGCTGCCCGGCCTGCTCGCGACCGTCACGGTGCCCCCCTGCGCCTGCACGATGTGCTTGACGATGGCCAGGCCGAGGCCGGTGCCGCCGAGCGCGCGGCTTCTGGCCTTGTCGACGCGATAAAAGCGCTCGAACAGGCGCGGCAGGTGCTCGGCCTCGATGCCGACGCCGCGGTCGCGCACCTCGATGACGGCGTCGGCCCCGTCGCGCCGGGCCTCGACATCGACGGTGGAGCCTTCCTCGGAGTACTTGATGGCGTTTCCGATGAGGTTGACCACCGCCTGCTCGACGAGCGCTCCGTTGACGCGCGCCTGCACGCCGTCGCCGCACTGCACGCGCAGCTCGATCTTCTTGCGCTCGGCGTCCAGTGCGCAGACGTCGACCGCTTCGGACACGACCGTCGCCAGCGACGTCACCGGCCTCTCCAGCGTCTGCTGGTCCGACTCCTGCTCCACCCGCGACAGCAGCAGCAGATCGTCGATGATCGCGCCGAGACGGTCGGCCTGTCGGGAGGCGATCTCGAGGAAGCGCCGGCGGTTGTCGACATCGTCGATCGCGCCGCCCAGCAGCGTCTCCAGGAAGCCCTTGATCGAGGTCACGGGCGTCTTCAGCTCGTGCGAGACGTTGGCGACGAAGTCGCGCCGCACCGTCTCCAGCAGCCGCATGCGCGTGATGTCGTTGAGCACGACGACCGCTCCGATGCGGACGCCGTCGCGGTCGCGCACCGGCGCGCCGTGCGCCTGCAGATAGCGCGGCGCCTCGGCATGCACCGCGAGCTCGCGTTCGATGGGACCGTCGGCTGCCAGCGCCTCGGCCACGAAACGGTGCAGGTCGCTGTTGCGCGCGACCTCCTGGATGCTGCGTCCGACTGCGCTCTCCGGATCGACGCCGAAGACATCGGCCCCGGCGGCATTGAGCGCCATGACGCGCTCGCGCGTGTCCACCGCCAGGACGGCCTCGACCATACTGCCGAGCACCGCCTGCTGCTCGTTGCGCTCGGCGACGAGGCTGCGGATGCGCGCATCGAGCTCGTGCGCCAGACGGTGGACGGCTTCGGCCACGCGAGCGATCTCGCTGGATCCAGCGGCCGGCGCCCGCGCCGGCACCTCGCCGGCCATGCAGGATTCGGCCATGACCTCGAGGTCCTCGAGCGGGCGCGTGATGCGGCGGGCGATCCACAGACCCAAAGCCGTGGCCGCCGTGGCCAGGACCAGCGCGGCGATGGCGGCGCGCATCTGCAGCGTGGAGACGGCGCCTTCGAGGCTCGCAAGCGGAAGCCCGATTCGCACGACGCCGAGCACGGCGCCGGCGGGGCGGACCGCGCGAGCGGCGTACATCATCGGCACTTCCACGGTGTCACTGAAACGAATGGCGGTGCCCTGGCCGTGTTGCAGCGCCTCGGCCACTTCGGGACGCCCGGCGTGGTTGTCGAGCAAGACCGGGTCGCGGTCGGACTCACCGAGAACGGTGCCATCGGGCGCGATGACGGTCACGCGCATCCCGGCCAGCGAGCCCAGGCGCTTGGCCACCGGATCGATTTCGTGACGGCGCGCCGCCGGCAAGGCCTCGGCCAGTGCATGCTCGACCAGCGCGGCGCGCGCGAACAGATCCTCGCGCGTCCGGTCCAGATGGAAGTCGTGGACCATGCCCGAGGCGCCCCATGTCAGCGCCCCCAGCGACACGATCACGAGAACCACCAGCGGCAGCGCGATCTGCCACAGCAGGCGCACGCGCGTCATCGCTATTCCTTCAAGCGATAGCCGACGCCGCGCACCGTCTCGATGAGGCCGCCGAAGCCGCCGAGCTTCCGGCGCAGGGCGACGACCTGCACGTCCACCGATCGCTCCGTTACCGGATAGTTCTCGCCGCGAATGCCGTCGACGATCTGGTAGCGCGTGAAGACCCAACCCGGCCGTCGCGCAAGGAAGTGGAGGATGCGAAATTCCGTGTTGGTCAGTGCGACGTCGGCGCCGTCGGCACGCACCTGCTGTCGTCCGGGATGAATCTCGATGTCATGGATGCGGATCGGCTCGTCTTCGTCCGGAACCCTGCGATTGCGGCGCCGCAGCGTGGTACGCACGCGTGCGATGAGCACCCTGGTGCTGAAGGGCTTGGTCACGTAATCCTCGGCGCCGAGCTCGAGACCGGCCACGACGTCGCTCTCGGCTCCTCGCGCCGAGACCATGATGATGGGGATGCTCGCCGTGTTTCGATCCGCCTTCAGCGCGCGACACACCTCCAGGCCGTCCATGCCCGGCAGCATCAGATCGAGCAGCAGCAGATCGGGCGGAGACGTTTGCGCCGCCTGCAGGCCCTTCTCGCCGCTCTCGGCTACCACGACCGTGTAGTTCTCGGTCTGCAGGTTGTAGCGAATGAGCTCGGCGATATCGTCCTCGTCCTCGACGACGAGAATCGTTTCGCGTGCCATGTGCGCCTTCTCGCACGGCACGGGGTGCAGGGGAAGAATTCCGGCTTCCGTTTTTGGTTAGTTTTTCGTTAGCGCCTCGTGATCGTGCCGCGCTCAGCGCCCGACGCGCGACGCACTTGCCACGACTCCGCCATCCACGCCCGTTCGCTCTCCCTCTCATCGATGCAACGCTGACGCCGGCATCGTGACGGCCGTGCTGCCGTCGAGCGGCGGCCCGGCGTCCACCGACTCGCTCCGACTGCTGGCAACGCCTACTATGGCCGGACGCAGGCGCCCCGGCGGCGCCAGGAGGTTTTGCGATGAAGAGCTACCGGATCATCCACCGATCGGCCGCGCTGGCGGTCTCACTGGCCGCGGCGGCCGCGCTGTCGGCCACGCCGGCCGCTGCCGAATGCGGGGACCCCTCGTGCGCCCAGAAGGAGCAGGCCTGCGATCAGGCAAAGGAAGCCGGCGGTTGCGGATGCGCCGGCAAGGCCGAGGCCGCGGCCGATGCCAAGGCTCCCGAAGGAGCAGGCGTGCGAGCCTACATCGATCCGGAGACCGGCGAGCTGACGACGCCGCCGGCCGCTGGAGCGGCGGCCGGTGCGGCCGAGGCCGACGCCAGGACGGCAGGACAGGCGCCTGCCATCGAAGTGCCCGGCGGCGGCGTGCAGGCCGAGCTCGGTGCGGGATACCGCGCCAACATCGTCGCGACCACCGACGAGAAGGGCCAGCTCAAGACCAGGTGCAATCACGGCGGCGCCGAGCACGAGGCGCACGAATAGCGAGCGCAGCTTCGCAGCGCCCGACGATGAGCAATCCGCCCGACAGGCCCGCGCCGCCGCGCTCGGCCGGCGACTGCGTCTGCCTCAACCTTCGGCAGGCAGCGCGCGCCGTCACCCAGCTCTACGACGAGGCGTTGCGACCGTGCGGGCTGCGTGCGACCCAGCTCGGGCTCCTGGCCATGACGCACAAGGCCGGCAGCCTGCCCATCTCACGGCTGGCCGAGCTTCTGGTGATGGATCGGACGACGCTGACGCGGAACATCAAGCCCCTGGAGAAGCAGGGCCTGATCTGCACCAACTGCGGCGACGACAAGCGCATCCGCAGCATCTGCCTGACCGAGGAGGGCAAAGCGGCGTTGCAGGCGGCGCTGCCGCTATGGGAGGAGGTTCAGAGGCAGGTCGTCGCCAAGCTCGGGGCCGAGCGCCTGGAGCGGATGCTCGAGGACCTGACGGTGGCGATCGGCGCGGCCAGACAGCCTTCCGGGACCCGGCTCTTCGAGAGCCCCCACGACTGCCAGGGCACGGACGGCGCCGTTTGACCCGCGCACTTTAGGTGCATATACACGAACCGCCCATTACGGGCGCACCCGGTGCCGCGGTCGGCGATGAGGAGAATAGGCTCCCCACCGTCGGCCGCGGTTTTTTCTGCCCGACGATTCCCTAGCCGAGGATGATCTTGCCGCCCGCGGCTTCCTGCGGGGTGATGATGCGGTTGGCCGCCTGCCGGCGCATTTCGCGCGCCTCCTCGATCATGCGGTCCACGCCCGCCTGGATGGCCTCGGGAAACTTGTCGATCGCTTCCTGCAGAGAGCCGGCCTCCACCGGCGCGTGGACCGGGACCAGGCCCTGCGGGGTCAGGATCTGGGTTTCGGCAGTGAAGAGCGTCGGCCGCGAAGGGTCGTCGCTGCCGTCGGCCTTGATCGGAATCAGCCGGCGGATCGATGCCACGCGCAGGTCGGTGAAGACGTCTTCGCGGTAGAGGTTGTTTCGATCGACCTGCAGTTCGTCGAGCTTGATGGGATCGGCCACGGCATTTGCTCCTCGAACGCTCCAGACACACGTCCTGTAGTCAGGCCTAAGCCATGCGGAGCCGGTTGTCGAGTCACCGGCGCGGCCACGCTCAGCGCGCCAGCAGGCGCATGCCTGCATCGAGGCATCGCTCCCACGCGCGCGAGTTCTTCAGCTCAGCGAAGGAACGAGGCTCCTGCGGCTGGGGCATCGCGCCATCGAGACGGCAATCCCACCAGCCGACATCACGCCAGGCGCCGTTCTTGTAGCCCACGCCCTGGTAGACGCCGACGAGCGTGAAGCCCATCGCCTCGTGCAGGCCCACGCTGGCCTGGTTGGGAAGCGTGATGCCGGCGTACGCGCGTGCGAAGCCGAGCTCGCGCAGCGCGGCCAGCAGCGTCGTGTACAGCGCACGCCCGATTCCGCCCCGGTGCCATCGCGCGCTGAGATAGACCGAGACGTCGACCGACCACCGATAGGCCGCGCGCTCGCGGTGCCGCGACGAGTACGCGTAGCCGACCACCTCGCCGTCACGGCACGCAACGAGCCAGGGATGGGACGCGATGCTCGCGGCCATGCGGTCGTGCATCTGCTCGGCCGTAGGCGCGATCTCCTCGAACGAGATGACCGTGTGCTGGACGTACGGCGCGTAGACGGCTGCAATGGCGGGCGCGTCGCCGAAAGTGGCGGCACGAAGCGACAGCGCCATCGGTCGATCAGGCCGCTCCGCCGCGGCGCTGCTGCGCAAGGCTGCGATAGTCGGGACGTCCCGCGTCCATCCACTCGCGGAAGAGGTCGAAGAAGTCGGGGCCCATCGGGTCCTTGCCCTGGATCGGCATCGAGCCGCGACGAATGGTCCAGTCCAGCGGCGCCAGCGCACCGGCACGCTCGAAATGACGCTGCGCCCGCTCGTGGTCGCCTCGCTGCCACAGGTGCCAGGCCAGGCCGAACTCGGCGCGGGCCAGCTGCTCGTCGTGCGTGGGCAGGAGTTGCGCGCGCGCTGCCTCGTCGCGGCTCATCGGCAGCTCGCCGGTGCGAACCCAGCGCCGGAGCCCATCGAGATGCGGGCCCGCCTCCTTGCCGTGGAACTCCTTGAACATGTCGGTGCCATACTCGATCAGCGGGGGCCGCACGATGCGTCCATTCTCGTCGATCCAGACGACGCTCGAGATGTTGATGATGCCGTAGCGATGCGCGACGACGTGCTCGCTGTCGATCAGCGCCGGATGCGTCGGCGCTGCGCGCTCGATGTACGGGCGCGCGTCTTCGGCCGACTTGTCGAGCGCTACCGTGATCGCCGTGAAGCCGTGATCGCCGAGCTCTTGCTGAAGTTGCTGCCAGACCGACAGCTCTTCCCGGCACCCTCACCAGGACGCCCAAGCGATCAGCAGCACCTTGCGGCCGCGGTAATCGCTCAGGCTGTGCATGCGCCCCGAAAGATCGGGCAGAGTGAAGTCGGGCGCCTCGCCTGCCGACAGCGAGGCGGCACGCTCGCGGGCCGAATCCCCGATGCATGCGGCGCCGGCCGCCACGTCGAGCGCCAGAGGGCGATCCAGTGCGGACGCCAGCGCGACGAGATCGATGCCTTCGTCGCTGGCGATGGCGGCGCCGGGCGTCACCGGCACGCAGACGTCGCCTCGGCAAAGGCCCTGGCTCTTCAGGCTCCAGCCGAGCGCGCGCTCGACATCGGCAGGTGCGATGCGGACGCTGTTGCCGATGACGCGCGCCTGCACGTCGGTGGCGCGGCCGTCTTCGATGATGGTGAAGCTCATGCGGCGACCTCCGCCGCCATCTTAGACGGCAGGCGCCGCGGTCGCGAGGGGATGCGGCTCAGGCGGGCTCGGCCGGCGGGCCGCCGTTGCGAAGCGGGACGTGGACGCGCGGCCGCGGCACGTAGTTCATCGTGCGCAGCACGCGGTAGTACATGCGCGAGAAGCGCAGGCCTTCCCAGCGATCGAAGGACATCATCTCGCCGTAGGTGAGCTGGCGCTGACGGTCCCAGCTGGCATGCCAGCCGCCGCCGGCCAGGCAGATGATCGGAGCGTCGACTTCCGGGTACTGATCGGCGGTGATGTCGACCATGTGGTCGTTGACGCGCAGCCAGACGTGGGACTGCCAGGGGTCGCCCTTGTCGCCGCCGCCGCGCTCGCCGTGGACGAACGTGACCAGCGGCAGATGAAGCTCGGTGACGAGGTAGCGGGCAAGGAGCTGGGAGCTGTGCTTGCAGCAACCGGTGGGAAAGCGCCGCATGACGCGCGCATGGCGACGGAGGTTGCTCGCTTCGATGGCGCGCCGGAACGACAGGGCAACCTGCGCAAGTTCCGGAGTTGTCAGCGCATTCCGTCGTCGCATCGAACAGTCGCCCCTGCCGCCGCAGCCTCCCCGGGACCGCCAGCACGTACGGTGCGAGGCGACGCTTGTACAGGGTACGCGGCGGCGAGGCTATAGCCGGCACGCACTTGCTCAACGAAATCTTCGTTGTACGCACCACCGCCGCCCCATAGGGGCGGGACGGCGGACACGCGACCGTTCTCTCCTCAGGCTTTCGCGGCAGCCTTGTCGACTACCGCCAGATGCCCCGCCTCCGTCTCCCCCCAACTCCCCTCGATGAACGCTTCGGTGAGCCGATACGCCTCGTCATCGGTGTACTGGCGCGGCGGGTGCTTGCAGAAGTAGGCGGCGGGCGCGTACAGCACGCCGCCGCGGCCCCGGTCCAGTGCCAGGCGGCAGCAGCGGATGGCGTCGATGGCGACGCCGGCGGAGTTCGGCGAGTCCTCGACCGACAGGCGCAGCTCCAGGCTCATCGGCACGTCGCCGAACAGCCGGCCTTCGATGCGCAGGAAGCAGACCTTGTTGTCCTTCTGCCAGGGGACGTAGTCGCTGGGGCCGATATGGATGTTGTCGTCGTCGAGGCGCTCGGCGGCGACGGACTGGACGGCCTCGGTCTTGGAGATCTTCTTCGAAGCCAGGCGGTGGCGGTTGAGCATGTTGAGGAAGTCGGTGTTGCCGCCGGTGTTGAGCTGGTAGGTGCGATCGATGCGCACGCCGCGCTTGCCGAAGAGATCGGTCAGCATGCGGTGCGTAATGGTGGCGCCGACCTGCGCCTTGATGTCGTCGCCGATGAGCGGAAGGTTGCGCTCCTCGAAGCGCTTGGCCCAGGCCGGGTCACTGGCGATGAAGACGGGGATGTTGTTGATGAAGCCGCAGCCGGCATCCAGTGCGCACTGCGCGTAGAAGCGCGTGGCAGCCTCCGATCCCACCGGCAGATAGTTCAGGACGACCTCTGCGCCGCTGTCGCGAAGCACGCGCACCACGTCGTGCGCTTCGGGCTCCAGCTCCTTGCTGACCACGAAGGTACGCTCGGGTGCGTAGCCGTCCATGTGCTCGGAGCAGCCGTCGAGGACGGCGCCCATGCGGACCTTGGTTCCGGTGGCGGGGACGTCGGGACAGAAGCTGACGGTGCAGTTCGGCGGGGCGAAAATGGCTTCGGCGACGTCGGCGCCGACCTTGCGTGCATCGATGTCGTAGGCGGCCACCACTTCGACGTCGCCGGGCCGATAGCCGCCGATCTCCCGATGCATGAGCCCGACCGCCTCCTCGAGCCGCTGGTCGTCGCTGTAGTAGTGGATCCCCTGCACGAGCGAGCTGGCACAGTTGCCCACGCCTACGATGGCGACCCTGATCTTGCTCATCGGCTGTGCGTCTCCTGCCTCGTCGTAGGTCTCGCGGGGAAGCTAAAGGTGCGAGCTTTATGGTGGCCGGGCGCTCTCATAATGGCGGACCCGCGGGTTTTCAACTAGCTCTCCACCCCGTTGCGCGGCAGGTTCCTTGCGCGCATCGTGCGCGTTTGCGTCCTCGACGGGACGGGAATCGTCGACCCAGGCAACTGTTCGATAGAGTACCGGCACCGGATATGGCAAAGTTCGCCGGTAATGAGCACAGCGACTGCCTCCGACCAATCACCCATCAACTGGCCCACCGTTCTCTTCATCCTCGGATCGACCCTCGCCGCCATGGCCTGGCCCTTCTATGCCTACTACGCGGGGGTAACCGCGACCGAGATCGTTCTGGCCGTGGCCTACTTCCTGATCAGCGGCATGGCCATCACCGTCGGCTACCACCGCCTGATCTCGCACCGCGCCTACAAGGCGCATCCGGTGGCGGAGGCGCTCCTGCTGATCGCGGCATCTGCCGCCTGGCAGGGCTCGGCCCTGGAATGGTCCCTGGACCACATCCAGCACCACTCGCACATCGATACGGACAAGGACCCCTACAACCGCCGCCGCGGCTTCTTCTATGCGCACATGGGCTGGCTGTTCCGGCGCGAGAGCCCGACCAACTACCAGCGCATCCCCCACTTCCTGAAGAACGACCGCCTGGTGATGCTGCAGCACAAGGTCTACGTGCCGCTGGCCATCCTGGTCAGCATCGTCATCCCGGTTGCCCTGTGCGGCTGGGGCGGCCTGCTGCTGGTGGGAGGCGTGCGCATCGTGGCCACGCACCATACGACCTGGTTCATCAATTCCTGGGCGCACTCGGGCACCAAGCGCCCGTACAATCCCGACGTCACCGCCGCCGACAACTGGTTCCTGGCGCTGCTGACCTTCGGCGAGGGATTCCACAACTACCACCACACCTTCCCGAACGACTACCGAAACGGCATCAGCGCCATGGCCTTCGACCCGAGCAAGTGGACGATCTGGCTGATGTCCAAGATCGGCGCCGCCACCGACCTCAAGCGTACGAGCCCCGAGACGATCTGGGAGCGCCGCGTCCGTGCGATCCTCACCTACCAGGGCTCCCAGAGCACGCGCGCCGATCTGGTCGAGAACGCGCGCCGCACGCTCGAGCGGCTCACGCGCCGCAGCGAAGCGAAGATCGCATCGCTGTCGGCGATCGTGCACGATCACACGCCGGCCGCGCTCGACCTCGCCGAGCTTCGGCAGCGCCTGTCGGCGCGCGTCGAGGAATGGCGGCGTGAGCGCGACAAGCGCAGCCTGCGCCGCGCCAGACGCATCGAGGAGCTGATCGAGCAGCTGACGATGTATCGCGACCTGCTGGCGAAGCTTCCCGCCACCGCCTAGTCTAAGCCAAATTGCGCCCGTCGGCCGATATGGGCGCGCGCTTGCGAAGGGGTCCGGCACGGCACGTGCCTGACCCCTTTCTTCTGCTATAGAGCCCGCCGTGACTCCGGCGGTGCAGTTCACCACCACCCGCGACGGCGTGCGCATCGCGTATTCCATCAGCGGCGCCGCCACCGGCCGCTGCGTCGTCTGCACGCCGCCGCTGCCATTCCGCCACGTCGAGCTGGAGTGGCAGCTGGACGAGGACCGACGCTTCCTCGAGCGCCTGGGCCGGCGGCGGCGCGTGCTGCGCTACGATCCGCGCGGCCTGGGCCTTTCGGATCGTGACGGCGTGCCATGCTCGATGGACGCGCTTGCGGCCGATCTCGAGGCCGTGCTGGACGCGGCCGCGCCCGGCGAGGCGGCTGCGCTGTTCGCGTGCGTCAACTCGGTGCCGGTGGCCGTGCGCTACGCGCGGCTTCATCCCGAGCGTGTCTCGCATCTGATCCTGTGGTGTCCCGTCGCACGAATGGGCGACAGCATTCCGCCGCAGGTCGAAACGCTGTTCGACGTGGCCGAGCGCGATTGGGAGCTGTTCACCGAAGCGGCCGCGCACGTCATGGTCGGCTGGGGCAGAGGCGATTCCGCGCATCGCTATGCGGCGTATCTGCGGGCGTGCGTGACGCCCGAGGGGATGCGCATGCTCATCGGCGGCACGCGCGACCTCGACGCCAGCGCCGACCTCCCGCATCTTTCGGTCCCCACGCTCGTCCTGCATCGCCGGCAGCTGACGACCATCGCGGCAGCCGCCGTCGCGCGCATCTCCTCCCTCATCCCGCAGGCGCGCCTCGTGGTGCTCGAGGGCGACGTCATGCGTCCGGGCGTCGGCGACATCGAAGCGGCCGCGCGCGCCGTCGACGCGTTCCTCGGTGACACCGCGGAAGAGGATCTCCCGTCGTCTGCACCATCCGCGACCGCCGTGCCGGCTTCAGCTCCCTTGGCGTACGTCTTTCGCCGCGAAGGCGAGTACTGGACGCTCGGCTTCGACGGCGCGATCACGCGCGTACGCGACACCAAGGGCATGCGCCACATCGCAAGGCTGATGCGTGAGAGGGGACGCGACATCGCGGCGATCGACCTGGTCGTCGAGCACGAGCCGGAAGTTGCCCGCTACGGAGGCGACTCCGGGCCGATCCTGGACGCCAGGGCAAGGCAGTCCTACAAGGGCCGGCTTGCCGAGTTGCGCGCGTCGCTGGATGCGGCGGAGACGGCAGGCGATGCGGCCGGCGCCGCCGCTGCAAGGGCCGAGATCGAGGCGCTCGGCGAACAGCTCGCGGCCGCTGTCGGCCTCGGCGGACGCGAGCGCCGTGCCGGATCGGCCTCCGAGCGTGCCCGCCTCACCGTGACCAAACGCATCAAGGACGCCATCGCGCGCATCCGCGCGAGCCAGCCGGATCTGGCCCGCCACCTGTCCATGAGCATCCACACCGGCCATCTGTGCGCCTACCGGCCCGAGCGCCCCATCGACTGGACTTTCTGATCGCGGCCGCCGTCAGCTGCGGCGCCTGCGCCGCCTGAAGCGGGTACCGAGACATTCGTACGGCGGCGCCGCACGACGTCCGCTGGAACCTCACGCTCCTGAAGCTGGAGGCACCAGCCATGGACCAGCAAGCCAGCATCCAGCCCTCGCTCGACCCGATCCGCAATGCCGCGCGCGCCGCCCTGACCCGTCACTCGTTCTGCACGCTTGCCACATCCTCGGCGCAGAACCGT
The DNA here is from genome assembly GCA_035626395.1 of Candidatus Limnocylindrales bacterium. Lineage (NCBI taxonomy): Bacteria > Bacillati > Chloroflexota > Candidatus Limnocylindria > Candidatus Limnocylindrales > Candidatus Limnocylindrales bacterium. The sequence continues at coordinate 193,242 of DASPNR010000030.1, read as the reverse complement.
CCGCACGTGGTCGGCGTCGTCTATTCCTTCGTCGAGGGGCGGCTCTACGTCCACACCTTCGCCGACAGCCGCAAGGCCCGGAACATCCGCGCCAATCCGTACGTGGCGGTCTGCGTGCCCGTGCGCCGCGTGCCGATGGCGCCGCCATTCTGCGTGCAGTTCCAGGCAACGGCCGAGCTGCTCGACGTCGACGCGGCGCAGATTGCGTCGCTCGTACGCAGCGGCCGCCTGCGCAAGATCGCGGCCCACGGCGCGCTGGAGGCGCCCGGGTCGTGCATCGTGCGCATCACTCCCGGCCCGACGATCTCCACCTACGGAATCGGCGTTCCGATGCTGACGCTGCTTCGCGACCCCCTGCGCGCCAGCCGCAACGCGAGCTGGCGATGAGCGCGTCCTCCTTCGACGTGATCGTGGTCGGCGCACGCTGCGCGGGCGCGTCCGTTGCCACGCATCTTTGCCGCGCCGGCGCCTCCGTGGCGCTGCTCGATGCGAGCGCGCTGCCGTCGGATCAGCCGATGTCGACGCACCTCGTGCAGCCGCCGGGCATGGACGAGCTCGATCGGCTCGGAGTCGGAAATGCGGTTCGCCGGCTGTCGCCCGCCATCACGGCCGCGCTCTTCGATCTCGACGACGAGAGCATGGTGATGCGTTACGGCAGCGGCCGTGCGGCGCACTGCCTGCGGCGCGACAGGCTCGACGGCCTCCTGCAGGAGGCTGCGATCGCAGCCGGCGCCGATCTGCAGCCGCAGTCGCGCGTGGTCGGGCTGCTCCGCCGCGACGATGGCCGTGTGTGCGGCGTGCAGGTGCGCCGCCGCGACGGCCGCATCGATTCGGTCCGCTCGCGCCTCGTGATCGGCGCCGACGGCCGCGCCTCCATGGTCGCCAGGCTGGCGGGTGCCCGCGAGTATCTGGGCTACGAGGGCCCGCGCGCCGCATGCTGGGCGTACTGGCCGCGGCCGTCGCAGTGGGATCCGTCTCTGCTCTACAACGGATCGCACGGCGACGCGTCGCACATCCTGTTCCCTACCGCCGAAGACCAGGTGCTGATCGCCACTTCCCCGCCTGCCGAACATGCGGACCGATGGCGCGGTGCGCGCGAGACGGCGTATCGCAGCGACGTTCTTTCCTGCACGCGACTGAGCGAGGTGCTGCGCGATTCGCGGCCGCTCTCGCGCGTCCGCTGCCTGGCGCGCACGCGCTACTTCTTCCGCGCCGCCGCCGGTCCGGGATGGGCGCTGGCCGGCGACGCCGGACATCATAAGGAGTTCTTCGTCGGCTTCGGCATCACCGATGCCTTGCGCGACGGCCGCGCGCTGGCAGCCGCGGTGGTCGCGGACACCGATGCTGCCCTGGCGCGCTACTGGCGCCGCCGAGACGTCGAGCGCATCGGCATGTATCGCTGGGGTCAGGAGCTGGGACGGGCCGATTCGGTGAGCGCGCTCGAGCGGCTGGTGGCGCGGCGCGTGGGCGAGCTCGGATCGCTCGGCGATCGTTTCGGTAGCGTCATCGACGGGCAGCTGGCGCCGCATGCACTGTTTCCTGCGCGGCGCGTGCTGGCATGGGCGCTGGCGGACCTGCGCGGCGGCGACGCGTCGGCGCTGGCGCTGGTTCCCGGCCGGGCGGCATCGACGCTGCGCAACCGCGCCGAGGCCGCTTACCGGCGCACGCTGCTTTGGACGTCGCAGGCGTCGGACCTGGCCGGCGCGCGCGGATGGAAGTGGCCGTCGCGCGCTGTATCGTCGGCGCCGGATGCCGATGCGTGCCCGCCTGACACCGCTCCACCGTTGCTGCGCTCCTGACGCCGCGCTGCGAGGCGCGGCGTGACCTTGTCGAGCCGCCTTCGCGCCGCCGTCTACGACGCCGCCATCGTCGGCATGACGGCGACGTGGTACGCGCAGGTCCTGCAACGCCTGGCGCCGCGCTGCCACCTGCTCGACGTCGGCATCGGCACCGGCAGCGCGCTGCTGGCCAACGCGGCGCTGCTGCGCGAGAAGGCGCTGCGCGTGACCGGCATCGACATCGACGCGGCCTACATCGCGCGCTGCCGCGTCTCGATCGATCGCGCAGGCCTGGCCGACGCGGTCACCGCCAGGCTCGAATCCATCTACGATCACGACGGCGGCCCCTATGAAGCCGCCTACTTCAGCGGAAGCTTCATGCTGCTGCCGCAGCCGCTGGCGGCGTTGCGGCACGTGCGCTCGCTGCTGCATCCGGGCTCGCCGATCTTCTTCACCCAGACGTTCGAGCACCGGCCGTCGCCGCTGCTCGAGCGCATCAAGCCGCTGCTGCGCAGCGTGACGAGCATCGACTTCGGCAGGGTCACCTACGAGGCGGATTTCCGGCGCGTGGTGGAAGAGGCGGGCTTGCGCATGCAGGAGAAGACGGTGCTGCATGGCAGCGCCCGCCGCTCCTGCGTCCTCGTATCGGTCAGCGACGCGGCCCGGCGCCGAGGCGGCGGTGATCGACCATCAGACAGCGATTCTGCACCACCTTGATTCCGGCCTGGGCAAGGGCCCTGGCCACGCCGTCGTGGCTGATGCCGGACTGCATCCAGACCGCCTTCGGCTTCTTCGCCAGCATGTCCTCGAGATGCCCGGGAACGTCGCTGCTGCGACGGAAGACGTCGATCAGGTCGACGTCCTCGGGGATGTCCGACAGCCGCCGGTACACCTGCTGTCCCAGGATGCGCGTTGCTTCGGGATAGTAGACGGGCACGGGAATGACGCGAAAGCCCGCGGAGGCCAGATACTCCGGCACGTAGTACGCCGGCTGGTCGCTCTGCGCCTCGGTCTTGATGCCGAGCACGGCAATGGTGCTGGTATCCGCGAGAAGATCGCGGACCTGCCCGATGTCGCTGACGATGTTCTGCTGCCAGTCCATGCTGCACCTCGCTGTCGCTTCACCTTAGCGCGGCGCGACGTCGTTGCGAGATGCGCAGGCCTCGCCTGCGTCGTAGCGTCTCAAACGGTGAAATAGAAGGTGGCGCCGGCGCCGGGCTGACCCTGCGCCCACACGCGCCCGCCATGCCGCTCGATGATGCGCCGGACGTTGGCGAGGCCGATGCCGGTGCCGTCGAACTCGCTCGGATGGTGCAGGCGCTGGAACAGGCCGAAGAGCTTGTCGGCGAACATCATGTCGAAGCCGACGCCGTTGTCGGTGACGTAGAAGACCGGAGCTCCGTCCTCGTCGTTGGCGGTGCCGAACTCGATGCGCGGGTGCTCGGTGCGCGCAGTGAACTTCCACGCGTTGCCGAGCAGGTTCTGCAGCACCACACGCAGCAGCGTCGGGTCGCCCATGCAGGAAGCGCCCGACTCTATCTCCACCGCCACCGAGCGCGCGTCGGCGGTGTGGCGCAGCTCCTCGATCACGTCCTGCGCGATCCGCGTCAGATCGACACGCTCGCGCCGCATGCTGCCGCGGCTGAGCCGCGACAGTGCCAGCAGGTCGTCGATCAGGCGCCCCATGCGCTGGCTGCCGGCGCGCAAGCGTAGCAGCCAGTCCTTGCCGTGCCCTTCGAGCTGGTCGCCGAACTCCTCGAGCAGCGCCGAGCTGAAACCGTCGAGCGCGCGCAGCGGAGCGCGCAGATCGTGCGAGACCGCGTAGCAGAACGCCTCGAGCTCCTTGAGCGCGGACTGCAGCTCGGCAGTGCGCTCGGCCACCCGCGCCTCCAGATCGCGGTTGAGCCGTCGAACCTCCTCCTCGGCCAGCTTGCGCGAGGTGATGTCGGTGGCGGTGCCGACCTGCGCGATGACCTCGCCGTTGCCGTCGAGCAGCGGCACCGAGCGCCCTAGCACCCAGCGCTCGCGGCCGTCACCGTGTCGCACGCGGAATTCTCCCGAGTACGGCCGCTTGGCCTGCGTCATCGTCAGGAAGTCGAGCAGCACGCGGTCGCGATCTTCGGGGTGCAGCGCCTTGATCCACCCGCGCGACAGTGCTTCGGACCGCTCGACGCCCCAGATCCGGCACCATCGGTCGTTGACGTACGTGCAACGGCCCTGCGCGTCCGAAACGAACATGCCCACCGGTGCCGTCGCCGCCATGGCGTCGAGCAGCCGGCGCTGGTTCTGCTCGGCCGAAACGTCCTCGGTGCGTGCGGGCTCCGAAAGGTTGGCGACGAAGCCGAGCACCTCGCCGTCGTCGTCCACTTCGCGAATCGCGCGCACGTTGAGCGCGACCGGCTCGGTCTCGCCCGGTCGCCGCACGCGCAGGCGCACGTCGAAGATCTCGCGCCGCTCCTGCACCGCCGCGCGCCAGGTGCGCTCGAGGGCCGCGCGGTCTTCCTCCTCGACGACCGAGAGCCATCCCTGACCCAGTGCGGCGTCCGCGCGCAGGCCGAGCAGCCGGCAGCAGCCGTCGCTGACGAAGGTGACCGCACCGCTGACGTCCGTGCGCATCATCTCGCCGGGAAGCCGCAGATTGCCGGCGGCGTGGGAAGCGGCGGGCTCGGCAGCGGCGGGAGGATGGGGCATGTACCGCGACACCGCGATGATGCCGCGCACCTGTCCGTCGGCGCCCAGCACCGGGTGCTTGTCGGTCGAGACCCATTCGCGCTCGCCGTTGGCGCGGCGCAGGCGATGAAGGATGCCGAGCATCGGCTGGCGCGTCTCGATGACGCGCAGGTCCTGCTCGAAGTACTCGGTTCCCTCCCGCGGCGAAAGGTCGAAGCAGCTGCGGCCGAGCAGATCCTCGGCGCTGCGGCCGGCTCGCGCGAGGGCCGCGCGATTGGCCCACAGGATGTTGTTGTGCGTGTCCTTGTACCAGACGATCTCGGGAACCGCGTCGAGCGCCGTTGCCAGGATCGCCGCCCGCTCGTCGGCAGGCAGGTCGTTCAGTGATGGAACGGTTCCGCGGCCAGCATGCGCCCGCGGCTCTGCTGCCGCAGATCCCCCGTTCCCCGTCGCCGCAGGGCCTGCGTCGCCGGCACCCGCGTCGCGTACGGCGGCGGCAGCGGCCGCCATCTGTTCAAGGCTCGAATCATCCATCGCGCCGTCCCCCTCACGACATGCGCAGAATCAGCCGTGCATATAGCTCCGAATGCAGCAGCAACGGAAGCCGGCGCGATGCGATCGTCAGCGAGGAGCGTCCGGCGGCGGCGCCTCCGCCGGCGGTGGAGCCGTCGGGCGAGCCGGCGCCGGCACGGGCTGCGCAGCGGCGGGCGTGGCCGCATCGACCTGGTAGTGCAGGAAGATCGGCGACGACCAGGCCCGCTCCTCGGCGTCGGCGAGGCAGTCGTCCTCGTAGTCGGTCCGCCAGTCGCCGTAGCAGGGGTCGATGCTGACGCACTTGCCGGTCTCGTCGGTCCGGCAGCGCAGATTGCCGGCGTTGACGGTCGGCGTCGCCTCCTGCAGCGCACGCACGTAGTAGAGCGTGTCGCGACGCTCGGCCGGGAAGTCGAAGTCCTCGAACTCTGCCACGCACCCGATGCGTTCACCGGAGCACGGAATGGTCTTCCACGGATCCTGGATCAGCTCCTCGACCGGCTCGTCAGGCCGCGTCTGCGGCTGGATGCGCACGATCTCGAGCCGCTTGATGCGGTAGCGCTCGTCGGTGGGGTTGTAGCACTCGCCGCCGCACAGCTTCTGCAGGCGCTCGGCCGAAAGCCCGCTCGCTGCGTGATCCGGGCAGCCCGGCTTCTGCTTGAGGCTGCCCACCGCACGCACGCGGAAGCGCGGCCGCGCCGAGAACTGCACCTGCGAGCCCATCGCCACCTTGCCCGTGGGCGAGTTGATCATGTCGAACCACAGCAGGATGCGCTCGCCGCTGGTTCCGTAGACCTCGCGGCTTTCGAGCGCGTTCCAGATCGAGTCGCGGTCGCGTCCCGGCGAATGCACGGCCACCAGGCCGCCGGTGTAGAAGAACGAGGAGCCGCGCTCGAAGTCCAGGAGCTGGAAGCGCTGGAAACGGCCGCCGCCATTGGGATCGATCTGCAGCGAGGTCTCCTCGGGATCGCCGAGGGGGCGCGACTGATCGCGCCAGAACGAGCTGCGCGGACCGAACGACTCGGTATGCTCCTGGCGATCGAACTCCTTGTAGCCGGTGCCGGGCCTGGCCGAGTGGTTGTCGCTGGAGGCGATGAAGCCGAAGTGGAACCGCCGCGGCTTGGCCGGATCCTCGAAATTGCTCAGCGCCATGATGTACTGCACCGCGCCGCCCGCCCGATACTCGAACGACGGCAGGTAGCAGTCGCGGCACACGCCGCACGCGCCCCACTCCGGCACGTCGGCGCCCGGCACGCTCAGGCGTCCCGATGCTCCCGCCGCCAGATAATCGGCGCGCGCCTGCTCGACACGCCGCTGGCACTCCGCCGACTGCGGATCGGCGCAGCGCGAGCGGATGATCTCGCCGGCGCGCCAGCAGCAGGGCTCGTATTCCGCCGTCGGCTCCGGGCATGCCAGGCGTCCCTGCTCATCGCGCGTTGCCTCGCGCCACGGCCGGTGCTCCTCGGAATTGCCGTGCCCCGAGAACACTTCGATCAAGCGCTGCTGCTCTTCGTCGTGCTGCCTGCCTGCCAGCGACTTGTCGAAGGTATAGCCGGGCGGCGTGTAGATGCCCCAGGTCGTGCCGTGCGGGATGACCATGCTTTCCACGCCGGACTGCGCCAGCTTCTCGAGCAGCTCGGCCGGCGTGGCGGCGAACTCCATGCAGTCGTCGGGCAGGCTCTTGGTATCGACGCCGGCCTGACAAACAGGCGTCTCGCGCGTCTCGTCCTGGAACTTCAGAAGATCGTAGTAGCGATGCCGGTTGGCCCAATCCAGGTGCGGAAGCAGATAGCGCACGTTCCACGGCGGCGCGTCGCGCATGGCCTGTCCGCTGAATGCCGAGGCCGCGATCGGACGGCGCGTGATCTTGCCGTCGTCGAGATCCTTGAGAATCACGTTGCGGTGACCGTAGTGCTCTTCGGCGGTAAGGCCGATCTGCGTCCACTCCCAGCCCAGATAGGCGACGACGTCCGGCGAGGCCGGATCTCCGGCGATGGCGTTGCACTGGCGGATCGAATCGATCGTCTCGCGCCAGCGCTTGGGAGTGATCGACTCGGCGTGATCGTTGATGCTCCAGAAGTCGAGCGAGGAGCAGTAGCGCGCGAAGTCGCAGGCGTCCGCGACCGGATGAACGCCTTCGCCCTGCATGATCGGCAGGCTCATCATGAACGCGTCGGCCGAGTAGGTCGTGTGAACGTGGAGGTCGCCGAAGAGGATCTGCTTTTCGGGAAGATCCGCCTTGACCCGCTTGGCGATGGCCGTGGCCGCCTTGGCCTCGACGATGCCGCGCGCGGCCACCACTTCGACAGGGAGTGCCTTGCCTTCGATGGTGCCGGGGCCCTGGGATTTGCCCTCGCAGCCTGCGAAGAGACAGGCGAGCCCCAGCGCTGCCGGCAGCGACGCGTACCGTGCGATGCTTTGCATGTGGCGCCATCATGCCAACCGCCGCGCGTCAGGCCAATCGGGGCGGTGGCAGGTGGAACGGCTGCTTGTCTGCCGGCAGCGGGCATGTCAGCCTGCGCGTTCGCATGAGCACGGAAGCCGCACGACAACTGCTGGTGGCAAGCCCTCGCGGCTTCTGCGCCGGCGTCTCCTACGCCATCGAGATCGTCGACCTGGTGCTCGACCACTACGGGCCGCCCGTCTACGTGCGCCATGAGATCGTGCACAATCGTCACGTCTGCGACCGTCTGCGCGAGCGCGGCGCGATCTTCGTCGACGATCTGGCCGACGTTCCGGCCGGCAGCCTTCTGATCTTCTCGGCCCACGGCGTCTCGCCCGAAGTGCGCGCCGGCGCCTCCGGCGCGGGCCTGCGCGTCATCGACGCAACCTGCCCGCTCGTCACCAAGGTTCACATGGAAGCGCTGCGCTTCGCGCGCCAGGACTTCCAGATCCTGCTCATCGGCCACCGCGGCCACGTCGAGGTGGAGGGAACGCTCGGGCACGCACCCGACCGCATGCATCTGGTGGAGACCGTCGCCGACGTCGAGCGGCTCGCGCTGCCGGCGGACACTCCGGTCGCCGTCGTCACGCAGACGACGCTGTCGGTCGACGATACGCGCGAGGTGGTGGAGGCGATCCAGAGGCGGTTCCCGCACGCGCGCACACCCAAGAAGGACGACATCTGCTACGCGACGCAGAACCGCCAGACCGCCGTCAAGGAGCTGGCACGGGCGAGCGAACTGGTGCTGGTGATCGGCTCGCCCACCTCCAGTAATGCCAACCGCCTGGTCGAAGTGGCACGCAACAGCGGAGCCAGGGCGCGCCTAATCGAATGCGCCGGCGACATCGAGCCGGACTGGCTCGAGGGCATCGTCAGCGTGGGACTTACGGCGGGGGCGTCCACGCCCGAGACGCTGGTGCAGGAGACGATCGAGCGCCTGCGTCAGCTCGGATGCACGACGGTGCGCGACCTGGAGACGGCGCGTGAGGACGTCACGTTCGCGCTTCCGCGCGAGATGCGCTCGATTGCGGCCGCCCAGGAAAGCCGGTCGCGCGCAGGATCTTGAGCGGCAGCGCCGACAGCGCCGCCCTCTTCATCTCTTCCTCGGAAAAGAATTCCACGCCGCGTGCGGCGCCGCTCGGCCGCTGCGCGCGAGGCGCCCCGGCATCGACCTCGGCGACGTAGACGTCGGCGACGATGCGCCGGCCGACGATATCGTGGCGCACCCGCGCGCACGGTCCGCTGAGGCTTGCGCGGCGGCCCAGCGCGCCATCCACCAGGTCCTCGAGCAGGCGGCGCGCGTCGGCTGCCGCGGCCTGCTCGACGGTCGGCAGCTCCCACATCCCGCCGAGCAGGGCACGATCGCGGTCGCGGCGAACGAGCAGCGCGCGCCGGCCGCTTCGCACCACCGCGCACGCGAGATGCACGTCGCGCGCCGGCTTTCGCGGGCGCGGCGGCGGGATCTGCTCCTGCACTCCGGTCTGCCACGCACCGCACAGCGGCTGCAGCGGACACTCCTGGCAGCGCGGCCGTTTCGCCCGGCAGATGCGCGCACCCAGATCCATCAAGGCCTGATTGACGTCGCCCGCGCGGCGGCAGCGCGCGAGGGCCGCGGCATGCTGCTCGATCTGCATGCGCGACGGGGCGCGCGAGCCCTGGTCGCCGCCGCCGGCAAACACGCGCGCGACCACACGCGCCACGTTCGCATCCACCGCCGGCTCGGCGCGGCCGAACGCAATCGATGCGACCGCGCCGGCGGTATACGCGCCGACCCCGGGAATGGCCTGCAACTGCTCACGCGAAGACGGCAGCCTGCCGTCATGCTCGTCGGCGACGAAGCGTGCGCCGGCATGAAGGAGGCGCGCGCGGCGGTAGTAGCCGAGGCCCGTCCAGGCCGCCAGAACCTCCTCGAGCTCAGCGGATGCAAGATCGGCCAGCGTCGGAAATCGTTTCAGGAAGCGCTCGTAGTGCGCGATCACCGCCTCGACGCGCGTCTGCTGCAGCATCACCTCCGAGATCCAGATCGCGTAGGGATCGGTGGTGCGGCGCCAGGGAAGGTCGCGGCCGTCGTGGTCGTAGAAGCGAAGGAGCCGCCGGCGTGCTCGCGCTACGGCAGGAGGCGGCGGAAGCGTCGGCTGCACGCGCGTCCTCTACAGCGTCAGTCGCGCGGACGCAGCAGCCGGCAGTGCAGCGTCAGTCGGCCGCGCTGTCCGTCGCGTCGTGCGCGGCGGCAGGGTGAGCCGCGCCCTGGCCGGCGACCGCCGACGTCAGAATCGCCTCGACCGCACGGCCATACGCTTCGCTGGCGGCTTCGATGCTCAGACCGGCGCTGCGGCGCAGCTCGTCCCAGGTCGAGAAGGACGTGATCGCGCACAGCGCTTCCAGCAGCCAGGTCTTGCCCTGGGCGTTTGCCGCCGCGATCTCCGGCGCGAAGGCGCGCTCGACATCGACGCGCTGAAGCATGCGAGCCAGCGCGAGACGGTCGGCAACCGTGGGGGAGAAAGGCTCCTGCAGCAGGGCCGCGCGTCGAATGGGGGCGACGGTCTCGAAGAGCCGCGAGCGATATCCGACGAAGGTCGCCAGGCGCGAAGGCAGGTCTCCGTCGTAGGCGGTGCCCGCATACAGCGCGGCCACGCGGTTGGCCTGCCGGTCCGAGACCGCCAGGAACAGGTCTTCGAGATCGGTAAAGTGCTGGAATATCGAACGAACCGACAGCCCCGCGCGTTCGGCGACCGAAGCCGCCGTGGGCTTGAGGTCCCCGGCCTCGAGCAGGGCGATGGTGGCATCGACGATGGCGTGCCGGGTCTTGAGCGACCTGGCGCGGCGTCCGTCGACGGCGGCAGTCTGCGTGGGCACGGACTTTCTATATTCCAATTTGCACCGGATATGCGAATACCTTTCGGCCGCCTCCGCCGTTCGCTGACGCAATCGTTCAGCGCTAGGATTCGCGGCACGTCGGGCGGAGCCGGAGGGAGCTGGCTTCGTCGGATGCCAAATCGCGCGCTGCATTGGCGCGACGGGAACAGCATGAAGCGACGGCGTCTCGGGCGAAGTGGCCTGACGGTCACCGAAATCTGCATTGGCACCATGACTTTCGGTGCCCAGGCCGACGAGACCGAGAGCCACGCGATCCTGGACAAGGCCTTCGATGCCGGCGTCAACTTCCTCGACGTCGCCGAGATCTATCCGGTGCCGCCGCGCCGGGAATGGGCCGGCCGCAGCGAAGAGATCGTCGGCGACTGGCTGGCCGGCCGCCAGCGCGACTCGGTCATCGTCGCCACCAAGATCAGCGGCCCGAGCGGCGGCTGGTTCCAGGCGCCAGTCCGCAGCGGAAACACGAGCCTGGACCGCCATTCCATCGAGCGCGCGGTCGAAGGCAGCCTGCGGCGACTGCGAACCGATTACATCGACCTCTACCAGACGCACTGGCAGGACATCGGCCTGCCTTACGAGGAGACGCTCGAGGGCCTGGAGCGGGTCGTCCAGGCGGGCAAGGTCCGCTACGTCGGCTGCAGCAACGAGAACGCCTACGGAGTCATGAAGAGCCTGTGGGCTGCCGACTCCCTCGGCAGCCGCGTCCGCTACGAGACCATACAGAACAACTACAGCCTCATGCACCGCCGCTTCGACGACGAGCTCGCCAACGTCTGCCGGCGCGAGGGCCTGAGCCTGCTGGCTTACAGTCCGCTCGGAGGCGGCGTACTTTCCGGAAAGTACCAGCGCGGCCAGTGGCCGCAGGGCGCACGCTTCACCAACTACCGCAGCGACGCCGCCCGCGGCGCGCGCATGACCGAGCGCTTCGTCAACGACGCCACTGGCGCCACCTTCGACCGCATGGCGGCGGTGGCCAAGGAGCATGGCCTGGCGCCGGCGACGTTCGCGATCGCGTGGACGCTGACCCGAGACTTCCTCGGCTCCGCCATCATCGGAGCCACTCATCGAAACCAGCTCGACGAAACCCTGGCCGCGGCCGACGTGACGCTCTCCGGAGACGCCATCGCAGCCGTCGACCAGATTTCTAGCGACATCCGCTATCCGATGGAGTAAAGGGTGACGAGACTGTCAGGGTGGGGTTCAGGGGGAATGGGGTTCCAATCTGCACTTGCGGGGGTGCTGATCGCCGGGATGTTGGCGAGCCCGGCTGCGGCGAAAGTCGCGGCTGCGCCCGCCAGCGCGCCTGCGTCCCGCTATGCGTCGATCGTCGTGGAGCACGAGACCGGCAAGGTGCTCTATGAGCGCAACGCCGACTTTTCGCGCTATCCCGCATCACTGACGAAGATCATGACGCTGTATCTGGCGTTCGAGGCGCTCAAGACCGGGCGCATCAAGCTGGATACGCCGATGAAGGTGTCCGAGTACGCCGCCGGCCGCGATCCGTCCAAGCTTGGCCTCACGCCCGGCTCGACCCTGACGGTGGAGCAGGCCATTCGCGGCATGACCACCAAGTCGGCCAACGACGCAGCCAGCGTCCTAGCCGAGCACCTGGCCGGCTGCGAGCAGAACTTCGCCGAGCTGATGACCGCCAAGGGCAAGGTCCTCGGCATGGTCCAGACCGTCTTCTACAACGCTTCGGGCCTGCCCGCCGCGGGCCACGTTTCCTCGGCACGCGACCTTGCCATCCTGTCGCGGGCTCTGATCCGCGACTTCCCCGAGTACTACCACTTCGTCTCGCTCAACGACTTCGAATATCGCGGCAGGCACTGGCCCAATCAGAACCGTCTGCTGCGAACCTACTTCGGCGCCGACGGCATCAAGACCGGCTTCATCTACTCGTCCGGGCACAACCTGGCTGCCTCGGCCGTGCGTGGCCAGAACAAGCGCCTCATCGCCATCGTGCTCGGCGGCGACACGGCAGGATGGACGCGCGAGCACGCCTCGCGTCTCATGGACATCGCGTACGCGGCAATCGACCCGAGCCTGATCGTCGTCGCCGATGCCAAGCCCGAGCGCGCTCCGATGGAGGAAGTGACGGAAGAAGAGGCCAAGCCGGTCGAGCTTCCTTCGCTTGCCGCCGGCAACGCGCCCTCCGTTCCCGTGCTGCCTTCGGAGCAGGGCGCAGCGGCGCCGGTTGCGGCGGCGGCGGCCAGCACCGAGTTGCCGCCCGCGGTGCACTCCCCCTCGCCTGCCACGTCGATGCTGCTGACGGCGGCGGCCGCGTACCAGAAAAATCCCCGCGGGCAGAAAGCTGCCGCGCCGGCACCGGCAACTGCTGCTGCCGGTGCAGCAGTGCAGCCCGGCGCGCCTGCAGCCGTTGCAGCGGCGCCCGCCGCTGCGGCACCAGTCTCGCCAGCGTCAGCGGCAGCAACGGGGAGTGCGGCAGCACCGGCACCGGTCAAGACGGCGACGGCAGCGCCGGCTCGCGCGGCCACGGTCGTGACCACGAAGTCGGCTCCGGCCGCGCCGGCTGCCGCTACCGCCACGGCCGCTGCAACATCCCCGGCGGCGGCGCTGAAGTCGGCTGTTGCCGCACCGGCCAAGTCCGCCGCCGTCGCGGTCGCAGCGACGACCGCCGCGGTCAAAGTCGCGGCAACGCCTCCATCACGTCCTGGCACGCCGGCAAGCGAAGAGCCGGAAGCCGCCATCGAGCAAGGGGACGGTCCGGCCGCGGCTCCCGCGCCCGCCGCCGCAACGCCGGCGCCCGAAGGCTGGTCAGTTCAGGTCGGAGTCTTCCGCGACGCTTCGATGGCCCGCCAGCGCGGCGAAGAGGTGCGCGTCAAGCTGCCGGTGCAGCTGCGCACTGCCCCGCTGCTGGTGAGCTCCCTGGGCACCCACGTCAGCTCACGCTTTGCGATGGTCAACGAGAAGGATGCCCGACAGGCGTGCACCGAGCTGCAGCATGGGCGCATACCGTGCGTGGTCATTCCGCCGGGGCGGCCGATGGTGGTCTCTGCCAGATAGCGGCCGCGGACGCGCATAGCGGCCCGTCTACTTCGTTGCCGCCCTCGGGGCTCGCTGCGGCGGGCCTCCAGCCCGCCTACGCTCACTCCTCGGTCTGCGCCTCGTAGCCGCACCACTCTTCGCGCCCGCGCTCGAAGATAAGATTTTTGATTCGCTCGACGTCCGATTGAGCACCAGAGCACAACTTTGCAACGGACCGCGCGCAACGGGTCAGTGGCAAGGCGCGGCCCGCGCGCACAGCGGAAGCGGGCTGGAGGCCCGCTGGAGCGAGCACGCAGGCCGCAACGCCGCCAATGACCCGTTCCGCGCGGTCCGCCCGTTACCACACGCAGGAATGCGCCGCATTGATCAAGGCCTGCGCCCGCGGATCGATGAGAATATGCGGCCCCATCCGATTCATCACGTAGCCGAACCCCATCTTCACGCTCGGATCGGCGAACGCCACCGAGCCGCCGGCGCCGGGATGTCCGAAGGCGCCCTCGCGCGGACTGAAGGATGCGTGCGGCTGCGAGAGCATGAAGCCCAGGCCGATGCGCGTGTTCATCTGCAGCACGAGGTCCATGCCGCGTGCCTCTTCGGTGGCGGCGCGCGCGGCCTGCTGGGGCCCGAGCACGTGCACGCCGCGCAGGTCGCCGCCGCTGGCGACGGCGCCGTAGAGCTGCGCGAGCGATCTTGCGCTGCCGTGGCCGTTGGCGCCGGGGATCTCGGCGCCGCGCCAGGGGCGTGAGTTGACGGTGCCCGGCATCATCAGCGTCGGCGGGTTCGTGAAGGCTTTGGCGGTGACCGACTCGGGGTCGCGCATGATGAGCTCGAGAAGATTGGGCTGACCCTCGACGATCGTCAGCTGCGGCGCCGCGAGCTCGGCGCAGCGTCCGTCTTCGCTCTCGGGCAGACCGATCCACAGATCGAGGCCGAGCGGTTCGGCGATCTCATCGCGAAGATAGCTGCCGACGCTCTTGCCCGTCACGCGCCGCATCACCTCGCCGATCAGCCAACCGTAGGTGACGGCGTGATAGCCGTGCGCGGCGCCCGGCTGCCACCACGGCTCCTGCGCGGCCAGCGCCTCGGTCATGACGCTCCAGTCGTAGATCGCGTCCAGAGCCAGATGCATGGATACGGCAGGCAGGCCCGCCTTGTGGTTGAGCAGATGCCGCACCGGCATCGTCTGCTTGCCGACCTGCCCGAACTCGGGCCAGTAGCGCGTCACGGGCGCATCCAGATCGATGCGGCCTTCTTCGACCAGACGATGCGCGAGGAGCGCAACCACGCCCTTGGTCGTGGAATAGAAGTTGGCGATGGTGTCGCGCTGCCATGGCCGCGTGCCGGCGTGATCGGCGTGGCCGGCCCACAGATCCACGACCAGCTCGTTGTCGATCGTCACCGCGACGGCAGCGCCGACCTCGAGCCCGCTGTCGAAAGCGGCGGCGAACGTCTCCCTGACCGGCTCGAACTTCTCGTCGCAGTTTCCGTGGATCTCCGTCGTCGCCATGGCTCCGCTCCTGTTGTCGCGCCAGCGTGGAATGGCCGAGCGACCGCTACTTGACGCCGATGACCATCGAGTCGGGACCGTCGAGATATTCGACGCGCGTCTCGCGAAAGCCGATCTCTTTCATCCAGCCGGTGCAATCGGCGCCGGTGTAATCGAAGCCTCCCGGCGTTTCGATCAGCATGTTCAGGCTCATCAGGAGGCCGAACGTGTTGCTGCGGCGGTCGTCGTCGATGAGGGCCTCGTAGACGATGAGCGAGCCGCCGCTGGGCAGCGCATCGTGCGCCTTCTTCAGCAGGGTCTTCTTCTCCTCCAGGTTCCAGTCGTGCAGGATGTGACCCATGATCAGCACGTCGGCCTGCGGCAACGGGTCGGCGAAGAAATCGCCGGCAACGAAACGCAGGCGCTCCGAGAGCCGTCGCGAAGCGACGAACTCGTCGAAGACCGGGCCCACGGCGGCAAGATCGAACCCGATGCCGCTCAGGTGCGCGTGCGTTTCGGCCAGCTCCACCGGCACGCAGCCCTGCGCGCAGCCGATGTCGGCAAAGGTGCGGTAGCGATCCCATGGGAACTTGCTCGCGATCTGGACGGCGGCACCTTTGCTGATGCCCGTCATCGCCTGCAGGAACCCCCTCAGCCTGTCGGGCGTCGAGTAGATCGAGGCGAAGAAGTCGTCGGCGCCGCCGGATTCGTTCTGCGCCACGCCGCTTCGCAACGCATCGGTCAGCCGGCCCCAGAACGGATACAGACGACGCTCGCACATCTCGAGGAAGCCGCCGATGTACGTGGGCCTGGCGCGATCGAGATACACAGCGGTGAGCTCCGAGTTCGCGTACTGGTCGCCTTCGCGCTGGAGGAGCCCGACCGAAACCAGCGCATCGAGGAAGTCGCGGGCAGAGCGCGGATGCAGGTTCAGACGCCGTCGGATTTCCTCGTACGACAACGGCCCCGACCCCAGCTCGGTGAACAGACCGAGCTCGGCGGCACTGAGCAGAACCTTGGAAATCCAGAAACCGGTTGCCATCTGGAGTATCTGCGTGGGCGGCGGAATCTGCGGGCGTTCTTGCGACATGGGCACCTCCGCCGCGAAGTGTGGCAGGGACCGCCAGCGCCTGAAAGCCGCTTCCGGTAAAGCAAGGCCCGATGTAAAGGGTCGGGCGCGTTTCGACGCCGCTCGTCGGATCGCCAGAGGAGAAGCACATGTCCGAACGCGTAACCGTCACCAGGCGCGGGCACATCGCCGACGTGCGCATGAACCGCCCCGACAAGCTCAACGCCCTCGATCAGGACATGTTCGATGCGCTCGTCGAGACCGGGCGCCGCATCTCGACGGATCGCAGTATCCGCGCGGTGGTGCTCTCGGGCGAAGGACGCGCGTTCTGCGCGGGGCTGGACTTCGCGAGCTTCATGGCCATGGCCGACGACGCCCGCCCGCGCCGCAGCCTCTTCGATCGCGACGAGACCAGCCCCGCCAATCTGGCCCAGCTCGCCGGCTACGTATGGAAAGAAGTGCCGGTGCCGGTGATCGCCGCCGTGCACGGCGTGGCCTACGGCGGCGGTCTCCAGATCGCAGCGGGGGCGGACATTCGCATCGTCCATCCGGAGGCCAAGATGTCGGTGCGCGAGACGTATTGGGGCCTGATTCCGGACATGAGCGGCACGCGCACGCTGCGCACGGTGGTGCGGCAGGACGTGCTCAAGGAGCTGACGTACACCGCGAAGATCGTCAGCGGCACCGAAGCGGTGGCGCTCGGCCTGGCAACGCGAACGGCCGAGGATCCTCTGGCCGAGGCGTTCGCACTCGCCGAAGAGATCGCCGGAAAGTCGCCGCACGCGATCCGCGCTGCCAAGCAACTGCTCGAACGGGCCTACCTCGTCACCGACGAAGGCGAAGGGCTTCGGCTCGAGGAGGACGTTCAGCGCACTCTCATCGGCGGCCCCAACCAGCTCGAAGCCGTGCAGGCGAACATGCAGAAGCGCGCGCCCCAGTTCGTGGATCCGGAGTAGCGGGCATGCCGCGGCTGGTAACGGCCCCCGTCATCATCGAGGCCGTCGGCACCAAACCGAAGCTCATCGAGGAGTTCGTGGGCGTGCCGAGCACCGGCACGAGGTCGGTGAGCGTGGCGCGCATGAAGTCGCCGAGCGGATGGGAAGAGCCGCGACAGCGCCCCGAGTTCCAGGAGATTTCGATCGTGCTGCACGGATCGCTGCACGTCGAGTATGAAGGCGGCTCGACCGACGTCGGCGCCGGACAGGCTCTGATCACGGCGCCGGGAGAATGGGTCCGCTACAGCACGCCGGGTGCCGAAGGGGCCGAGTACATTGCCGTATGCATGCCGGCATTCTCGCCGCAGACGGTGCATCGCGACGAGTAGCGCCGTCAGCGGCGCGGGGCGTTCGGCCTGCCGCTCGCGCCCTCACTCAATCCTGGAGCGCCGTGATGCGGCGGCCGAGCCTGCGCCCCGCTTCGATTCCCGGCAGCTCGATCGTCCGATGGACGAAGGACGCCGCGACGATCGTCAGCGGCAGGACCGCGACCCCAACGAGCAGCCACCGCATCGTTGCCGTCGCTGCATCCTCCGCCGGCTCCCCTCCGAGCAGCCACGGCGCGACCAGCAGCACGACCGGGACGTGAAGAAGGTAGAGGCTGTAGGAGATCTCGCCGAGGCGGACCATTGCCGGGGAGCGCAGCAGCGGCGCCAGCGGCGGCATTCGCGCGAGCAGCATCAGCGAGGCCGCACCGAGGGTCGCAAGGCCCATCCCGAGCAGCCGCGAGGCGGGCCACAGGTGCGTTGGCGGCAGCAGATAGCCGCCGGCAGCCACGAGCAGCAGCGGCCAGCGGATCGCACGAACGCCGCGATCGGACGCGTGGATGCGCTCGCGGCACGCGTACATCGCGATGCCGACGGTAAAAGGGAACGCGTAGTTGATCAGGCGCGACGGCGTCAGCAGCAGGCTCAGCGCCGCCGGCAGCACGAGCACCGCCACGTGTGTGCGCAGCGCAATGACCATCAGCATCGGAAAGAGCAGCGAGTAGATGAGCTCCAGACGAAGCGTCCAGCCCACCGGCACCAGCTCGTAGGCGGCGCCCGGCGCCAGCGCGCTCAGCAGAAGCTGCCCGGCGCTGAGGCGCAGCTGTGCATGGGCGCGGAGCCACGCGCTCTGGCCCGCACCATCGTCGAAGTGCGGCACGATCATGCTGACCAGCCATGCCGCCGCCAGCGCGGCGAGGAATGCCGGATACAGCCGCAGCATGCGCCGGACGAGAAAGGCGCCGGCGCCGAGCGCGGACGCATCGCGCAGAAACGAACCTGCGAGCACGTAGCCGCTGAGCACGAAGAACAGGACGACTGCCGAGGCGCCGTTGGCGACGGCGGCGGGCGGCCCCGTTATCAACCAATGCTGCACCTCGGTCGTCGCGCCCACGGCGCTCAGGCAATGGAACAGCAGCACCTGCGTGGCAGCGATGGCCCGCAGCCCGTCCAGCTCCGGCTCGCGCTGCTGCCGGGACGACGACGGCGGCGGCGCGGCCGCGGAGCCTTCCGTGGCGGCTTCGATTCTCACGGGCGCGCCGGGGCGTTGCCGCTCGACTCCTCTGCCGGCAGATCCTGGCCGGCGGGCGGCTTGTAGAACGGAACGAGCTCGGCGCTCAGCAGCGGCTCGCATTTCTCCTTGACGCCGGCGTCGCAGTCGGCCTCGCCGACGCAGCGGCCCTGCTCGTTGCGCTCGTGGCAGACGCAGTAGGGCCCGTCGCCGAGGCCTTCGGGATTGCGCTCGCGCCCTTCGCCGAAGCACACGAACGTATGGCGCACGACGAGGATGCGGCCGCCGATGTGCTCGCACTGCTTGCGGTAGTTCTCCAGAGCACCGTGCGCCAGGCAGCGCGCATACGTGTCCTGACGCTGAGCTTCGAAGATGCGCGCACGCGTGACGTCGGGATCCTCGCAGCCGACCATCGCCAGGACCGCCGCCATCGCAGGGAGGAAATGCGCGCGCACGGCGAGGCAGTCCATCAGGAAGGGCTGCGCGTGTCGAGCCTGTCGTGCGCGGCCGAACATCGGCTGCATCGGCATCGCGCGAGCGGATTGCCGTGCGCGCGTGCGGAGCCGCGGCAGACGGCGCCTGAGCGGCCGGATCTACATCGCTCCCGGCTCGATGTCCTCGCCTTCCGCAACGCGGTCGCTGGTCACGGCCCACAGCCGGCGCGCCTTCGGCTGCTGCGACGGCGGCGCCAGCACGGGCGCGGTGCGAAGGAAGTGCTCGAGCTCGTCGATGCAGGCGCTGGCGTCGCGATAGCCGATGTCGACGAGCGTGCGAGTGTAGGTCGAGTCGAACAGCAGGTAGCTGGTCAGGTCGGCGCTCTGCGCGTCGGGGAAACCGAGACCGTCGAGCACCAGGCGCACCAGGCGCGGGATGCGATGGACGAAGCGCTGCGCGACCAGCGCCAGATCCTCGGACGGCGAGAGCACGAGCGGCTCGATCCGCTTCATGGGCTCCAGCGGCTTCCCGCCGGCCTCCTGCGTGGCAACGAGGCTCGTGAAGCCGGGGCGGTCCGCGAGCAGCTCGTTCATTCGCAGCAGGTGCTCCACGTCCGCGTCCAGGTGGTCGAGGAAGATCGCGTTCATGAACACGCCGCAGATCTGCGCCAGCGGCGGGCATGGCAGCTCGGGTCCGCCGCCGCCGCCGCCGATGCGGCAGGCGGTGCCGGCCTCTTCCTGAGCCAGGGTATCGGCCGACTTCTTCGACCGGACACCGAGCGCGAGGATGCGGGTCGCGCCGAGTCGAATGGCAGGGCTCAGGGGCGCGACCAGGCGCAGCGCACCGTCACCGAACCACAGATCGCCCTCGCGCAGGCTGACCTGCACCGGCGGAAACACGATGGGAATGGCGGCCGAGGCGAGGACGTGGCGATGCGTCAGCGTCACCGGCAGCACCACGCGCCGGCTCTTGCTCCAGACCGGATGGCCCTCGCGGCCCTGGATGAAGGTGAAGGAGCGGCCGGAATGATAGCTGGTGGCCGTCATCGCCACCGCGTACAGGTGCCCGCGCTGGATCGACTCGCCGATGCCCTTGGGCGGGAATACCGCGCGCAGCATCGTCTCCAGCGGCGTCGTATCGAACAGACCGTGCGTGACCGTGTGGCCGAAGACGCTGCCGAGCACGAAGTCGCTGGTCAGCGACAGGCCGGTGCGCAGAAGGGACCACGCGTCCGCGCGAATGACCTGTTCGACTCGCAGCTGCGACCAGACCCGCGCCACGTCCTCGGCCGCGTCGGCGAAATGCGCGCTTCGCGCCGCCAGAACGCTGCCGTTGATGGCGCCTGCGCTGGCGCCGGTGATGATGGCGAAGGGCGACGGCGCATCGGCGAATGCCGGGATCTCCGCAATACGCTTGAGAACGCCCGCCTGATAGGCGCCGCGAGCGCCTCCGGCGGTCATGACCAGACCTAACATGAAAGGAGCTCCAGCAAGGGCAATGCCATCACCGGCGCGCCAGGCGCCAGCGTCGCGCTGCCAGCCGGAGAGCCCGGTTGCACGGAAGCTGCAGTCCAAAGCCGCGAAACGTTCTGCATGCGCGCATCATATGTGAGCGCGCGCCGGGGTCCATGCTCACGCGTGCGGCAGTGCACGGACGGCGCGCACGATGCGGCGCTGCGTCGCGTCCGAATCGAACCAGGTTGCACGACGCTTCGCCGCAACACCGGCCGGAGGCGGGGACGAAGGATTTAGGTCGTGTTAAGACGCGAGTTGGCGCGCCGCCCTTTCTCTGCGGTGGTGCGCCATGCTATCTGCGTCCTCGTCGCTCGCCATGGGACGGCAGCGATTGGCCCGGGCCTCGGCCCGAGAAGCGTCGACGCGCCAGCGCGCGTCGTTGGGGGGAAGCAGATGAAATTCGTGTCTCTGCCCGCAGCCGTGCGGGCGTTCGTGTTCGTCGTCGCCAGCCTGGCGGCGACCGCGCCGGCCCTGGCCGAGCTCGTCGTCACCAGCATCAGCCCGGCGCTCAATGCCACCGCTCCGACCACGGCGCCGATCGTCGTCACCTTCAACCAGGCGGTGAACACCGCCACCGTCAATGACTCGACCTTTCGCGTCTACGGCCGCGCCAGCGGCCCCGCGCGCGGCACGTTCTCGTTCTCGGCTGGCGACACCGTCGTCACACTGACGCCCGATGAGCCGTTTTCGGCAGGCGACACCGTTTTCGTCAATCTCTCCGAGGCGCTGACGGGCGCCGATACCACGACGCTTCGCACGCAGGGCTACGCGCACCAGTTCCTGGCCGCGGTCGTGGCCAGCGACGCCAACTTCCGTCAGGTCGCCTCTTTCACCAACCGCAGCGGCGGCGGGAACACGCGCATCTACGGCGCCTCCGCCACCGATCTCGACGGCGACGGCTTCATCGATCTGGCCACCGTCAACGAGGACAGCCACGACGTGCGCGTCTTCCTCAATCGCGGCGACGGCAGCGGCCTGTATGAAAACATGCTGGCGCCCGAGCCGGTCGGCGTGGAGGCCAGCCCGAGCGAAGTCGGCGATTTCGACAATGACGGCGACATGGACATCGCCACCTCGGCCACCAGCAGCGCCGAGGTCACGATCCTGCTCAACAACGGCGACGGCACGTTTCCGCCCGGCCAGTTCATCGACGTCGGCCCCGCCAATCACGGCATCGCGGCGCTGGACGTCGACGGCGATGCCGACCTCGACCTCGTCGTTGCCAACGAGAACGGCGACAATCTCTCGCTGATGATCAACGACGGCGCCGGCATCTTCGGCGCGCCCAGCGATTTCGAAGGCGGCGTCGACGGTGAATACGGCCTGACGCCCGCCGACATGAACGGCGACGGCATCACCGACCTCGTCGTCGGCGGCAACGGCAGCCAGACGGTCAACGTGGTATTCGGCAACGGCGACGGCACGTTCACACCGGGCGTCCCGGCTGGATGCGGAGGTGCGGTCTGGGTCGTCAATCTCGGCGACTTCGACGACGATGGCGATCTCGACGTCGCGTCGGCGAACGACGGCAGCGGCACCGTCGGCATTCTCATGAACAGCGGCCTCGGCGCCCTGTCCCTCAGCTCGGTGCTGCCCATCGGCTCGCATACTCCCTCCGTCGACGTCGGCGATCTGGACGGCGACGGCGACCAGGATCTGGTGGTCTCCAGCTTCGGCGGCGGCTTCTGGCGCATCTTCAGCAACGACGGCGCGGGCACGTTCACGCAGCTCGGCGACGACATCGCCGCCATCAGCAACCCGTCGTGCTCGGTCATCCTCGACACCGACAACGACGGCGACCTGGACATCTCGCTGTTCGACGAGATCGCCGACTACGTCTGGATCATGGAAAACAGCCCGCCCTCGCTCTGCAGCAGCACGCCATCGCCGTCGTGCCGCGAGACCATCCGGCTCGGTGGCGCGAAACTCTCGATGAGCAACGGCGGCGGCGACGCTCAGGCGTTCTCGTGGTCCTGGGGCAGCGGCGAGGCGACCAGCCTCGGAGATTTCGGCGATCCGCTGTCGGCCGACAGCTACGAGCTGTGCATCTACCAGGACGACGTGCTGATCCAGGGCCTGCGCATGCCCGCCGGCCAGAACTGTCCGCTCAAGCCGTGCTGGACGCAGACGACGACGGCCTGGAGCTACAAGGACAAGGAGCTTACGCCGGGCGGCATCTCCAAGGCCAAGCTCGGATCGGGCGTCACCGGCAAGGCCAAGATCCAGGTCAAGGGAAAGGGCCAGATCCTGGACCTGCCGGCCATCGACGACCTCGAAGGCGTGCTCGATATCCAGCTTCAGAACACGAGCGGAAGCGTGTGCTGGGGCGCGACGTACTCGCCGCCGTTCGCGCTGCAGGACGACGATTCGCTCAAGGCGATATCGGACGCGCCGTAGGAATCGATCAGTCGCCTGAACAGACGCCCCACGTCTGGGCCCCGGCGAAGCGGCCTGAGCGGCGACACTGGCCTGGGACCAGATCGACGGCGGATGGATTGGGACCGGCGCCCTCCGGCCGCCCAACGATCTCGGTCGTTCACGGCGGCAGTCCGGTGAGCGGGGGCCGGCTACTCACCGCGGGGTGCAAGTGCTACAGCGCCGCACGATGACCGCGCCCGCGCACGGGTCCGAGGTTGGCGACGCCGACGTCGCTTCGTTCTATCGTGACGGCGCCGCCGTGCTGCGGGGAGTGTTGTCGCCGGAGTGGATCGAGCGGATGCGCGGGGCCATCGATCGTGTCCTGGCCAGCCCCGCCCCGACGTCGATGGAGCACGTGTCCACCGCCGCCGCGGGCCGCTTCTTCGACGGCTTCTTCCTGTGGCGATGCGATCGGGACTTCGACGCGCTGGTCCGCGACTCGCCTCTGCCGTCGCTTGCGGCACGGGTGATGGCCAGCGAGACGGTCACGCTCTTCTACGATCAGCTCTTCGTCAAGGAGCCCGGGACCAGCGCTGCGACGCCGTGGCATCACGACCTTCCCTACTGGCCGCTGCGCGGCGCGCAGATCCTGTCGATCTGGGTCCCGTTCGATCGCATCGGACGCGAAAACGGAGCCGTCGAATATCTTGCGGGCTCGCATCTGTGGGGAAGGAGCTTTGCGCCGGCTTCGTTCGGCAAGATCTCCGATGCCGACGCACGCGCGTACCGCGAGCGCATGAAGCAGACCGGCCTGGAGCCGGTGCCGGACATCGAGTCGCACCGCGATCGCTACCGCATCCTGTCCTGGGACGTCGAGCCGGGTGACGTCATCCTGCATCATCCGCTGGTGCTTCACGGCGCTGGCGGCAACGCCAGCAGCATCCTGCGCAGGCGGGCCATTGCCGTCCGCTACGTCGGCGAAGAAGCCGAGTGGCACGATCATCCGGGCAGCTTCCTGCACGCGCCGGAGCTCGCCAGTCTCGGACGGATCGAGCTCGAGGACGGGGATCGGCTCCACGGCCCGCTCTTTCCCAGGGTCTGGCCCGACTGATGCGCGATCGGCACGACGCGGCGCGCACGGTGCGGGTCGCTCTGGCGATCGACGTCGAGCCCGTACCGCGACTGCCGACCTCGGGCAAGGACAGCGACTGGAACGGCTTGCGCGCCAGCATCCGTCTCGTGCGGCTGCTTCGCGAACGACTTTCTCGCACGCAGGCGACCGTGCCCGCCTTCACCTGGCTGGTGCGCATGGATCAGCAGATACGCCGAGTCTACGGCCACTGCGGCTGGATCGCGGAACGATTCGCCGCCGAGCTCGACGACCTCGAGCGCCACGGCGACGACGTCGGCCTCCACACCCACCTGTTCCGTTGGGACGAACGCGCATCGGCATGGGTTACCGACTACGAGTGCCTCGATTGGATGCGGCTTTGCGTCGAAGAAGCCGTGCATGCATTCCGCGCCAGCCGCGGCCGCGCGCCTCGATTCCACTCATTCGGCGACCGCTATCTGTCGGAGGAGGCCGTGGCGGTGCTCGAGGAGCTGGGCCTGGCGGCCGACATGTCGGTCGAGCCGGGGTTCTTCGCGATCGACACGATGCGGCCTGGGGAAACGCTGCTTGGCCGCATGCCCGATTTCACGCATGCGCCGCGCAGCGTGTGGCGGCCCTCGCATGACAACTACTTGCAGCACGACGCTCACGGCCGCCGATTGCGACTGTTGCCGGTGACGACGTATCGCTTCCCCTGGTGGCTCGAGCCGGGCCGCCAGATCGAGCATCTGCTCCGGCGCGCGCGCGGCACCCCGCCCGGCGGCGACGAGAGGTTGCAGCGCTACGCCCGCCTCGGCTGCTCGCAGCGCCGCTACGTCTTTCGTCAAGGCGCGCGCAGCGCGATGGCCGACGGGATCTCGATGATGCACCTCGTGCTGCGTGCGGATCAGGCGATCGATGCCGCCGCATTCGACCGCATCGTCACGAACCTGGAATGGCTGGCTGCAGGCGGCCTCGGCACATGCGCGGAATTCGTTTCGACGGCCGGCCTGCTGGCTGCCGTCGACGGCGAAAGCAGCTGACCGCCCGCCGCGCCTGCGCGTCGCGGCGAGCGGCCGTCAGTCCCCCGCGCAGTTCTCGATCACCCTGCCGTGGAGCTCACACCGGTCGTTGATGCAGTAGACCTTGCAGCTTCGTCCCTGCAGCGGCCCGCCGCATGCCGGGCATGTCTCGACGTGCGGAACGATCGCAGTACGTTCGTCGCGAAGGCTCGGAGGGTCCAATGGCTGAGGCATGCCGCCAGTGTAGTCGCCCTGGAAGCAACGCACGATGCAGCGGGTGTGCGCGATGGACGGCGCGATGCCGCCGGCCGATGCGCGCCGTCGCAACTCCCAAGGCTCCTGCACGGCTGACCGACCATCGTCCCGTCGCCCGACTTTCCAGGCTGGCGACCGCGCCGACGCGGCCCGCGGCGGCGCCCTACGCACCTGGAAGTGACGCTCCGCTCGCGTCATATTCGGCGACGCCGCCGCGCCGCCGGCCACCTCGGCCGATCGGCACAACGGCGCTCCCACGCGACCAGGAGAAGGCCCAGGACATGACTACCGGAGCACCCGCGCAGGACGTTTCCCGTTACGCCAAGCTCGGCCCCGACCTCGTCAACGAGATCGGCAAGGTCCTGGTCGGCCAGGAGCTCATGGTCACCCGCCTGCTGACCGGGCTGCTGGCCGGCGGCCACGTCCTTCTCGAGGGCCTGCCGGGCCTGGCCAAGACGCTGGCGGTGCGCTGCCTGGCCGACGCCATCGACACCGGCTTCTCGCGTATCCAGTTCACGCCCGACATGCTGCCGGCCGACGTCATCGGCACCGAGATCTTCAACCCGAAGGAAGGCACCTACAGCATCAAGAAGGGCCCGATCTTCTCGAACCTGGTGCTCGCCGACGAGATCAACCGCGCGCCCGCCAAGGTCCAGGCCGCGCTGCTGGAGGCGATGCAGGAGCGCCAGGGAACCATCGGCGGCAAGACCTACAAGATGGACGAGCCGTTCCTCGTGCTGGCCACGCAGAACCCCATCGAGCAGGAAGGCACCTATCCGCTTCCGGAAGCGCAGGTCGACCGCTTCATGATGAAGATCAAGGTCGGCTATCCCTCGCGCGACGAAGAGCGCAAGGTGCTCGACCGCATGGGCGGCGGCGTGGCCGAGCCGCATGTATCCAAGGTCGCCAGCCCTGCCGACATCCTCGGTGCGCGGCACGCGGTCGAGCAGGTATTCGTCGACGAGAAGGTGCGCGACTACATCGTCGACGTCGTTCGGGCCACGCGCGATCCGAAGGCTTCGGGCGCCGCCGACCTCGAGGGCGTCATCGAGTACGGCGCAAGCCCGCGCGCCTCGCTGTGGCTGCTCAAGGGCGCCAAGGCGCACGCGTTCCTGCAGGGCCGCACCTACATCACGCCTCACGATGTCAAGACTCTCGCGCCCGACGTCCTGCGCCACCGCGTCAGCCTCAGCTACGAGGCCGAGGCCGAAGGCCGCAGCACCGATCAGGTCATCGCGCGCATCCTCGACACCGTTCTGGTCCCGTAGGACGAGCTTCGGCCGAACCGATGACCGCAGCCGAAATCATCCGGCGCGTTCGCGAGATTCAGGTCCGCACCGGCCGTCAGGTCGCCGACGTGCTGGCCGGCGAGTACGTCTCCGTCTTCAAGGGCGGCGGCATCGAGTTCGAGGAAGTGCGCCCCTACGTCCCCGGCGACGACATCCGCACGATCGACTGGAACGTCACCGCGCGCACCGGCGAGCCCTTCGTCAAGCGTTTCGTCGAAGAGCGCCAGCTGACCCTGCTCTTGATGGCCGACATCTCGGCCTCGCAGGACTTCGGGTCGGCCGCGCGCTCCAAGCGCGAGGCGGCCGCCGAGCTGTGCGCGCTGCTGGCGTTCTCGGCCATTCGCAACGACGACAAGGTCGGCCTGGTGCTCTTCCACGGCGACGTCGAGCAGTACATCCCGCCGCGCAAGGGCCAGAAGCACGCGTTGCGCGTCGTGCGCGAAGTGCTCGCGCACGGCGAGCTGGACCATGGCCCCGAGCAGGAGCGCAACGGCGACGCGGGCGACCTGCTCGCGCGCGTGCGCGAGGCGGCCCGCCGCTTCCTGCCCGCGAGCACACGACGCCTGCGTCGCGCCCGCCAGGCCACCGACATCGCCCGCGCGATGCGTTTTGCAATGAGCGTGACCAAGCGCCGCGCCGTCTGCTTCGTCGTCAGCGATTTCCTCGACGATGGCTTCGAGCGCGCGCTGACCACCGCCAACCAGAAGCACGACGTCATCGCCGTGCTGGTGACCGATCCCCGCGAGATCGAGGTTCCACCGGTGGGCCTGGTGGCGCTCGAAGATGCCGAGTCGGGCCGCACGCGCCTCTACGATACGGGCTCCTCGGCCTTCCGCCGCACGACGCAGGAGCTGGCGGCACGGCGGATTGTCGATCTCGAAAAACGCCTTCGCCGCGCCGGCATCGACTTCATCCACATCGATGCTTCCGGCTCGGTCGTCGATCCCATCGTGCGCTTCTTCAAGATGCGCGAGCGGAGGATGCGGCGGTGAGGCGCTTCCTGACCGGCGTCGGCCAGTCTGGCACGCAGGCCCTGGTGCTGGCTACGCAAAGCCTTCGGCTGATCCGCGTCAGCGCCTGCGTGCGCGTCCGGCTCGCGGCCCTGGTGCTGGCTGCAACGGTAATGGCAGGCGCCGCGCTGGCGGCGGAAGCCGTCGATCCACAGACGGACCAGCCGGTGGCCAGCGCGGGCATCCTCGAGAAGGCTTCGGAGCTCGGGCCGGTCAAGGCGGTGGTCCGGCTGCAGCCGGACAAGCCCGTCATCGGTGATGCCGTCACGCTCACCGTCGAAGTCACGGCCGAAGACGGCATCGATCTGCTGATGCCCGAGTTCGGACAGTCGCTGGACCGCTTCACCATTCGCGAGTTCGTCCCCAAGGAGAGCGTCGACGACCGGGGCCGCACCGTCTCCACGCAGCGCTACGTTCTGGAGCCGCCGCTTTCGGGCCCGCAAAGCATTCCGCCGCTGATGATCGAGTTCGTCGATCGCCGGCCCGGCCAGCGCCCCGCTCCCGAAGGCGAGGATGCCTACGAGGTGGTCACCGAGCGCATCCCGTTCGAAGTCGCCTCGGTGGTCCCGCAAGGCGCCGGCGATGAGCTCAAGCCGGCGCGTGGTCGCCTCGAGCCGCTTCGCGAGCCGGGCGCGGCCTGGCCGTGGATCGTTGCGCTGCTCGTCGCTGCGCTCGTGGCCGCGCCGTTGGCGTATCGCTACATCGCCGCCGCGCGGGTGCGCGAGCGGCGCCGCACGGCGTATGAAGTCGCGCGCAGCCGCCTGGATGCCCTGCTCGCTCGCGGCATTCCGGCCGAGCCGCAAGCCATCGATGCGTTCTTCGTCGAGCTGACCGCGATCATCCGCCGCTACCTCGAAGATCACTTCGAGCTGCGCGCGCCCGAGCTGACCACCGAGGAGTTCCTCAACGTCGCCAGCGGCTCGCCCGACCTGAACGAGGACCACCAGCGCTTCCTGCGCGACTTCCTGCGCCGCGCCGACATGGTCAAGTTCGCGCGCTTCATCCCTTCCAGCGCGGACATCGAGAGCGCGGCGTCGGCAGCGTCCCGCTTCCTGGATCAGACGCGCGCAGCGACGCACGCGGCGCACGCGCCGTCCGGCGTGCCGGCACAGGGAGCCGCCCATGCCTGAGATCGAGCTGCGCGATCCGCTGTTCCTGCTGGTGGGGCTGCTGGCGCCGCTGGTCTACCTGCTGGCGGCGCGCCTGCCTTCGGTGCTCGTCTATTCCGACCTCGTGCACGTAGAGTCGGCGCCGCGCTCGCTGCGCGCGCGCCTGGCAAGGCTGCCGGCGCTGCTGCTGGCGCTGGCCACGCTGGTGCTGTCGGTGGCGCTTGCCGGCCCGCGCACCGGCGATGCGACCACGCACGTCATGAAGGAGGGCATCGCGCTGGTGCTGTCGGTGGACCGCTCCGGCTCCATGAACGCGCGCGACTTCGTCGCCGGCGACGCCTCGGTCAGCCGTCTCGACGCCGTCCGCAACGTCATTCACGAGTTCGTCGAAGGCGGAGAGGCCGGCGCCGGCCGCGAAGGGGATCTGATGGGGCTGGTCGTCTTCGGCACCTTCGCCGACGGCCTGTGTCCGCTGACGCTCGACCACGCCAACCTGCTCAACATCCTGGACGAGGTGAAGATCGCCACCGAAGCCACCGAGGCCGCAACCGCCGTTGGTGAAGGCCTCGGCCTTGCCATCGAGCGGCTGCGCGAGCACCCGGCCAAGTCCAAGGTCATCATCCTGCTGACCGACGGCGTCAACAACGCCGGCGTCATCGATCCGCTGCAGGCCGCCAAGCTGGCCGCCGACAACAACATCAAGGTCTACACCATCGCCGCCGGCACCAACGGCTTCGCGCCCATCCCGATCCTCGGACACGACGGCCGCGAGTATCTGCGGCGCGTCTACGTGGAGATGGACAAGGAGACGCTCGAGCAGATCGCCAAGATCACCGGCGGCCGCTACTTCCACGCTCGCGACGTCGAGGGGCTGAAGGAAGTCTACAGGGAGATCGATCGCCTCGAGCGCACCGAGGTCTCCGAAGTGCGCTACCTCCAGTACCGCGAGCACTACCCGCCGCTGGTCGTTCTGGCCCTGCTGTTGGCGGCGACGGCCGCGCTGGCCTCGGGCACCGTGCTGCGGAGGCTGCCATGAGCGAGCGCCAGCGAGCGGAGCATCCGATGTCCGAGCGCCAGCGAGCGGAGCGATAGCCATGGACTTCCGATTCGCCGAGCCGGGCTGGGGCATGCTGCTGTGGGTGGTGCTCGCATTCACTGCGCTGCTGCTGTGGCTGGACGCGCGCGCCGGCGGCGCACTCACCCGCTTCCTGTCGCCGGCCATGCAGGCGCGTCTGGTTCGCGCGCCGAGCACGACGCGCCGCCGCACCAGCATCGTTCTTCTCGGCCTGTCCTTCACGTGCATGGTGCTGGCGCTGATGCGGCCGCAGTGGGGCGTGCAGTTCGTGGCCACGCCGCGCGTGGGCGCCGAGATCATGGTCGCGCTCGATGTCAGCAACTCGATGCTGGCCGAGGACGTCGCGCCCAATCGCCTCGAGCGCGCCAAGGCGGAGCTGCGCGACCTGCTGACGTACTTGCAGGGCGACAGCGTCGGCCTGATCGCCTTTGCCGGCCGCGCAACCGTGCTGGCCCCGCTGACGCCGGACTTCTCCTTCCTGCGACTGGTGCTGGACTCGGCCGGGCCGCGCAGCGTCTCGCGCGGCGGCACGCGCCTGGAGGAGCCCATTCGCAAGGCGGTCGCCGGATTCGCGGGCGCCGGCGCCGTCTCGCGCTCGATCATCCTCATTACCGACGGCGAGGATCACGACTCCTTTCCGCTCGAGGCCGCCAAGGAAGCGGCCGAGCGCGGCGTCAAGATCCTTGCCATCGGCTTCGGCGACGAGAACGGCAGCGAGATCCGCATCACCGATCCCAAGACCGGCGCGCGGAAGCCGCTGCGCGATGCCTCGGGCAAGCCGGTGATCAGTCGGCTGGACGGCGAGCTGCTGCGCGAGATCGCGCTGGCCACCGGCGGCGCCTACATTCCGGCCGGCACCGGTGTTCTCGACCTCCAATCGATCTACGACCGCCACATCGCCAGCCTGACGCGCGGCGAGCTCGACGGCCAGAACCGCACCATCCGCAACGAGGCCTACCAGTGGTGCGTGCTGCTGGCCCTGATGTTTCTCGTCGCCTCGGTCACCGCGTCCTCGAGCGGACGCGCTCGACGCGCGCGCGCCGCCGCCGCAACCACTGCGGCAGCTGCCGCGGCAGCCGTCCTCGTTGCACTGGCCATGCCGGTGCACGCGCAGCCGCAGCCGGCCGCGCCCGAGCCGGGCCTGACCGTCGAGGACGGCGCGGCCACGGCGGCCGAAGGCGAGGCCGCAGACCCCGCAGGAACGGGCGCGGCCGACGGCGCCGGAGAGCCGCCGGGGCCGCCCGAGGACCTGCGGCCGCCGCGCGAGATCTACAACGAAGGTCTTGCCAGGCTCGATGCGGGCGATCTGGCTGGCGCGGCAGAGCTGCTCGAAAGCGCACGCAGCAAGGCCCGTCTCGACAACGAACTGCGCGCAACGGCCACCTACAACCTCGGCATCGTCGAGACGCGCCTTGCCGACTCCAAGCTGGAAGCGCAGCCCGAGGAAGCGTTGGCGTCGCTCGAGCGCGCCGCCGCCTGGTTCCGCGACGCGGTGGCGCTGAACGAGAAGGACCAGGACGCGCGCTACAACCTCGAGCTGGTCCTGCGCCGCGCGCTGGTGCTCGGCGACTCGCTCGCCAAGAAGAAGGAGAAGTCGCTGCTCGATGAGCTGATGGCGCTCATGGAAGAGCAGCGAACGTTTCTGGCCGGCCTTCGCGAGACGATGCAGCAGCCCGATGCTGCCGATGCGCAGGCGGACGAGAAGCTGCGCCGTGCGTATCGCGCGCTCGCCGCGCGCCAGCTCGAGCTGGGCGCCTCGGCCGAAGACCTGAGCGACCGCGCCGGCCGCGAACGCGACACTCTTTCGGCCAAGCCCGCCGATCAGCAGACGCCCGAGGATGCCATGCGCGCCTCGCAGCTGACGGGCGTGCTCGAGTACATGCATCGTGCGCGCGAGCGCATCGGCCAGGCCCGCGGCCGCCTTCGCCGCCTCGAAGGCGAAGGCGCGTACCGGTCGGCCTCGGCGGTGCTGACCGAGCTCAAGCGCGCGCGCGATCAGCTTCTCGATCCCGTGCAGGTCCTGGACGTGCTCATCCAGGACACGCTCGAGACGGCGCGGCTGTCGGGCGCCAAGGCCGCCATCGATGCCGGCACGTCCGAGATCGAGCCGCAGAAATGGCTCACCAACGATTTCCTTGCCGACAGCGCCGGCGACATGCGCGAGCGCGTCGAGCAGCTCCACTACCAGTTCGTCGCGGGCCTGTCGCAGGCCGACGCGCAGAAGAATTCCGGGCAGCCTCTTGCGCCCGAGCAGGAGCGGTTCGTCGAGCGCGTGCGCGAGGCCGAGCCGCATCTGGGCAAGGCCGTCGCCAGTCTGGTCGAGGCCAAGCCGCCGCTGGAGAGCGGCCGCGTGCAGGAATCGCTCGAGCACCAGTACCGCGCGGTGCAGTCGCTGGCGTCGGCGCGCGAGCGTTTCCTCGACTTCGAGCGCCTGGTCGAGTTGCTTGCGCAGGACGAGCAGCGGATCGAGGCAGTGCTCTCGCCCAAGGAGCCGGTATCGGAGCAGGCGCTTGCCGAGTACGCGCCGCTGGCGCTCGAGGTGCAGCAATCGAACATCGATCGCGGCCGGCGCGCCGAGCAGACGCTCGAAGAGCAGCTGTCCGCTGCGCAGTCGGCAGCAGCGGCGGCCGAAGCTGCGCAGCAGCAGGGAAGCGATCCGCAAGCGCCGGCGCCACCTGTGGATCAGCAGGCGGCGATGGAGAAGCAGCGTCTGGAGCTGGCCAAGCCGCTGCTGTCGGCGGCACGCACCGCGATGGATGACGCCGCCGCGCAGCTGTCGCAGGCCGCGGCTGCCGCATCCAGCGGCGCGGTGGACTGGCAGCCGGCGCGCGTGGCGGTGCGGACGGCGGTCGAACGCATCGAGGATCTGCGCCGGCTGTTCTTCTCCGTCATCGAGCATCTGCAGGAGCTGGCGCGCCGGCAGGTCGAGCTCGGCGACTCCACCGAGGAAGTGTCGGCGCTCGCCGCCGCCGCGCCCGACAAGGACTACGCCGACCGCGCCGGCCCGCTGGGCGCGCGGCAGGAGACGCTGTCGCAGACGGCCAGACCCATAGCCGATGCGCTGCGCGAGCAGTCGCAGCAGCCGATCCCGCCCGAGGCGCAGGGCCAGGTGCCGGAGGACTTCCCGCAGCGTCTCGCGCAAGCTGCCGATCACGTGACCACCGCCAAGACGCAGATGGACGGTGCGGCGCAGGGCCTGTCGGTGAACCCGCCGGCGTTTCGGCAGGTGCGCGAGCAGCAGAACGCGGCGGTGCAGTCGCTCGCCGAGGCGCTGCGCCTGCTGCAGCCGCCGCAGGAGCAGCAGGAACAGCAGCAGCAGGACGAGCAGCAACAGCAGCAGGAGCAACAGCAGCAGGAGCAACAGGAGCAGGAACAGCAGCAGCAACAGCAGGGCGGACAGCAGCAGCAACAGCAGCAGGGCGGGCAGGAAGCTGCCGACCCTGCGCAGCTCCTGCAGGGCATTCGCGATCGCGACGCCAAGCGGCGGGCGGACAAGGATCGGGCGGCGGAGCAGAGATACGACCCCGTCGAAAAGGACTGGTGATGGCGACGCGCAGAGCATCCCGTCTGCCGCGTTGCATGGCTGCGCGCTCCCTGCAGTCCAGCCCGCTTCGGGTCGCTGCTCGCCATGCGCCTTGCATCGGGGGCACTTTGCGCGCCGCCATTGTTGCGTTCGCGCTTGTTTCGCTTGCTGCCGAGGCGCTGGCGCAGACGGCGGTGATCCAGGTTACGCAGGGGCCTTACTACGTTCAGGCGCCGATCGATCTGCAGGTTGTGGCCGACGGGTTCGATGAGGAGCCGCAGCCGGAGGTGCAGGTGGATCCGCCGGCGGCCGGGAAGCTCGAGTTCGTGCAGGCGCGGCCGCAGATCTCGAGCTTCATGCAGATCATCAATGGCCAGGTGACGCAGCGCAAGGACGTGCGCTACGCCTTCGTCTTCCGCTTCACCGCCGATGCTCCGGGTCGCTACACGATCGGGCCCGTACGCCTGACGCAGGGCACGAAGTCGGCCGAGACCAAGACTCTGGCAGTCACCGTCGGCGAGGTGCCGGAGGCGCAGGGGCAGCGCTTCCGGCTGGTCATTCCGCAGGAGCGTATCTTCGTCGGCGAGCGCGTTCCGGTGACGGTGGAGTGGTGGACCGAGAGCGGCCTGGCCGAGCGCCTCTTCAACCAGACGATGCACGTGCCGCTGTTCGAGCGGACCAATGAGTTCCAGTTCATCGACACCGAGCGGCCGCCTTCGCGCATCGTGCTCAACGTCAATACCGCGGGCGGCGCCGTCGACTTTCCCGCGGACGTCCGTCAGGTCAACGAAGGCGGCAAGCAGTGGGTGATCCGCAGCGTCACGCGCACGATGATCCCGGTCGTCGCCGGCACCTTCGCGCTGCCTGCGGCCACGCTGCTGGTGGACGAGGCCACCGGCTGGCGCCGCGATTTCTTCGGCTCGCGCGTTCCCACGCAGACGCGCAAGCTGCGCGTCACCGCCGACGCCCGCACCCTCGTCATCGAGCAGGTCCCCGCTGCCGGAAGACCGCCGAGCTTTGCCGGCGCCATCGGCGAGGGCTTCACGCTCGACGTCAGCGCCGATCGCACCGTCTTGCAGGCGGGCGATCCGGTGAAGCTGACGCTGACGCTTCGCGGCGCGGGCTCGCTCGAATCGGCGGCGCTGCCGCCGCTTTCGTCGGCGGGCCTGTCGCCCAAGCAGTTCCGCGTGCCCGACAGCACGCTCAGCGGCGTGCTCGAAGAGGGCGCCAAGAAGTTCGAAGCCACCGTGCGCGTTGTGGACCCCAGCGTGCGCGAGATCCCGGCCATCGAGTATTCGTGGTTCGATCCGAAGACAGCGAGCTATCAGACGACTCGATCGCAGCCGATCGCCCTGTCCGTTCGCGCGGCCGAGGTCGTCGGCGCCGGAGATGTCGTCAGCGCGGCGCCGCAGGCCGAGCCGCAGGAGGAGGATCAGCCGGCGGCCGACGAGAAGGCCGAGGAGGAGACGAAGGAGCGGCGCACGTTCACGCTGACCGGTGCCGACTTGTCCATCGAAACCGATCGTTCGCGGCTTACGGCCGCATCGACGTCGGCGCTTGCCGCGCCCGCGGTCAGGTGGATCGCCTATGCGCTGGGGCTGCTCGCGCTGCTCATTGGCCTGCTCGTGCATCGCCGCCGTCAGATCGATCCCGAGCAGGCGCGGCTCGCCAGGCTGCTGCGCACGGAGCGCTCGCACGTGGCCGATGCTGCCACGGCGCGCGAGGTGGGGGATGCCCTGCGCCGCATGGCCGCCGCCAATCCCGCCGCGCGCCCCGCCGATCTCGACGCCGTCCTGCGAAGCTGCGACGAGATCGTGTTCGCGCCTGGCGGCGGCTCGGCACCCGTTCCGGGCGACCTGCGCTCGCGCGCCGTTGCAGCTGCCGACCAGATGGTGAAGCCATGAGGAGCCTCGTACCGAACGACACGCGGCATGGGGGCGGCGGTGCAGCAGCGCCGGACGTCGTGCGCGCCGCTGCGACGGCGGGCGACGGCTTGCGGACGGTGCGACTGCGGCGAGGGGTCATGCTCACGGCCGCGCTCGGCCTGACGCTGGCGGCGTGCATGGCTCTGCCTGCTGCCTCGCGGTCGGCACAGCCCGAAACCGGTGCGACAGCCGCATCCACGGACGTCCTGGCTCAGGCCATCGCCGCCTACGATGCCGCGCAGGACATCGCCGATCGCGATCAGCGGCGCGCGGCGTTCACTCGCGCCGAGCGGCTGTTCAGTGCGGCGGCACAGGGCGGCGCCGTCAGCGCCGATCTCCACGCCAACATCGGCACTGCTGCGCTGCAGGCCGAGAGCCTCGGCACCGCGATCCTCGCCTACCGGCGCGCGCTCGCGCTCGATCCGGACCATCGCCGCGCGTCGCAGAATCTCCAGCACGCACGCACGCTGCTTCCGTCGTGGGTGCCGCGCCCGGAAGCCGGCGGCATCTTCGACAGCTTCTTCGCCTGGAACCGCACCCTGTCGCCGGGCGAGCGCGCCGGCGCGGCCGCCATCGCCTTCCTTCTCGGCGCGGCCCTTCTCGGCGCCGGCACGGCCATGCAGAGCGCGATGCTGCGTGCGTTCTCCGTGCCTGCGCTGCTGCTGTGGGTGGTCCTTTTCGCGTCCACCGTCACGCGCCAGGAAGGCGACGATGCAGCCGTGATCGTGGCCGACGACGTCCTCGCTCGCGCCTCCGACTCGCGCAACGCGCCGGCACGTTTCGCCGAGCCGCTGCCGGCCGGCACCGAGGTGCGCGTGGACGAACGCCGCAGCGACTGGGTGCGCGTCACGTTGGCCGACGGCCGCGATGCGTGGGTGCCGGCAGCCAGCGTCGAGCCCGTGCAGCGGCCGGGCGCCTGAGCCCGTGCCCGCACCCGTCCTCGTCACGGCGATCGCGAAGAACTACGTCCCGCGAGCGCGCGTGCTCGCGGGATCGCTGGCGCGCCATCATCCCGAGCTGCGGCTGCAGGCGCTGCTCACCGACGAAATCGAGGGCCGCTTCGACCCTGCAACCGAGCCGTTCTCGATCATCGCGCTCGAGCAGCTGGCAATACCGGACCTCGCCGCCTTTCGCCGCCGCTATTCGCGCAAGCAGATCGCCGCCGCCGCCAAGCCGTTCCTTCTCGAGCACGCGCTCGATCTGGCCGGCAGCCGCGGCGCGCCCGCTGCGATCTTCCTGGATCCGGACGTGCTCGTGCTGAGCAGTCTCGCGCGCCTGTTCGATCATGTCGCTCGTCATGCCGTCACGCTGACGCCGCACCTGCTCGAACCGCTGGCTGGCGCCGACCGCTTCGCGCGCGAGCTGGTCATCCTCCAGGCGGGCACGCTCAACGCCGGTTTCGTCGGCGTCACCGAGACACCGTCGGCGCGCGCTTTCCTGCACTGGTGGCAACGGCGCGTGGAGCGCCATTGCCGTCACGACGTGGCCGAAGGCATCTACTACGATCAGCGCTGGCTCGATCTGGCGCCGGTGTTCTTCAATGGCGTCTCGATCTTGCGCGACCCTGCCTGCAACGTGGCGCACTGGAACCTTCCCGAGCGTTCGCTGCGCGTCGAGGGCGGCGAGGTTCTGGTGGACGGCAGGCCTTGCCTGTTCTTCCACTTCAGCGGCTTCGAGCCTGGGCGCTCCGGCCGCGTCACGCGCTACTCGCCCCGCCTCGACATGTCGCAGCTCGGCCCGGCGGCCGAGCTGTTCCGCCGCTACGGCCAGATGCTCGTGGCTGCCGGTTACGACGAAGCGATGTCGTGGCCGTACGCGTACGACAGCAGACCGCGGCGCATCGTCGAAGCGGGGGTACGCGCGGCCGCCTCGCTGATGCGACGCCGCGGCGGGCGGCCGTGAGCGTCATGACGAGCGCGGCAAAGGACCATGGCCCGACGCGATCCGACGCGGCCGCCGCCACCATCGTCAGCAAGA
The DNA here is from genome assembly GCA_035626395.1 of Candidatus Limnocylindrales bacterium. Taxonomy (NCBI): domain Bacteria; kingdom Bacillati; phylum Chloroflexota; class Candidatus Limnocylindria; order Candidatus Limnocylindrales; species Candidatus Limnocylindrales bacterium. Next base: position 156,311 of record DASPNR010000030.1, on the reverse strand, counting down.
GCTCGCTGTCGCTGGCGCGCGTGCTGGCGGACTCGTTTCGCCGCCAGCACCCCGACGTTCCGTTTTTCGTGGCGCTGGCTGACGAGGTCGACGGCTACTTCGATCCGGCAGCCGAACCGTTCGCGCTCATCCGGCTGCGGGAGCTGCAGCTCCCCGCGCTTGCCGGCTTCGTGCGGCGCTACTCGCAGCAGGAGCTGACCTACGCCTGCACGCCGTATCTGCTTGCGCATCTGCTCGATCGCGGCTTCTCCCGTGTCGCCTTCTTCAAGCAGGAGAGCCTGGTCACCGGCGACCTAACGCCGGAGCTGGAGCTGCTGCGCGAGCACTGCATCGTCCTGACGCCGCACCTGCTCGAGCCTCTGGCGAGCGACGACCAGCTCGAGCGCGAGGCGGTGATCCTGCAGTCGGGCGTCTTCAACGTGGGCTTCCTCGGCATATCGGAGTCGGCCGAAGCGCGCCGCTTCCTGCTGTGGTGGCAGGATCGCCTTTGCGAGCACTGCCGCCACGACGTGCCTTCGGGCATCCACTTCGAGCAGCGCTGGCTCGATCTGGTGCCGTCGTTCTTCGAGGGCGTGGCGATGGTGCGCGATCCGGGCTTCAACGTCGCGCACTGGAACCTGCCCGATCGCACGGTCCGCACCGACGGCGACGCCATCACCGTGGACGGGCGGCCATGCCGCTTCGTCCGCTTCAGCGGCTTCGACCCGCGCCGCCCCGAGCGTCCGACGCGCTACTTCGCGCGCCTGAGCATGGAGGCGCTCGGCGACGCCGCGATCCTGTTCCGTCGCTACAACGAGCTGCTGCACGCCGCGGGTTGGCAGGAGACCAGCCGCTGGCCGTACGCCTACCGGCGCCGCTCGGTGATGCTGCGCACGCTCATGCGGCGGCTGCGTCCGATGTTGCGGGCGCGGCAGCTGGCGGGGCGGATCTATCGCACCGTGCGCGAGTAGCGCCGCGAGCTGCTCCTGCCTTTCCGTTCTCGGCGCTTCCTACGCCGCACGGGAGGCAACCGGACTAGCTCCGCTTGCGCAGCCCGTGCTGCTGCAGGCGCCATAGCAGCAGGTCGAGGCGGTCCTGGCCGAAGAATGGCTCGCCGTTGAAGACCATGGTGGGCACGCCCCAATGGCCGGCCTCGGTCAGCGCCTGCTGATTGGCCTCGATGATCGCGTCGCGCGCACCCGGACCGGCAGCGATCGCTGCGTCCATGTCGGCAAGGTCGAGGTCGGCGCGCGCCGCCGCCTGCGCAAGGTGATCGCCTTCGTGCCAGCCGATGACTTCACCTCCCCAGATCAGCCGCGAGACCTGATCCAGGAACGCCAGCCCTCGCCCGCGCGTGGTCGCCTCGACGCCGAGCCGCGTCAGCCGGTAGATGTAGGGCTGCTCGGCGGCGACCTTGCCCGACGCGAAGTCCTGCACGATGGGGTCGGGCCGCGGCCAGCCGAAGGGAAGGCCCAGGTATTCGGCGATGCGCATGGTGTCGCGCATCAGGTAGAGCGGCCAGAGCGGATTGACCTTGTCGAAGAACCCCTCCACCCGCACGGCCAGCGGCAGAACCGGCCGTACACGGATGTCGACATCGTACTCACGCTCGATGGCTACCAGGCGGCTGGTGGCCAGGTAGGAATACGGGCTGCGAAAGGACCAGAACAGATCGAACGACAGCGTCATGGAAGGACCCCCGATGAGGATGGCCGAAGCTATCCTGCCCTCTCCTTCCCCGCTACTCTTGCGATCGGAGCCGTGACTGTGGGCCTGCGGCAGACGCCTCGCGACGACGGGCGCGATAGCGGTACCCGCCCTGGCGGCAGCAGCGCATGAGCAAGGCGTTCACGAAAGAAAGCGACGGCGACGACGACCTCGACGCGGCCGAAGAAGCGCACGAGCCGGGCGGCATCAAGAACTACATCACGCCGGCCGGCTACCAGCGCCTGAACGCCGAGCTCGCCCGTTTATGGGAAGTGGACCGGCCGAAGCTCGTCGAGACCATCGCCTGGGCCGCCAGCAACGGTGACCGCTCCGAGAACGGCGACTACATCTACGGCAAGCGCAAGCTGCGCGAGATCGACCGGCGCATCCGTTTCCTGTCCAAGCGCCTCGACCGCGCCGAGGTCGTCGACAACACCGGGCGCGCCCACGACCAGGTCTTTTTCGGCGCCACCGTCACGGTCGCCGACGAGGACGGCAACGAGCGCACGGTCAGCATCGTCGGCGTCGACGAGCTCGATCCCGCGCGCGGCCGCGTCTCCTGGATGTCGCCCATTGCCAAGGCGCTGATGAAGGCGAGCGTCGGCGACGTCGTCACGCTGCAGACGCCCAAAGGCCCGGAGCAGCTCGAGGTCGTCGATATCCGCTACGACCCATTACCCTGACCCGCACCGCACCGTGCGCCCTTCGTCAGTAGCAATCACACGCCACCGCACACCCCCCGGCATTGATCGCCGCCGCACACTGCGCATTCATGGTGGTGTTCCCGCACGCCCCGCTCTCCAGCGCCTCCTTGCAAGGCGTCTCGCAGGCATCGCCCGCAACCTGATTGCAGCAACCCTGACACGCGGGATGTTGATCATAGGTCAGACACGAGCCATGCGAGCCGTCCGTTGGGCACTCGCCGTCCGGCGGCACGAGCGTGGTCGTCGTAGTCGTCGAGGCGGTCGTGGGCGGCAGGCTGTCGGCGGCGCACGACGCTGCGCTTTGGTACTCCGCGCAATCGCCGAGGGTGGGACAGGCCTGTGCGTACGTCGTCTCGGCCAGTGCGCATGCTTCCGTGAACTTGGCGGCGCATCGGGCCGTGTTGACCACGTGACCGGTCAGCACCGCGCGAGCCTCGGCCCTGAGAAGGCAGGCCGAGTGCTTGGCTGCCGCCCGCAGCTTTGCGGCCTGGCATAGCGAGCTCGCGTCGGCTGCGCGAGCCGATGGCGTTGCAGTGAGGAAGAAGGAGCAGACGGAGATGATCAGCAGAAGCCTGGTCGACATTTCCAAAACCTCCTGGCGGCGCCGTCGTGGCGGTGCCGTGATCCAAGTATCACACTGCGATCCGAACGTACCGACCCTAAAGTCTGTAGAGCCGTCCGCATCAGCTTCGACCTGTCACCAGTGGGGAGGATCGAATGGCGGCGGAATGTCCGAGCCGGTTGCGGGACAGTCCAGCATCGTGGCGATGCCCACTGCCGTGGCCAGGATGAGAGCTGCGTCGGATGCCAGGACGTCGCCATCGCCGTTGACATCACATACCGGCGCGGCGCAGTAGCCGATGCCGACCGCCGCGTGCAACGCCCGCAATGCGTCTGCGGCCTTGAGCGTCGAGTTGTGGTCAGCGTCGCCGCAGACGATCGCGGATGAAGCGAAGAACGGACGGGCAACGATTTCGTGGACCGGCGACTGGTCGGACGTACGCTTCCATACGACAAGAAGCGAGCCATCGGGACCGGAGGCGAGGCCGCTGACAAAGTCGTGCTTCGCGGGCGAGGGTAGCGAGAGCTTTTCGACGGGGCCTGACTCGAGGGGCGTCGTGTAGATTTCGATGTCGGCGTTGTTCGGCGGGACATCTTGCGAAGTCGCGATCACCACCTGATCCGATGCCATTGCGACGTGAAGACCGGTAGCATCCCGCTCGACCTCCGCGAGCACTCGCGTGGCAGCGATCGGCGCTCCCTCCTCATCGAGCCTCCTCAACGCCAGATATCCGGGCGGCTCGTAGTCCGACTCGATGTAATCAAGCCAGGCGGCGAGGAAGCCTTCAGTCTGGTTCTCTGCCACCGCGTGCCCGTTCTTGCCCTGCTCGTCATCGTGGAAATCCAAAGCGACGTAGGTTGCTTCGCCGGCGGCAACGGCATCGGAGTCGAAAGCGCGGCCATACAGATACGTCTGCGACAGATCGAAGTTGCAGTGCGGTGGGTCCTCCTCGCACTCGGGATCGCTGTACTGTTCTGTCCATGTGACGAAGAAGGAGTCGTTCGGCAGCACCGCCAGCCTCATGTCGAGCGCCGGGTTCCCTATGACGAAGGGCTCTTTGGAGATCTGCGTCGCACCATTGAAGCGCAGACCCGTACCGTTGGAGACCAGCACCCAGTTCCCCTGGCTGCCGGCGTCGATTTGAACGATGCCGGCAAGCCCCTCCAAAGGAAGCGCCTCCGTAGACGGCTCTCCGGCCGCATCGACGAGCCGCGCATACCAGAGATTCTCATGGGCCCAGACGACCACCAGCGATCCGTCGGGAAACGCAGCCACTTGCGGAAACATGCCGGCGGCGGCGATCTCGATGGGGTCCGAGGCCGAAGCCTCCCGAGGCTCGAGGTACCGCAGGAGAATACGGCTGGGCAGCTCCGCGCCCTGCTCATGAACGACGGCGAAACGGTCGCCCGCTCGGACCACCGCTGGGGAATGGCGGCCCATGCCGAGCACGATTTCGTCGCTGGTCGGAACGACCGCGGATTCCGCTGTAGACAGTGGCAATGGTAGAGCCGCACACGTTAGCAGCAGTGACGCGTCGACGAGGCGTCGGAGGCTGGAGATGACGATGTCCGTCCACATGTTGCGGCGGTTCATATCGATCCCTCCGTCTTTCCCCAGGCTGTCATACGCGCAATTGCGAACGGCAGCGCCGCACGGATCGACGACCCGAGTTGCCGGCGGCTTCCAGCCGTATCGCGTCGGGACGCCGGACCGTACCATGCTGTAGCCCGGCCTGGCAACGGACCTTATTTCGATCAGCGTGCCCAGGTGCGTGTTCAGGCTGGAGCGGCACGGGCTTCTCGTCCATTGCATGGCGAAGACAGGCCGCTGTATGAAGGCAGGCACAATACGCCGACAGCACGGAGGGAGCCATGATCACGATCTCCTGCCTTCGCCACCGAAGCAGTTCTCTTACCACTGCGACAGTGGCTGCGACGATGCTCGCCGGGTTCTTCACGGCGCCGGTTCACGCAAAGCCGCCGCGAGTGGTCGGTGTCACATCGATGATCAACGAGGTCGTCAGCGGCCAGATCGAGGCAGGCGACGGCTTCGGGCACGCGGTAGCGAACATCGGCGACATCGACGGCAACGGCAGGGCGGATCTGGCCGTCGGGGCGCCCGGTGACGATGACGGCGGGAGCGACCGCGGCGCGGTGTACATTCTCTTCCTCGATGACTCAGGCAGCATCGCCGGTGCGGCCAAGATCAGCGCTGCGAGCATCGAGGGTCTTTCGGACGGCGACGGCTTCGGCACGTCCGTCGCATCGCTCGGCGATGTCGACGAGGACGGCGTCGGCGACCTCATCGTCGGCGCACCCGGCGACGACACCAGCGTGGGCGGGGGCGGCGCGGCGTGGATCATTACACTGACCGAGCAGGGAAAGGCGGACCGATCCCGTAAGCTTGATGTTGCGGCACTGGGCCTTGCCGGGACGATCGCGGCAGGCGACGGATTGGGTCGGGCAGTGGCTCCGGCCGGCGATCTCGACGGCGATGGGAGGACCGAGGTGGCCGTCAGCGCACCGGGCAACGATTGGCCAAAGATCAATGCCGGCAATGTCTGGATCGTCTTCCTCGACGACGATCTGACCGTTTCGCGAGCACGGCGGCTCGGCGACGACGACAGCGGTTTCGTACCGCAGAAGCGCAGCGCCTTCGGCTCCGGACTGCTGCTTCGCGGCAGCGAGTTGCTGGTGCTGACCGGCAGCGACGGGACGAACTTCGCGCCTCCGGTCCTGCTGCGCGCGTTCGACCTGGACTCGGAGGGCCGCATCGAAGCCGTACGCGAACTCAATCCTGACGATGACGGCGCGCCGCTGCTGGGCTGCATCGGCGCGTTCGGCGACTTCGATTTCAACGGCACCGGCGAGCTGATGTCGTGCAGCAGCGGCGCCCTCGGTCTGTTCCTCATGAACGAAGAGGGCAGCGTGGCCGGCACGCGCCTGTATGGGCCGTATCCGCGCAACGATCTGGCGTCGCCTCTTCCTGCTGCAAGCCTCGCGACGGTTCCGGATGTCGATGGAAATCTCGTTCCCGAGATCGTGGCCGGCGGCTTCGGCAGCCTGACTCTCGTGCGTCTTAACGGTGAGTCCCCCGAGAACGCGACTTGCGGCGATCCCACCGGAGACGGATCGGTGACGACGTCGGACGCGCTGCTGGTCCTGCGCCGAGCCGTCGGGCTTCAGTTCTGCGAGGCGATGTGGTGCGACGTCGATTCCTCCGGCCATATCACCGCAAGCGATGCGCTGGCCGTGCTTCGCCAGGCCGTCGGCAGCGACGCATCCATCGCGTGCCCGACAACGACGACCACCAGCACGACAACGATCGTGGTGCCGAGCACGGGAGACGAGTGCTTCGACGACCACGACTGCTACGGGGATGAGCAGCTCGACCAGTGCTGCGGCTTCCACTGCTGCGAGTGCGATTACGGTCCGGACGACTGCCCGGAGGGATTTGTATGTGAAGCGCAGCAGTGCGTTCCGGCACCGTAGCGGGTGGGCGCTCGCACGTCTCGATTGTCACATAGCTCGAGGGATCCGCAGCTCCCGGCACAGTGGCCCTACGATCCGCGGCCCTGAGCCCGCCGCAACGCACGCCTGCTCCAGAAGCCCGTCTGGCGGGGTGGCTGCGGATTCATGTCGGGACAGGCGCGGCGTGTCATCGAGACGCTTCGTCCCGTTTCGAGAACGCCCCGCCATCACCCCTGCGAGCAAAATCGCTGCACTTCGCGAGCTTCGGCGCGAGGTCGGTTTGGCGCGGGCCTTGCTCCTTGTCCGCCATCGTTCGCGCGACGCCGAATGGTAGCGGCACGGGGAGGCGGACGGCGGGGAAGCGCAGGCACGGGGGCGGGCAGGCGCGGAGGATGAGTGGGGACCTGGTGGGACCGTGGGGACGGTCATCGGGGGAGAGACGGGGAAGAGGTTCGACGGTCGGTCACGGGTGGCATTGGATCGATAGTCGATACGAATGAAACCCCGCGCTTCGGCTCGCAGCGTGCAGGCGACCCGAAGCGCGGGGTTTTTTTGTTCATTCCGCTGACCGAAAGCTCACGCGTGCCGTCAGAAGCTCGGCGGCAGATTCACCTTCACGATGAACTTCGATTGGTTGCACGAGAACAGCATCGAGGTGTCTTCGAGCTGGATCACGTGTCCTGGCGACTCGCACTCCTGCGGCAGCGCGACGGTGCTGCATCCGGTCAGGCCTTTCAGTGTGATCTCGCACCACGTGTAGCTGTTGCCGCTGAAGTTGGCGGTCACCGCTGCGCACCTGTCGCCCTTGGCGTTGCTGACGATGGCCGTGCCGACCGGACCATCTCCTGTCGCTACCGGCCCATGAATCTCGCCGGTCAGCTTCGTCGTATCGACCTCGGCCACGTGCAGCTCGCTCGATCCGAAGCTGGACATCGCGCAGTACCAAGAATCGGTGCAGGCCGCGCAGCGGATGCGGCGGGGATCGATGCCGAGGTTGCCGAGGCTGGTTGCGGCCTGGTCCGGATCGGTGCCCGCATGAAGCAACAGCGCACCCGCTGCCTCGCCGCCGCCGTTGGTGACGATGGCGATCGTGCCGTCAGGGAAGGTGAACAGCGAGAACGGCTCCGCCGGCAGCGCTTCGGACGACACGACCGGAATCTGCGCGATGGCGAACGTCTGGAAAAGCGCGTCGTACTGCATGCGCAGGATCTGGCCATTGCCGACCACGTGCGCGAATGGCGAGACGCCGTCGACTCCGTCCGGCCCGGGTACGATGTCGGTGTAGATCCCGGGAAAGACGCTGTCGAGGCCGAACCCGCTCATCGCGAAGTAGTCGGTGGACGTCGCTCGCTGAGGCGCCGCGCTGGCCATCGTCTGATGTCCCTGCCCGTCATCGAGCGGCACCGTGCCGAAATTGAACGGTGACGGGAACATGTCGTCGATCTGGTAGTCGATCTCGTGGGTGGCCAGGTCGACGACGACGAAGCCGTTGAGCGTGGCAATGACCACTTTCCTGTCGTCGTCGGGGCTCGGCCCGAACGGTCCATGGAAACGATGGATGCCCTCCATGCCGAGCGCGTTGATGGGAACCGTCACCATCTGGTCCGCGAAGCACTCGATGAAGGTGTGCACGAAAACCGTCACCGTTACCGGATCGCTGACGAAAGCGCCGATCCTGACGCCCTCCTCCGCGATGGTCACGCCGATCCGGAGGCCGACATCGTCTTCGTCCAGGCAGTTGCCCGTCAGCGGCGCGATCCAGGCAGTGTTCTCGAGCATGAAGGAATCGACGTTGCCCGATAGCATCAGATTGCTCGTCACGTCGGGGTCGTCGGGCAGCAGCAGCTCGATCGGCTTCGCGATGGACGCGCCCATCGCCTCTTCCACCACGATGCGGCTCTCGAACGTCTCGCCGCCGACGTCGTCGTCCTCGGGAAAGTCCTCGAGCTCGACAGTGAGGCCGTCGCCGCCGTTGAACAGGATGCCGAGCGGACCGAGCGAGTCGATGTCGCCGCTGATCGTGACGAGGTCCGCCAGCGCGTCGAAGTCCAGCGCGAGATCGCCGATCGGAGCGACCTCGTCCTCGGGATCGACGCCTGCGCCGGAGCCCTCGCCGCTTTCCAGCCCCACGCCGAAAATGGCGATGGCGTGGAAGGTGATGCCATCATCCGTCAACGTGTATCCGTGCTCGGGAACGAGGTAGGTCGCGCGCGCCGGCTCATCGAGCACGAGGCCGGCGGGCTGCACGTCGTAGGAGCCGAGCACGCCGGCCTGCTCGAAGTCGCCCTTGACGGCCGCGGGCGGAAGGCCGGCTATGGTGATCTCGGTCGGCGTCATCAGCGCGCCCTGCGGGAAGTCGATCGTCAGGCGGCCATCGTGCGAGGTGATCGAGCCGCCGCTGGGGCCGATCGTTTCGGTCACCGAGCAGACGACGCACGAAAGATCGACGTCCTGACCGACCGCATTCTTGAGCGTCGCGAGCGCGTCCGTGGCGGTGACGCTGCCGGACTGATTGACGTCGCAGACGCAGAGGTCGCACGCGAGCGTTCCCACGGCGCGACGCAGAACCGCGAGCGCGTCGGAGGCGGTGGGATCGCTTCCGCTGGTGACGGGCTGCCCGCATCTCGTGTGGTCGGCACCGGCGACCTGCGGTGACAGCGCGACGAGCGCAGCGAACGCCACGGAACCGGCGCGGACGATGCGATGATTCGCTCTCATGTATTCCCTCCCTTGGCCGCGCCGGTCGCCGCCTCAGGCGCCCGACAGACGCACGAGCAGCCGTGCAAGCCACTTTCGCGGCACGATGCGGCCGCTGTTGGCGATCAGGCAGATGCACGGCTGCGCGCTGGTGACGCGCGGACGATGCTCGACTTCGGTGTCGCAGTCGCGGACGTCGCCGCGCCCGTAGGTTCCGCTTTCGTCCACCAGCTCGCCGGCGACGACGAGAGTCAGCTCACGCCCGGTGTGCCGGTGGCGTGGAATGACGAAGCCGTGCTGCAGCCGCACCAGACGAAGCGGCTTTCCATCCCATCGAGGTGCCAGATCGAACGCCTGCGCGCCGCGCGCCATCTTCCTCCAGGCAAGCGCTTCGGCGTCGGCACTGGCGTAATCCCGGACCGGCTGCGGCAGCACGCCGTGCGAATAAGGGCTCTCCCGCGGCTGGCGTTCGGCCGTCCTCGCCAGCCGCTCGAGCACTCCCTGCTTGACCGAAGCCGGCAGAGCGGCGGGCTCGGCCTGCGCCATCATCGCGCCACCGACTTCGTCGAGACGCTGCAGATCCTGCGAGCACGTCACGCACAGGCTGGCGTGCGCAGCGATGACGACCGACGGAGCCTCGGGCAGCGCGCCGGCGGCGTAGCTCATCAGCAGATCGTCGCCGGGGTGAAAGTGCGGCGCCGTCATCGGGACTCTCCGCCGAGCATGGCCCGCAGCCTGTTCATCGCCAGACGCACGCGCGACTTGATCGTCCCGACCGGCAACCCGGTCGCCGACGCGATGTCGGCAATGGACTCATCGCGAAAATACATCCGCCGCAGAATCTCGGCCTGCGGCTCGGGAAGACCGGCGATGGCGCGGCGAACGCCGAGGCTGCGTTCGGCGTCGGCCGCTTCGCTTTCGGCCGACGGCTGCGATGCATGCGCCCGCACCGGCTCGGGCCGTGGCCGGCGCTCCCTGCGCAGCGTGTCGATGCGCCTGTTGCGAGCGATGCGGAAGACCCACGCATCCACCGATGCGCGCGAAGGGTCATAGGAGGACGCGTGCAGCCAGATGCTCAGCATGATCTCCTGAACGAGCTCCTCGGCCTGCCCCTGCTCTTTGGCGAACGCGAGAAGATAACGATGAAGGCGCGGCGCGTACCGGTCGAAGAGATCGCTGAACGCCGACACATCCCGGCGCTCGGCCACCGCCCTCAGCAGCCTGGCGGCGGGGTCTTCGGGTGCCTGACGACTCCGCACCAGCGGAGTGCTAACAGCAATCGCGGCGTGAATCTCGCCCTCCGTATCGGCAGTGGGGGCGCGGCCTTCCGAGCTTCCTTGCGGGCACGGGTCGGCCAAGCCGGCGCTCGCACCACCGCTGCCGATGAAGGGAATACGTGACGGAGGGGCGGACGGATCACCGGCCGCGCCGGGAAAAGCGTTTTTTTCTGAAAGGCCGGGCGGCAGCGACCCGGCTCAGAACGTCCATTGCACCGGCTGGTCCGGGTCGGGCGTGTAGGAGCAGAACGTTCCCGTGCGAATCGTGCGTGCAAGGTAGCGACCGAGCGCCTCGTCGCTCTCGGCCACGCGCCGCCGCGCCGCGCTGATGCGTTTGGTCACACTGACCCTGGCGCGCTCGACGGCCGAGGATGCGTGGCGCGAGCGGCCGCCTAGGCCCAGCCCGCCCGCAAGAACGCCGGCCAGAGCTGCCATCTCCTCGCGCACCTTTCCGGCGCGCGCGGCGTCGTGCGCCTCCTCGGCGTCTTCGAGCTCGTCGCGCAGCTCGAACAGGCGCCGCCGATACTGCGCCGTCGCCGTGCCGTCGAGTACCTCGCCCGCATCGCCCAGGAAGGGCCGATCCGCCTCGTCGGGCAACGCCAGCTCGGCGTCCTCGCCTTCGGTCAGATGCACGAGGTCGGTAACCAGGAAGTCGCGATTCGGGTGGCGCAGGAGAAACGCGATGTAGCCGAGGCCGCGGATCGCCTTGAGCTGCACCGGCCTGCCGCTGAACTCGATGCTCCAGAAGTCGCCGCCGTGACGGAACGTGGCCCTGCGCGCGGCAGCCGGCGCAGCCGCCGTCGCCGCTGCCGCAGGTGAAGACTGCGTGACGGCGCCGGGCGCCTCCTCGAGCCGGGCCAGCACTGCGCGGCATCGCTCCTCTTCGGGGAGCGCGCGCAGCCGCTGCGCCATCGCCAGCGCCGCACCGGCGTGCTCCCGTGCAAGCCGCACGTCGCCCGTCGTCAGCGCGAGCAGCGCCAGATGACGGTCGACCAGGCCGCGCCAGGCCGCGCCGAAGCCGACGATGATGCAGCGCCCGGCGTATGGAACCATCATGCGATAGAGAATGGCGGCGCGCTCGGCGTCTCCGAGGAATGCGCACGCCTCGCTCAGATACGAAAGCGCCGGCAATCGAAGGTAGCTGTCGGGAACGTCGGCGAAGCGGCCGCCGGCGGCCCGTTCCAGCTCGTCGCGCGCCTGCGCGATGCGCCCCTGCAGCGCGTAGATGGAAGCGAGCGTGTAACGCCAGATCGGCACGCCCGGATACTGCCCGACGAAGGCGGTGATGACCTGCTCGAGCTCGCTGCTGCGACCCTGCTCCGATCGCAGGCACAGGATCTGCGTGCCATAGACGACGGCAGCGTCCTGATGCTGTACCCGCTGCGCCGCCTGCAGGCCCTGCTCGGCCAGGTGCTCGGCTTCTTCGAAGCTGCCGCGGACGATCGCGAGCAGGGCGCCGAATCGTGCGGCGTACCAGTCGTACCACGGCAGGCGCAGCTCTCGCGCCGCCTTCTGGTAGGCGGCCAGCTCCGCCTCGACGCCCACGATGTCGCCGAGCTCGAACAGGTCGACGAAGCGCCAGGCGCATTCGTTGACTGCCATCTCACGATCCTGCAGCGCGGCCGCCAGACGCGTCATCTCGCGGCCGATCTCGAGCCGCTCCTCGATGTTGTCGGGGCGCCACAGCGCCCAGCGCTGATCGCTCAGCACCCAGCGCAGCGTCGCGGCGTCGGCCTGCGCGCGCGCGACCGCGACCGCTTCGTTGCACAGCGCGCGCCGGCGCTCGACCGATCTCGGCTCCAGATACAGCGCGTATGCGAGGCGGGCCAGCAGGCGCGCGCGCAGCGCAGGCTCCTGCTCGCCAAGCCCGGCGATCGCCTCTTCCAGCAGCGCCACGACGCCGTGATCCAAGACGAGGTGCGAGCGCTGCTGGCGGCCGCCGAGCCCGAGCGCTGCGCGCGCCAGCAGCGGCGCGCGCAGCGTCGGCGGCAGCGAACGCGCGGTCAGCGCGGCGATCTCGAACGTCTGCCGCATGGCGGGCAGGTTGCCCATGCCCCACTGCGCATCCCCAAGGCCCAGCAGAAGCTCGCAGCGCAGGCGCGCACGCTCGACGGCATCGACGTCGCAGAGCGGCAGCACCTCGATGGCCCGCTCGTAGTGCCCGGCCGCCTCCTCGTATGCCGTCTGCGTTTGGGCGCGATCGCCGGCGCGGCGCGCGTAGTCCACGGCCAGCAACGCGCTGCCGGCCGCCGCGCCCTGCAGGAAGTGATGAGCCAGCGTGGATAGCGGCAGCTCGGCGGCGTCGCCGGCAAGGTGCTCGACCGTCTCGCCGACGAGGCGATGAAGCCGGCATCGGCGCGCGGGGTCGATATCGGCGTAGAGCGTATCGCGCACGACGACGTGCGAGAACGAGAACGATCGGGCGCTCGCATCAGTCGCACGCAGCAGGCCGGCGCCGCGCGCCTCTTCGAGCACGTCCGCAACGGCGGCGCCGGGCTCGAGCTCCGCCGTCACGCATTCGAGCGTAGTGGCGTCGAAGTCCCTGCCGATGACGGCGGCGCTCGACAGGACCTGCACGGCGGCGGCGCCGAGCGCGTGAACGCGCGCGCGGACCACCGAGCGCAGCTCGGGCGGAAGCGAGAGCACCGGCGAAGCGGTGGGCGCGCCCGCAGCGCGCGAGGCCAGCAGGCGGGCCGCCTCGCTGACGAAGAGCGGGTTGCCGTCGGTGAAAGCGTGCAGGGCATCGGCCACCGAGCTGTCGGCTGCGCCTGCGGACTGCTGCAGATAGCGCTCGATGTCTGCCGGGGTCAGGCCGCCCAGGCGCAGACGTTCTCCCTCGCGCATCACCTCGCCGAGCAGCTGCGAAACCGCAGGATCCTGCGAAGCTTCGTGCTCGCGGTAGGTCCCGAGCAGGAGCAGACGCGCACCGCGAAGCTCGCGCGCCAGGAAGCGCAGCAGGAGCAGCGAGGGAAGGTCGGCGGCGTGGAGGTCGTCCAGAACGAGGAGCGCCGGCGTATGGCTCGCCGCGGACCTCAGGTACGAACATGTCTCGTCGAAGAGCTGGAACCGGGCCTGCTCGGGAAGGGCGGCTCCGAGCGCGGACGGCTCGCGGCCGTCCAGGGCAGGCGTCGCCGGCGCCCCGGCCCGCGCGAGCCCTCGCAGGATCTGGATCCATGGCCAGTACGGCGGCGCGCCGCCGCTCTCCCAGCAGCGCCCCCAGACCGTCCGCACGCTGCCGCCGGCAGCGGCTTCGGCGGCGAACTCGTCGGCCAGGCGCGTCTTTCCGATGCCGGCCTCGCCCACCAGCAGGAAGACCCGGCCGCGGCCGGCGCAGGCATCGGCCCAGCCACGGCGGAGCTGCGCGAGCTCGAGATCGCGGCCGACGAACGCCCCGCTGCCCTGCACAGCCATGCGGGCCGATCCTATCGCCTATGAGGCGGCGTTTCCTGCGCAGCGGGCGGGTCTGCGACGGCTTGCGGCGGCAGCCAGAGGCCAGCGGGTCGTGGCTCGCCCGCCGGACCGCCTCAGACCGCGATCCGCGTGCCCTTCTTTCCGATCACCGTGACACGCCAGTGCAGGTCCTCCCCGGGCAGCTCCACGAGCTGGGTCTCGTAGCCCCGGGCCTCGCAGTCGGCCATGAACTGACGCGCGACCTCTTCCTTGTAGAAATAGCGAACGGTTCCCGTGTAGATGAAGTCGGCAAACGGCTTCGGCACGACGAGCGACCTCCCTTCTCGCTGCGATCCATGGTCGCAGACGGGCTGCGACCGATCATTTCTTAACCGTGCCCCGCAATTGCTCAAGGCCCCGGTCGTGCGCGGCGGCGATTTTCACTTTCCTTAAAGCCGCGGAACCGGTTAAACCCGCGGCCATGCGCCTAAACGTGGGGACGTTCCTGGGGGGAGCGGCGCTGTTCGCTCTCGCATCCATCACTTCGGCCGGCGACGCGGTGGCCGACGACTGCGCCAAGGCCTGCGCCCGACAGCAGCGCGCCTGCATCAAGGTCGCCAAGAACGACTATCTGGTCGCCCGCGATCTGTGCGGCGAGGACAGCGGGTGCGTCCGCACGGCCTCGCTGACGCGCCGCAACGAGGCGGATGCGTGCAAGGCGGCCCGCTTCGCCGACTGCATGCCCTGCTGCACCGAGGGCGGCGGCGTCAGCGGCATCAACTTCTGCGCGACCGCTCAGGGACAGACCCTGCCGACCGCTCCCCAGGAGGCCGGTGATCCGGACGTGGGCCGGCAGAACCTGCTGGCCGGCGACATCATGACGTGCGGCGTGCCGTTCAAGCTCTGGGACATCGACCTGCTGCAGCCGTTCATCGCCGCCGGGTTTGCGGGCGACGTCAACGACCCTCCGGTGCCGGGACGCACCGGCAACAACGAGGATCTGCCCTACTTCCTGACCGCCTTCACCACTCCCGAAGGCGTCGAGGTCGTCAACGCCAACTGCCTGCTCTGCCACGGCGCCGAGTTCGACGGCGAGCTCGTCATCGGCCTGGGCAATTCCACGCGCGACTTCACCGAGGGCGCCGGCGGCGGCGGCGGCACCAGCGTCCCCACCGACGATGCAACGCTCGATATGTTCGGGCTGAACGAGGGCGAGAAGGAGCAGGTCCGGCGGCTGTTCGCGCGCGGCTCCATCGTCGGGCCGCAGACCATCGTCCGCACGGTCGGCATGAATCCGGCCGAGATGCTGGCCGTGATCCTGATGGCGCACCACGACCGCGACACGCTGGCCTGGAGCGAAACGCCGCTGTTCGACATCGTCGTGCGCGACCACGAGGGAAATCCCATCGCCGATCCGAAGGTGACCTCGGATCCGCCGCCGTGGTGGCGCGTGCACAAGAAGAGCGCGCTGTTCTACAACGGCATGGCGCGCGGCGATCATCGGGGGACGATGTCGGCGGCAACCTCGGTATGCGTGGACACCGTTCCGCGTGCGCTCGAAGTGGATCAGATGTTCAAGGACATCAACGCGTTCATCGAGTCGATCCGCGCGCCCGCCTATCCCCGCGAGATCGACGGCGCCCTGGCAGACGATGGCCGTCTCATCTTCAACCGCGACTGCGCAGGCTGCCATGGCACCTACGACGCCGACGAGGAAGAGGAAACGTATCCGAACCTGCTCATCCCGCTGGACGTGGTGAAGACCGATCCGGTCGTCGCCGAGGCGGGCGTCGTGCACACGCCCGAGCTGGTCGACTGGTACAACGCGTCCTTCTACGGACAGATCACGCCGCTGGAGCCGAACGATCCGTTCCCCGGCTACATGCCGCCGCCGCTGGACGGCATCTGGGCCACCGCTCCGTTCCTGCACAACGGCTCGGTGCCGACGATCGAGCTGGTGCTGAACAGCGGGGCGCGCCCGACGTTCTGGAAGCGCACGAGCTACGACAGCCGCGACTTCGACGAGGACGCCATCGGCGTGTTCTGGGAACGCGTGGATGTTCCGCAGGCCGCGCTTCCGGAGAACGAGGCCAAGTTCGTCTACGACACGACGTACTGGAGCCAGTCCAACAAGGGCCACCCCTTCGGCGATCACCTCAGCGCCAAGGAGCGCAAGGCGGTGCTCGAGTACCTCAAGACGCTCTAGCGGGCGGGATCGGCCCTGGCCTCGATGGATGCCGCCGGCAGCAGAGTCGATCCGCGTTCGTCACAGCACGCAGCGCACGCCGCCGCGGTCGCTCTCGGCCACGCACTTGTTGCACGCTACGCAGCGTGAGCGCTCGGCGGTGCCGGCCTCGATGCGGGCGATGAGATCGGGATCGGCGATCAGCGCGCGGCCCATGGCCACGAAGTCGAAGCCGTCGGCCATCGCCTTCTCCAGATTGGCCGCCGACACGATGCCGCCGAGCAGGACCAGCGGCACGTTCACGGCCGCGCGCACCCGGCGCGCCATGTCCAGGAAGTACATCTCCTCGAACGGATACTCACGCACGACCTTCCTGCCGAACAGCCTCAGCGCCAGGCGCTGCATGCGGCTCTTCTCGGCCTGAATCATCTCGGCCAGCGGCGCTTTTCCGCGAAACAGGTAGAACGGCGTCCGGCTGGTGAAGCCGCCCGTCAGCTCGATCGCATCGATGCCGCCTTGCGCCAGCGCCGCGCAGATCTCGACGGCCTCGTCGATCTCGAGGCCGCCGCGAAAGCCGTCGCGCAGATTCGTCTTCGCGATCACTGCGCAGCGATCGCCGACGCGCTCTCGCACGCGCTCGAGGACGAGCAGCGGAAAGCGCAGCCGGCCCGCCAGGCTGCCGCCGTACTCGTCGCGGCGATGGTTGGTGGCGGGGCTGAGGAACTGGCTGAGCAGGTAGCCGTGCCCGAAATGCAGCTCCACCGCATCGAATCCGGCTCGGACGGCACGCTCGGCCGCATCGGCGAATTCGCGCGCGGTGCTGTCGATGTCCGCGCGGGTCATCGCGCGCGAGAACGGAACGCCCGAGAGCAGTCCGTACTGGTTCAGCATCGGCGAGGGGCCGAGCGACGTGCGCCTGGGCAGCTCGGTGTTGCGCGAGAAGAAGCCGCAGTGGCCGAGCTGCAGCGAGGCGGCTGCGCCATGCTCGTGCACGGCCTCGACCAGCCGCGCCAGCAACGGCACCGCCTCCTCGCGCATGTACATCTGCTCGGGGAAGGTGCGCCCGTGCGGCGAGACGGCGCAGTAGGCGACGGTGGTCATGCCGACGCCGCCGCGCGCGAGCTCGCGATGATGCTCGATCAGCGCCGGCGACGGCAGGCCGCCGGGCGTCATCCCCTCGTAGGTGGCGGTCTTGATGATTCGGTTGCGAAGCGTGCGCGGACCGAGACGCGCCGGCGAGAGCGCTCTGGCCAGCCACGGCCGGCTGCTCGCGTCGATCAATGCGGTCCCTTCGCCCACGCCACGCGCTCGTCGACCTGGCGGCGCATGGTGGCTTCGACCGGATGAAAGCCCCGGCTCTGCCAGAACGGTCCGCCGCGCGGATTGCCCGAGACGAAGTGCAGGCTGCACCACTCGATCCCACGCGAGCGCAGCGTGGCCAGCGCGTGATCGAGCAGCACCGAGCCGACGCCGCCCGAGCGTGCGTCGGCGTCCATGAACGCCTCCCACAGATAGACCATGCGATCGCACACCAGCAGCGGCGACAGGAATACGGCCGGCACGAACAGCATCGATCCGACCGGCTCGCCGTCGCGGCGAGCGATGAAGGCGATCCCCTGCCCGCTCGTCAGCGCATCCACACGCATCGCACGCACCTTCGCGTCCGGCTCGCCGTTGTAGGGCCAGAACATCGGCGCGCCGGTCTGGAACGTCATCAGGCGCCGGTGGAACGTTTCGAGCACGTCCTCGTCGTGGCCGCGCACTTCGTCGATGAACAGCCCGGGCACCGGGGCGGGCCGCGGCTCCAGAGGCGTCGTCGGGCGCACCGCGCACACCGACTTCCGGCCGAAGCCGAGATGCACCCATGAATCGAGGACGCCGCGATCCATGCAGCTGATCGAGACGTTGTGGACGAAGAAGCCGTCGTCGATCCAGCGCTGCCCGAGGAATCCGTATAGCGCTTCGTAGACGGGCGCGGGGTCCACGCCGTCGGCGACGCCGTGGCAGTGCAGCGGCACTGAGATCGAGCGCGGCTCGGCGTAGATGGCGGCAAAGTCCTCGGGAGCGAAGAGCAGCTTCTCTCCGATGAGGAAGCCGCAGACGCGGCCGTCGATCTCGGCCACCGCGCCGGTGACCCTGTGCGAGCTCATGGCTGCTTCCACGAACGGACGGCACGAGGAAGCGTCGCAGAAGGTGGGGCCGAGCATCACCGGCGCGCCGGTCTGCGCGCGGCGATGCGCGGCAGCCAGGACCGTCGAAGCCGCAGGATGATCGTGCGGCTGCAGCTCTCGTACGTGGACTCGCGTCACCTTGCTTCCTTCGCCACGGCCTGATGCCGGCTCGACCCATTGCGCCGCCTTCCTTGCGCCGGCCGCTTGCGAGGCATAGCGGGACCGCGCGACCCTCGCCACCTGCCAGCCTCCCCGCTATGCTCCGGCGATGGCCGAGATCGTCCGCGACCTCCTCTCCTTCCTCGACGCTTCGCCCACGCCATACCACGCGGTCGCCGAAACGCTGCGCAGGCTCGAGAACGCTGGGTACCGGCGCGTACGCGAGCAGGACGCCTGGGACGTGGAAGCGGGCGATCGCTGCTACGTCACGCGCGGCGGCAGCATCATCGCTTTCGAGATCGGCCATGCCGAGCTGTGCGATGCGGGCTTTCGCATCATCGGCTCGCACACCGACTCGCCCAACCTGCGGCTGAAGCCGCGCCCGGACGTGCGCTCGCACGGCTACCGCCAGCTGGCCGTGGAGCCCTATGGCGGGGTGCTGCTGCACACGTGGCTGGATCGCGATCTGGGCCTGGCCGGACGCGTAAGCCTGGCCGCGGGCGACGAGCCGCGCTCGGTGCTCGTGGACATGCGCCGGCCCATCGCGCGCGTGCCGAGCCTTGCCATCCATCTTTCGCGCGAGTTGCACAGCGACGGGCTCAAGCTCAATGCGCAGACCCATCTTCCCCCGGTGCTGGGCCTGGAGACCTGCACCGAGCTGGGAGCGCTGCTGGCGGAGGAGCTGGAGGCGCAGGGCGAGGAAGCGGTCGATGCGGAGGACGTGCTCGGCTTCGATCTCATGTTCTACGACCTCCAGCCGGCGGCGATTGCCGGCGTCGGCGGCGACTTCATCCACTCCGCACGGCTGGACAACCTCGAATCGTGCCACGCCGGCCTCTCCGCCCTTCTGTCGGCAGCCGAGAGCGGCGAGTCACCGTTCACGCGCGTGCTCGTGCTCTACGATCACGAGGAAGTAGGCAGCCGCAGCGCGCACGGAGCCGCCGGCCCCTTTCTCCTCGACGTCCTCGATCGCATCACCATTCTGACGAGCGAGGGCGACCCCGAAGCGCGAAGCCGCGCACTGGCCAAGTCCTGGATGATCTCGGCCGACATGGCGCACGCCGTGCATCCCAACTACGCCGACCGCCACGAGAGCGGGCACCGGCCGATGATCGGCGGCGGACCGGTCATCAAGATCAATGCGAGCCAGTCGTACGCTACCGAGGCCGACACGGCGGCACTGTTCGCGTCGCTGTGCCGCCGCTGCGACGTGCCGTACCAGCACTTCGTTGCGCGCAGCGATCTCGGCTGCGGCTCCACCATCGGTCCGATCACCGCCGCGCGCATCGGCATCCGCACCGTCGACGTCGGCTCGCCCATGCTTTCGATGCACTCGTGCCGGGAGATGGCCGGCGCCGCCGACGTCGAGCCGATGATCCGTGTGCTGAACGCCTACTTCCTGCCCGAATAGCGGCGCATCCGCTCCGGGCGCTTCCGGAACGTCCACCCGCAGCCGGCACGGATTGCACGAGGAAGCCGATGACGATCGCGCCCCAATGGTTTACCGAGGCTCTGGCCGACGCCCCTGCCGAAAGCACCGTGCAGGTGGAGGGCTGCCGCATCCACTACTTGTCGTGGGGAGGCCAGGCGAAGCCGGGCCTGCTGCTCATCCACGGCGGCGCCGCGCACGCGCACTGGTGGAGCTTCCTGGCGCCGCTGCTCGCGCGCGACTACCACGTCGTCGCGCTCGATCTCAGCGGCCACGGCGACAGCGGCCGCCGCGAGCTTTATCCGCGCGAAATATGGGCGGTGGAGGCGATGGCGGTGTGCAAGCACGCCGGCCTGGACCGGCACGGGCCGCCCATCATCATCGGGCACAGCCTGGGCGGATTCGTGACGATGGTGGCCGCCTCGCTGTACGGCGACCGCATGGCCGGCGCGATGATCGTCGATTCGCCGGTGACCAAGCCCGATCCGGAGAGCCAGGAGGGCCGGCAAGGCCGCGCCTTCCGCAATCCCAAGGTCTATCCGTCACTGGAGGAGGCGGTCACGCACTTTCACCTCATCCCGGCGCAGCCCTGCGACAACGCCTACATCGTCGAGCACGTCGCCCGCAATTCGCTCAAGAAGGTGGAGGCGGGCTGGACCTGGAAATTCGATCCCGTCGTGTTCGAGCGCGTCTCGCTCAAGCCGATGAGCGACTATCTCGCCGACACGCGCTGCCGCATCGCCATCCTGCGCGGCGAGCTCAGCAACCTCGTTCCGCCCGAGACCGGCCAGTACATGTACGAGCTGCTCGACCGCAACGCGCCGATCATCGAGATCCCGCAGGCGCATCATCACCTGATCCTGGATCAGCCTCTGGCGTTCATCGCCGCGGCGCGGGCGCTGCTGGCGGACTGGGAGCACTCGCTGCCGCGCAAGAAGAAGAGCTGAGGCTGCGCGGTGGCGCCCAGCCGCCGCAAAAAAGAAAGCCTGGAGCACCGCGAGGCGCTCCAGGCTTTTCACTGCCGCAGGCCGGCAGTGCGGAATCGCGATCAGCCGCCGATGCCGGTGAAGGCCAGGCTGACGCCCACGCCCCAGTCCGACGCCTCGTTGTCGAGGCCGACCAGGCCGGTCGGACGGATGAGGAACTCACCGCCGCCAAGCGGCACGCGGATATCGACGCCGGGCAGGACCGCGACGGGATCGTCGAGGTTGTTCGGGTGATTGTCGTCGGTCAGGTGGTAGCCCTGCACCTCGGCGCGCACGACGATCATCTCGCCGATCGGCGCCAGGATGGCCGCGTTGTAGTCGATGGCATCCAGGTCGTTGTTGTCCGTGAACATCATGTAGCCGATCGACGTGCGGATCTGCACCGGTCCCGCGGCGAAGCCGGCGGTGACGAACGGATCGAATCCCCACTCGTCGTCCGACTGTCCGAAGCCATGGACCGGCAGACGATGCGTCCCGTCGAACGGCGATCCGCCGATCGGAGCAGAGACGGCGATGCCGCCGCCGAGCGACATGAAGTCGGTGCGCAGCGGAATGACCTTTGCCCAGAACTCCAGGTCACTGAAGTCGTCGACGTCGTTGTCGCCGGGCAGATTGTCGAAGTGGTAGTACTGGTAGCTGATCTCCGCGCCCGCCTCGAACATTTCCTGGCCGTAGGCGATGCGAAGCTCGGTGTCGAAGAACTCATCGTCGCCGGAACCGACGATGTCGTCTTCCTGCCCGTACAGGGTGCCGACCTCGATCCACAGGCCACGCGAGGTCTCGGCGTCGGTGGCGAAGCCTTCCCAGCGACGCACGACCTGCACCTCTTCTTCCTCTTCGACGACCTCGCGTGCGGCCGGCGCCGGCGGCGGCAGCGGCCGTTCCTCGGGTTCGTCGCCAGGGCCATAGGCGCCGGCGAAGGCGATGGACGCAGCGCTGCAGAGCGCTCCGGCCATCGTGATGGAAAGCAGTCCCCTCTTCATAGAATCCTCCTTCTGGTTCATTGGGTGGTTTTGGTGGAATGGCCGATGCGAGGGAGCCACTCGCTGCGACCTGCTTGCACAAGTGGAGCGGGGACCGCACGCGCGCTCCCCGCTCCTTCGCTGCTGCGAGTCAGCGACCGTTGGAGGCTCAGCCTCCGAGCCCCGTGAATGCGAAGCTGATGCCGAGGCCCCAGTCGCGGCTGTCGGCAGTCAGGCCAACGGTACCGGTGGGACGGATGAGCAGCTCCGATCCTCCCACGGGAAACCGGATGTCGAAGCCCGGCACCCAATCCAGCACGTCGTCGTGGTTTGCATAGATGGTGCCGCGAAGATCATCGGAGAAATGGAAGCCGTCGAACTCGTTGCGGAACACGATCATGTCGCCGATCGGCAGCAGCAACGCGAAGTTGTAGTCGAGCCCGTCGTAGTCGTTGAAGCTCGTATAGATCTGGTAGCCGACCGACATGCGGATATCGAGCGGACCGGCCGAGATGCCTGCCGTAACGAAGGGGTCGAAGCCCCATTCATCGGTGGTGAAGGAGCCGCGATAGGTCTGGAAGCCGCGGAAATCGGCCTCACCGGTCGGCATGCTCACGATCATGCCGGCGCCGGCGTTGACGTACTCGGTGCGCAGCGGAATCACCTTGCCCCACACCTCGAGATCGCCGAAACCGTTGTCGTCGAACTCGACGTCGCCCAGCGCGGTGTCGAACTCCTGCCGGAACCAGTCGTACGAGACTTCTGCGCCCGCTTCCCACAGCTCCTGGCCGTAGGCCACGCGAAGGAAGGAGCTGATCTGATCGTGTTCGCCCTCGCCGGGCTTGTCCTGCAGGAATTCTTCGTGCGCGTGAATCAGACCGGCCTCGATCCAGAGGCCGCGTGAGGTTTCGCCGTCGGTCGAGAATGCCGCCCAGCGGCGCAGCACGTCGACCTTCACTTCCTCTTGCACTTCGGCGGCCGCGGCCGGCGGTGGTGCGGGCGCAGCGGCCGGCGTCTCCGTCGTCTCTTCTTCACCGTATGCGCCGGCGAATGCCACGGATGCGATGCTGCACAATGCAGCGGCCATGGTGCATGAAAGTAGTCCCCTCTTCATGAGAACCTCCTTTGCCGTCTAGTTGCAGAATCGGTCGAGAGGGAGCTGCTCGGCTACCAGAACTGCAGCCTGCGATCCGCCACTACCACAACCACTCCACGCTGCGCAGTATACAGGCCCTCGTTCCAAGTAGGCAAAACTCGCTACCCGCCGGAATGCGGCCCTACTGTACAAAAGCGTACAGCCTGGCATCGCCGACACCATGCAACGTCCGTCGCCGGACGCCACCGCATCGGTCATGCAGTCTTATGATGCGTAGAAGCGAGCCGGACAGCTACAGGCCTCGACTGAGCACGCGAAAGCCCGCATATCCGGCCAAAAGCAGCGTGCAGCCAAGCACATACGCCTTCCAGAAGGACAGCTCCAGGCGCTCGGCGACCACGAAAGGTGCGAAGAAAAGGAGGCTGAACGGAAGCGCGAGGAGGATGTGCCGTGCCAGCTCGACCGCGACGCCCGTGCCCCGATGCTCCAGCTCCGCCATCGGAAGGACGATCATCGTGGTCAGCGGCATGGCCACCAGAAAGCCTGCCAGAGCCGAGCTGCGTCCGGCCAGAGAGGAAGCCGTGGCGACGATGACTGCGGTCACCAGGAGCTTGAGGAGGTACAGCCTCATGTCAGGCTCTTGCTCATCAGCCACCGATCGTGGTCCTCGAAGCCGACGCGGCGATAGAAGGCGGCGGTGCGAGGCTTGGCCTTCTCCACTTCCAGATGCAGCACGCGCACACCGCTCTCCCGTGCGCCTTGTTCGGCCACGGCCAGGCCGCGCTCGCCATGCCCGCCGCCTCGCAGCGCGGGCACCACGTAGATCTCGTCGATGAAGGCGTCGCGCCCGCGATACTCCAGGCTGTAGCCGAAGGTCAGGAACAGGTAGCCGCACACCTTGCCGCCGTCGAGCAGCACCCACGCACGACCGAGCTCGCTGCCGCGCAGGAACCGGTCGAGAGCCGGTGCCGCCTCCTCCAGCACGAAGGGATAGCCGTCCTCGCCGTAGTAGTCGCGCATCAGCGGGAGGATCTGCGCGGCGTGCGATGGCTGCGCGTTCTGCCAGACAGGGTCGCTCACGCCGCCACCTCCGATGTACAGTGCGGACAGCGCCGCGCCTTGAGGGGAATCGCGCTGACGCAGTACGGGCACTCCCTGGTGGTGGGCTCGGGCGAGACGGGATCCGTGCGCCGCAGACGGTTCATGCCCTTGATGACGAGGAACAGCGCGAAGGCGACGATCGTGAAATCGACGACCTGGTTCAGAAACAGGCCGTAGTTGATCGTGACTGCGCCCGCGGCCTTTGCCTCGGCCAGGCTGCGGTAGGGCCCGGGCGTCGCCCCCTCCTTCAGTACGGCGAAGAAGTTGGACAAGTCGACACCGCCCAGCAGCAGGCCGATCGGCGGCATCATCACGTCGGCGACCATGCTGCTGACGATCTTGCCGAAGGCGGCACCGATGACGATGCCGACGGCCATGTCGGCAACGTTGCCGCGCAGCGCGAATTCCTTGAACTCGTGGACGAAGCCCTTGCTCTTGCCGGCTGCCAAGCGTCGCCTCCGTCACGGACAGATGTGATGTTCCTCGATCTCCACGTCCTCGATCTGGATGGTGACGTGCGCGATGCCGAAGCGATCGTGCAGCAGGGTACGCACTTCGGCCAGCACCTGCTGCGGCCGCGCTTCCGGATCGATGCGCACGTGCCCGCTCAGCGATTCCATCCCGCTGGTGATCGTCCACACGTGCAGGTCGTGCACATCGCGTACATGGGGCAGCGCGGCGATGGAAGAGCGCACGCGCGAGACGTCGATGTGGCGAGGCGAGCCTTCCATCAGGACGTTGAGCACCTCGAAGAGCAGGGTCAGCGCCGAGTACACGACCAGAAGGGCGATCGCGACAGAGGCTGCCGGATCGGCCCACATCCAGCCCAGGGTCCAGATCAGCAGCGCCGACGTAATCGCGCCGACGCTGCCGAGCGCGTCGGCGACGATGTGCAGCCAGGCCGCGCGCACGCTTACGCCGGCATCGGCATGGCCATGGCCGCCGAGCACGAAGAGGGAGATGACGTTGATGGTCAGGCCCCCCGCAGCCACCGCCAGGGCGATGGGCGCGTCGACGTCGGGCGGAGCACCGAAACGCCGCACGGCCTCGAGCAGGATGCCGCCGGCCACCGCCACCAGCGCCATCGCGTTGACGAGCGCTCCCAGCACCTCGGCGCGATGATAGCCGTACGTGCGTGACGGCGACGGCGCGCGCCGCGATGCCTGAAGCGCCGCCAGCGAGATCGCCAGCGCCGCCACGTCCGAGAGCATGTGCCCGGCATCGGCGAGTAGCGCCAGCGAATTGGTGAGGTAGCCGCCGACGACTTCGGCGAGCATGTACGCGGCGGCAAGCAGCAGCGCGATGAGGAGTCGCGAGGACGCTGCCGCGCGATGATGCCCGCGCCCGTGGCCCGCACGTCCGTGCGAATGGCCGTGGGTGGACGGCGCATGTCCGCGGCCCGAGCCTGCATGTGTGCCGGCGCGGTGGGCGTGCGCATGTCCGAAGGCGGAGTGCGCATGGGCATCGCCGTGTCCATGCCCGCCGGGGCCGGGAGCCTCACGCGGGTCGGACGGGCCCGAGGCGGTCGCTCTGGTCACGGGGCCAGTATGGCATCCACCTCGTCGCGAATCTCGCGCTCGACGGCCAGGGCCTCGCGCAGGTTGGCCTGATACTTCTGGCAGAAGTCGGGCAGCACCTCGCCGATCACGAGCGCCTTCTTCTCGAGCGCGATCACGCCCTCGAGCCGCGTCGCCAGCGCCCGTCGCCGTTCCTCATCGCCGGTGTCCTTGGTGCGCACGATCTGCAGGATGCGCCGCAGCGCTGACAGCGACGCCTGCAGCTGGGCCACGCTGGTGGCGCCTTCGGCCGTGCACGCCAGCTCCACCGCCTTCTCCTGCGCGCGGATGACTTCGTCGATCGAGGCCGGCGCTTCGCGCGGATCGCAGAAATCGGGCAGCCCGTCGGCGTCGGCGTCACGCGTGCCCTCGATCCAATCCAGCAGCTCGTCGTTGTCCGAGTCGCCGTCGAAGCGATTGGGAATGCGGTCGCCGTCGCTGTCGTTGTCGTCCCCGCAGCGAGTCTCGACCACGTTGCCGATGCCGTCACCGTCGCAATCGTTGGTAGGACACGCCGGCATGTGCCCGTGATCGTAGTAGAAGCTGGTCCGGACCTTGCGCTCGAACGGAACCACCCGCAGCGGGACTCGCGGCGGTCCCTCGAAGATCTTCTCGCCGATCGCCGGACGCGCGCCGTCGCCGACACGTACGGCGATCTCGACCTCGTAGAGCCCGCGCCCCGCGAACTGGTCGAAGCGCGACCACCAGGCGCCGGTGAAGGGATCGCGCGAGACGTCGAGCGAGACCTCGCTGCCGTCGGGCCGCCGCACCGAACCTCCCACCGCAACGCCGCTCTCGATGTCGGTCACGTAGACGGGAACGGCGCTGATGGTGACAGGTCGCGGCGAGGCCGCGACGCGCGGATCGGCGTCCGCGAACAGGTCGATGCGATCATTGCGCACGAACGCGGACGCCTCGGTGTCGAGCTGTCCGGCCGCCGCCGGCAGCACGCGAAGGCGCCACTTGCCCGGGCGCGGGTCGGACACGCGAACGATGTAGAAGCCGCGCCCCGCCGCCGTCGAGGCCGATCGTTCGTCGTAGCGTGCTCCGCCGGGGCCCACCAGCTCGAACAGCACGCTCCACGATCGGATGCGCGAGCTGCGCGCGCCGATGTAGACCACGAGCTCGCCCGCCTGCTCCTCGACCGGAATGACGAGCTCCTGCGCGGCCGGGATCTGCACGCCCGAAGGACGCGCTCCGCCCGGTCGGGCGATGCTGAAGCTGGTGCGGTCGAGCACGGAGGCATGGCCCTGGCGGCGCGCGGCCAGCTCCGCATACATGCCGGGCAGATCCATGGCGGCGGCGGCGGAAAAGGCGATGCCGCCGCTGGCCGCCGCAATCGACGACAGCGTCCTCATGTCGGCGCTCGCGCCGAGGCCGACGGTGAAAACGCGAATGCGGGACGGCGCGATCAGCTCGCGCTCCTGGCCGGGCTCGACGCCGACGTTGTGCACGCCGTCGGTCAGAAGCACGACGCTGCGGCTGCGCCCGAGCCGCTCCACCCGCGCGAAGCTCTGCTGCGCGCGTTCGAGCGCGGTGCCGAGCGCGGTTTCGCCATCGGCCGACAGCGTGCCGAGCGACGCCGACAGCGCCGTGGCGCGCGCGGCGGTCAGATCGGCGACCTCGGCCACGATCTCGGCATCCGTGTGCAGGCTGACGATGCCGGCCTGCGTCTCCCGGTCCTTCTCGAGCGTCAGGAAGACGTCGACCGCCATACGCGCAAAATCGAGACGCGAGCTGGCGCACACGCTCTCATCGGTCTCGCCGTCGCCGTCGTCATCGCGGTCATTGTCGCACACCTCGCGGATGCTGGGATTGGCGGTGGCGCCCATGCTCAGCGAGGTGTCGACCACCAGCACGACCTGATCCACACCCATGACGTCGTTGATGAAGACGGGCGCGCTCTCGCAGACGGCGGCCGGCTCCGGCTCGGGCAGCCCGGCAGGAACCTGGAGGAAGCGGTAGTTGGCAGCCAGTGTCTCCCAGTCCGACCGGAACGCGTGCATGAGGCTCTGCTCGCTCGTCTCCCAGCGCCCCGTGCGGATGTTCCAGCTCTTGTCGCAGAACGACGCGGTGCAGCCGGGCACGCCGTCCGCCGTCACCGTGACGCGCGGGCGCCCCGCCGTGATCATCTGCAAGCCGTCGAAGCCGATGCCGGAATCGGCGCTGGGGCTCGGCGTTCCCACGTCCACCGCCACGTCGACCTGCTCCATGTTGGGCCGCGACGGCAGGCGAAAGCTCGGCCTGGCGGGATCGACGGCGCTCAGGGAGAGGTCCTCGTTGAAGCGCAGCTTCCACGCCTTGACCAGGCGCAGACGCCCCGCGTCGCCGCCGATGTCGCCTTCATCGATGGCGATGCTGAGCTGCCAGGCCAGCGGCGCCAGATGCGTAAGGTACAGGAACAGGCGCAGCCCGGGCACTTCGCCGCCGGGCCCCACGACCTCGATCTGCTCGTCCCAGCTGGAGCTGCCGCGCGCGCTCAGGAAATCGGTCGGATCGAACGGCACCATCGGCTCGGCGCTGCGCGGCAGCAGCCCGCGCAGCACGATGCGCGACACGGCTTGGGGACGCGGGCACGTGTCACCTTCACCACGCAGCAGATCGTGGTCGGACGGAACGCTCAGCTCGCTGGCCAGCACGGCTACGCACCGGCTGCCCGCGCATTCGGCATCTCCCGAGCAGGCCTCGCCGGCCAGCGCGCCTTCGAGACAGCGCATTCCTCCGGCCAGCTGCATGAGCGAATGCCGGCGCTCATCGAGAGTCCCCGGCTCGAACCCCGGCCCGACGCCGCATGCGCTGCCGCGACGTCGCTGATCGTCGTACTGATCGCCGAGACCGAATGCATGGTGCGCGAACAGATGAGCCAGGCGGTCGGGACGCGTCGCCACGGAGCGGAAGACATCGCTGTGAGTCCCGAGACGCCGCAGCCCGCTGCCATCGGAGAAGTACGCACCGCCGCTGGCGGCGTCCTCGCCATGCAGCCAGAACCCCGCCAGCGCCTCGTCGGCCGGTGACGACGTCATCCGGATCTCCCCGATCCGAACCTGCCCGTCCGTCGCATCGCAGACGATCTGCGACATCCGCGTCAACGCCGCCTGTGTCTCCGCAATCTCCGAATAGGTTGGCGGGTAGCGATACGAAACCTGAAAGCGGGCCCGCCCCGTCTCCGCATCGATTCCGCCGGCACCGGCACCAACGTCGCCCGGCACCAAGGCCGCAGCCAACGCCCACGCAGCGCCCCACCACCGCACCCCGCCCAACCTCAAATGGAAAGGTCCTTCGTCATCGCCAGGAAGAAGCCCGACCTTAAGATGCCCAACCCCTACCAGGCAAACGAACCGAAGGCGCGAGCGAAGCGAGCGCGGCCCGAAGGCGCGAGCGAAGCGAGAGCCGCCGCCCGAAGGCGAGCAGCGAGCGAAGCGAGCGCCCTCGCCCACCGCAACGACCGATCCACCACCAGCCGACGAGCAGCGGCGGCGATGGCGAGCCGGCCGCAAGGCGCGCGGCGCGCGCACAGCGCAGGCGGGCTGGAGGCCCGCCGGAGCGAGCACGCGACGCGCAACGCAGCGGCTGGCCGTCAGCGGCGCCGTCCGCCTATTGAATCGCCACGACGGCGCTCAACGCGTGAAGGAGGGCCGCCGCCCGCTACCACGTAGCGGGCGGCGTCGCGCTTGCGCGCTCTTGGACGGAGCCTCACGGCTCCTGGGTGAGAAATGGATCCGTGTCGACGGGGCCCGTGACGCGGCTTTGCGGACTCAGCGAGCACCACCAGTTGTTCTCGGCTTTCACCGTGGTGGCCGTAACGTTGTGCACTTCGCGCGGCGTTCCATTGGGCGCCACGTTGTCGCAGAGGATGTTGCCGCCGGGGCTCGAGAAGGCCTCGCCGTCGATGATCTGGGAGCCGCCGCCGAGGTCGAGCGTGGCACTCTCGTCCACGCCGACGCCGCCGAGCCCGAGCTCGCTGCTGCCCAGACCGCCGTTGCCCACGACGATGTTGTCCCACATCGCGACCTTGGAGCTCGACATCGCCAGCAGGCCGCGGAACTCGTTGTTCACGAACGTATTGCGCCACGCCAGCATCTGCACGGTGCCGCCGACGCGGACGCCGCGGTCGCAGCCGTCGATGGTCGAGTCGACCATGTGCACGATCTGGTTGTTGGTGCCGCCGCCGTCGAAGCGCGGGCCCAGGCAGCGGTAGATGCCGGACTCGTAGAACCCTTCCATCCGCGTGCCCTCGATGAGGTAGCGGCCGCTGTCGGTCATGCGCACCGGCTGCTGGCAGTCGGTGAAGAGGCTGTCGCGCAGAATGGCGTTGTAGTGCTCACGCAGCAGCGGCTCGGGCGAGGTGGCGGCCGTGTTGCCGTAGTTCTGCATGCATTTGCCGCAAGCCGTCTTGGCGTGAATCTCCTTGAAGATGTGCCCGACGCCCGAGCTGCTGCCGATCGAGTCGTCGCAGTTGTGATCGATCGTGACGTTCTCGACGTTGTTGTTGTTGCCGGCGGTGTGGATGCCGTCGAAGAAGTACTTGATCGTCAGGTTGCGCACCGTCTGGTTCTGGCCGGTCAGGTTCATGAAGTAGGTGCCGTTGTTGACGTCGGGACAGTCGCAGGTGCCGTCCGGGTTGAGTGCGACGCGGCACGCGCTCGACGACATGACGCGCCCCCAGCACTTCGGCGTCATTTCGAACGTGATGTTGCGGTCCAGGCCGTCGACCACGAGGTTGTTGCACGAGTTGCTGCGGCCGGTGCTGCCGTCGGCGATCTGGATCGTCGTATCGGTGCAGTTGAAAGTGATGTAACGGGTCGGCCCGCCGCACGCCGCCAGTGCCGCGTGGAAGGCCGCGGCGGTGCACTGCGTGGCGCACGAGTAGGTCCCCGGCACGTTGACGCAGGGGTTGGATCCCGTGCAGGTGTGCGTGCCCAGCGCGCACTCGTCGATGTCCACGCACGAGCCGTTGACGAGACTGTAGCCGGCATCGCACACGCACGCCGTGTAGCTGGCGTTCGGGCTGCTGCCGGCGGGGCAGTAGCGGCACTTGACGACGCCGTCCACCAGAGCGCACTCCTCGCGGTCGCAGCTCGAGGAGCAGCCGTCGCCGGACTGCGCATTGCCGTCGTCGCATTCCTCGTCCGACTGGCGCCAGTCGTCGCCGCAGCCTTCCTCGTGGCAGGTGGCATCGCAGCCGTCGTCGGGGACGACATTGCCGTCGTCGCACTGCTCGTTCGCCGTCAGGTTGAGTGTGGAGTCACCGCACGTGGCGGCGGTGCAGTCGACGTCGCAGCCGGCCGATTCCCCGGCCGCGTCGCACTGCTCGCTGGCCGAGACGTTGAGGGTGCCGTCGCCGCAGAAGGCGTTGGTGCAGTCGGTGTCGCAGGTCGCGCTCTGGCCGGCCGTGTCGCACTGCTCACCGCGGGTGGCGTTGCGGGTGCCGTCGCCGCAGGTCGCGACGGTGCAGTTGGAGTCGCAGCCGGCCGACTCGCCGCCGTCGTCGCACTGCTCGCCGCGGGCTGCGTTGGTCGTGCCGTCGCCGCAGACGGCGAGCGTGCAGTCGGTGTCGCAGGACGAGCTCTGACCCGAGGTGTCGCACTGCTCGCCGCGGGTGGCGTTGTGGGTGCCGTCGCCGCAGGTGGCCAGCGTGCAGTTGCTGTCGCACGAGGCGCTCTCGCCGGCGGTGTCGCACTGCTCGCCGCGGGTGGCGTTGCGGGTGCCGTCGCCGCAGGTGGCGGCCGTGCAGTCCGCGTCGCAGGCGGCGGTCTCCCCGGCGCCGTCGCAGGCTTCGCCGCGAGCGGCATTGACCGTGCCGTCGCCGCAGACCGCGACCGTGCAGTTGGCGTCGCACGCCGCCGACTGGCCGGCATCGTCGCACTGCTCGTTGCCGGCCTGGTTGGCATTGCCGTCGCCGCAGGAGACGGGCGTGCAGTCGTCGTCGCAGGCAGCGCTTTCGCCACCGGTGTCGCAGGCCTCGCCGAACTGGACGACCGCATTGCCGCATTCCTCGATCAGGCAGGCGTTGTCGCAGCCGTCGCCGAGGACCTGGTTGCCGTCGTCGCACTGCTCGTTGTTGTCGGGTTGGGTGATGCCGTTGCCGCAGCGAAGCGTCAGGGTGCAGTCGGGCTCGCAGCCGTCGCCGGGCTGATCGTCGGCATCGTCGCACTGCTCGAAGCCTTCGGTCTCGCCATTGCCGCAGCGGACGCGAAGCATCGCGGCCTGCGCGTCGATGGCTGCGTCCACGGCGGCGCGCGCGGTGTCGAAATCGGCTGTCGCGCACGTGCCCGCTTTTCCCCACCCGACCTTGGCGGCAGCCAGAGTGCTCGCCGCGCAGGCGTCGATGGCTTCGGGCGAGGAGGCGAACCCGCGGCTGCTGCAGTCGGCATATTTGGATGCGTACTTGCTGAGCAGCACGGCGCGCTTCTGCACGCACGCGTTGGGCATGACGTTGGCCTGGAAGAGGAGGTTCTCGACGGCGCTGGTCTGCCAGCCGTCGTGACCGTCCAGCGCCAGGCTGTCCATGTCGCCCGGGCACAGGAAGCCGTAGCGATCGGCCGCGGCATCGGCTGCGGCGACCCTGGCCGCCGTGGCGGTGGTGACCTTGTCCAGGCAGTAGTCGAGCGAGGCCGCGGTTCCGCCCTTGGCGAATCCTGCGTGGCACTTGCCCAGCTGCTTGGCGCCGTACTTCGATGCGGCGAGCTTGCCGCTGTAGCAGCTCGCTTCTGCGTTTGATTGTGCTGAGGCCGGCTGAATGCCCACCACCAGTGCAATCCATGGGACGATGGAAGCCAGGAGGAGGAACAGACGCCGGCCCCCGACCGCCGGTCTGTCCATGCGCCGGACTATAGGGGGCATAAGCGCGGCCGACAAGCGGGTTGATCCGGAAAGTTGTGTAAAATCAGCTAGTTATATTTTATCACGTCCTAAGTGCCATAGCCGGAAGGCGCGGAGCTGGCTGGAGGGCTGGTGCGTCCTTATGGGGCATCTGCGTGCACGGGTTTCGTTGCCTGCGCGCGCGCCCTCGTCGAGACTGAGCGTCAGAGACGCTGGAACATACGGGAGAATACGGAGTTGCGAAGCATTCTGCGCAAGCTGCTGGGCAGGGAACAGGGACCGCCGAAGATGCTGGAGCCCGGCACGGCAGCGCCTGAATTCAGCGTCAAAGCCCACGACGGCACGACCGTGGCGCTGTCGGCGCTGCGGGGAAAAAAAATCGTGCTGTGGTTCTTTCCCAAGGCGGATACGCCGGGCTGCACCATCGAAGGCAACAGCTTCCGCGACCGCTACGACCAGTTCACCGCTCGCGGCGCGCGCATTCTCGGCTGCAGCTTCGATGACGCCGCCGACAACAAGGCGTTCGCCGAGAAGTTCGGCTACCCGTTTCCCCTGCTCTGCGACACCACCCGCACCGTCGGCCTCGCCTATGGCGCCTGCGACAGCGCGAGCGCCAGGAACGCGCGCCGCATCACCTACGTGATCGATGAGCACGGCCGCATCGCGCACGCGCTGCCGAAGGTCGACCCGACCACGCACATCGCCCAGGTCCTGTCCCTGCTCTGACCTGGCGCGCCGCCCGCAGCGGACCGGGCACGGCGCGGCTACGGCGCGCGCTTCAGGAAGGGCTGGTAGTCCACATGGCCGAACACCAGATCGGCCGGTGATTCGTATGTGCACCACCAGTTGTTCTCGGCCGGCACCACCGTAGCCGTCTCGTTCTCGACGTCGCGGGGAAGCTCATCGCCGCCGAGATTGCCGCAGAGCGCGTTTCCTCCGGGGCTGACCACCTCGCGGCCGTCGATGGTGATACCGGGGCCGCCGCCGAGGTCGGCAAGCGCATCGGCCAGCACGGTCACGCCGCCGTAGCCCGTCTCGGTCGAGCCGTCCCCGCCATTGTCGCGGATGCTGTTGTCCCAAAGCGCGACGCGTGCATCCCCCGCCACACGCACGCCTCGAATCGTGTTGTCGTGGATGATGTTGTCCCACAGCAGCCCGTCCGAAAGGATGCCGAAGCGGATTCCGCGGCGGCAGCCCTGGATGACGCTCGAATCCATCTCGACCGCCAGCTCGTCGTCGGTCATCCCGGAAAAGCGTGGCCCGTCGCACGGGAAATCGGGGTCGTCCGACGGCGTCATCGTCACCCCGCGGATCCGGTAGCGACCGCCCCTGCTCAGCCGCAGCGGCGTCAGGCAGCCTTCGAAGCGCACGTTCTCGAAGATCGCGCTGTAGTGCCCCGCCACGCGCGGATCGGTGTCGGTCGTGGCGAGGTCGCCGTCGCTCTCCGAGCACTTGTCGCACCCGTGCAGCGCTTCGAGATTGCGGAAGACGTTGGCGGTGCCGCTTCCCATGCTTCCGAACGCGTCGTCGCACATGCGCTCGAAGCGCACGTCCTCGACGACGTTGGAGCTGCCCTGGCTGCGGATTCCGTCGAAGAAGCCGCGCACCGTCAGGTTGCGCACCACGTTGCGGTCGCCCTCGAGGATGAGAAACGGTGTTCCGGTATCGACGTCGGGACAGGCGCAGGTGCCGTCGGGCTCCAGCATGGTGCGGCAGCGCTCCTGCGGAAGCGGCACCTTCCAGCACAGCGGATCCATCTCGAAGGTCAGGTTGCTGCCGGCGCCGTCGATGACGAGGTCATCGCACATGACCCGGCGCGGATCGTCGATGAACCCGCGCGCCACCTGGATCACCTGATCCTTGCAGTTGAAGGCGATGGCGCCGGTGGGAGCGCCGCAGGCGGCAAGCGCCTCGTGCAGCGCCTCTTCGGTGCACGGAATCGCGCACGCGTGCGTGCCCGCAAGATTGACGCACGGGCGCTCGGCAGGACAGCCGCCGGCGTCGGCGGCGCATTCGTCGATGTCGGCGCAGCTTCCGGGAGTGCCCTGGTAGCCGTCGGGGCATCGGCACGCTCCGGTCTGCGGGTCGAGGATGGCGTCGTCCGCGCACACCGCGCAGACGACGCCGCTTTGCACGCGAGCGCACTGCTCGATGCGGCAGTCAAAGGTGCAACCGTCGTTGCTGACGGTGCCGCCGTCATCGCATTCCTCATAACCCGCGACGTGGCGGTCGCCGCAGGTGACGGTCAGACGCTGCGCCTGGGCTTCGACGTCCTGGCGAAGGCGCGTCACCAGCACGTCCGGGAGCGGCTGCTCCCCGATGCAGTCGCCGGTGCGCGCGGCGATGTCGTTCCAGGCTTGCAGAAGATCCTGGCGCGGATCCTCGATGCATTCGGTCATCTCGTCGGCGTCGGGCTGCAGGAGCTGACGGATCCGGCAGTGCGAGGCGGCCTTCGCATAGCGCCGAACTGCGCCTATGCGCTGCCGGGTGCAGTCGGCACCTGCGCTGCCGGCCGCCCACATCTCGTCGACCAGCCGCTGCGGCCAGCTGGCCGGCCCCTGCACACCGAGCGACTCGGGCGTGGCGGGACACGAATAGCCGCTGGCCATCGCCGCATCGTCGGCAGCGGCAAGGCGCGTGCGAAAGAGCGTGCGCACTCGCTGCCGGCAGTCGCGCAGAAACTCGAGCTGCTCCGGCGCCGGAAACCGCTCGGCGCAGCGAAGCATTCGGGCGCCGGAGGACGCGGCGGCCTTCATCTTCGCGAACAGGCACGCCTCGGCGGGATCCAGAGCGGATGCGAAGTCGCAGGCGGTCAGCAGCAGCGCGCAGCACAAGCCGAGCGCCGCCGTTGCGCGGCCCGCGCGGATGGCCGGAAACATCACGGAACCGCGATGCTACACGCGCCGCAGCGCGCTTCGAAAGGGCAAGAATCGATGGGTCGGGAATGATGCCCCAGCCGAGGATGCCGTGGTGGCGCAGCTGGCGGCATCGAATCGGGGCGCCGCTCCCGGAAAGCGGCCGGGAACGGCGCCGGTTCCGATGATCGTGCGTCAGTGTCTGCCGCGCTGGGGGTGGCCGCCGCGCTCGCCGCGCTCACCACCACCGCCGCCGCGCTCGATCTGGCGCGGCTGCTCGCGCACGCGCTGCTGCTGCATCGGACGCTGCTGCTGCGATCGCTGTTGCATCTGGCGCTGCTGCTGCGCGCGCTCCTGCATCTGCCGCTCCTGCGCCCGCTGGCGTTCGTGCTGCACGCGCTGCTGCTGCATCTGACGCTCCTGCGCACGCTGCTGCTCGCGTTGCTGCTGCACGCGCCGCTCCTGCGCACGCTGCTGCTCGCGTTGCTGCTGCATCTGCCGCTCCTGCGCCTGCCGCTCGCGCTGCTGCTGCATCTGCCGCTCCTGGGCACGCTGCTGCTCTCGCTGGCGCTGCTGCATCAGCTCCTGGCTGCGGCGGTCGTCGCGTTGCTTCTGCTCGCGCTGCTGCTGCATCTGCCGCTCCTGGCGCTCGCGCTCGCCGCGCTGCTGCTGCATCTGCCGCTCGCGCTCCTGCCCGCGCTGCCGCTCCATCTCGCGCTGCTGCTGCTGGCGACCCTGCTCCTGCTCCCGCTGGCGGTCACGTTCCTGCTGCTGCTGGCGATCGCGGTCCGCCTGTTGGCGCTGGCGATCCTGCGTCTCACGCTGCTGGCGCTCACGGTCCTGCTGCTGCGCCTTCTCACGCTGCTCGCGCCCGCGATCCTGCTGCTGCGCCTTCTCACGCTGCTCGCGCTCGCGATCCTGCTGCTGCGCCTTCTCACGCTGCTCGCGCTCGCGGTCCTGCTGCTGCGCCTTCTCACGCTGCTCGCGCTCGCGGTCCTGCTGCTGCGCCTTGTCGCGCTCCTGCTGGCCCCGCTCCTCGCGCTGCGCCCTGTCGCGCTCCTGACGCTCGCGCTCGGCGCCTGCGCCGCCGCCGGGGCCGGCCTTGTCACGATCGGAACGCTCGCGATCCACCGCGTCCTTGCCCGGCGCACCCTTGTCGTCCCTGCCCTGCCCGTCGCGCTCACGGCGCTCCCGATCCGCATCCGCACCGCGCTCGCGCGGCTCGCGCGGGTCCTTCGGATCGCGCGGCTCGCGCGCGTCGCGCTCGCGGCCCTGCTCGCCGTCGGCAGCGCCACCGCGGTCGCGACCATCGCGCTCGCGGCCCATGCCGTCGCGTCCCGTTCGATCGCGATCGCCGTCGCTCCCCTCACGGTCTCGACCGTCGCGGTCGCGCTCGCCGCCCACGGCGTCGCCGCGGCCATCGCGGCCGCGTTCCGTGTCTGCCGCATCGCCGCCACGGCCGTCGCGGCGATCACGGCGGTCGGCATCCATCGCGTCACGGTTCCCGCGGCCCTCGCGGTCGCGCCCGTCACGTTCGCTGTCGCGCAGATCTCGATCGGCCACCTCGCGCTCGCGCTGGCGGTCGCGATCGACACCCTCCTTGGGCGCGCGCTCCCAGATCTTGCGCTCCTGCTCGCGCTCCTCCTTGCGCGGCTCCTTGGCGACGCCGAGCTTGTCGGGCGTCTTATCGGGCCTCTCGCGCACGCGCGGCCGGAACACCTCGATGCGATCGCCGCGGCGCTCGTCGTTGCGGGTCGGCCGGTCGACCCGCTCGATGCGCGCGGGGCGGATCGGCCGCCCTACGGCCTTCTCGATCATCGAGCGGTCCAGCGCGCGGCCGATGCGCTCGGGGCGGCTGTAATCGATCTGTCCGGTGATGTCGCGCGAGCGCGTGAAGAGCCGATCGCGCTCGTGCCGATCGCGAATCACGACGCGATCGATGCGCTCGGAAATGAACTCGCGGTCGCGGACGAAGATCCAGCGGTCCCAGTCGCGACCGCGGTGACGGTGATGCCAATCCGGGTAGTCGCGCCAGCGGCGCGACCAGTCCCATTCGTGATGGATCTCGAAGTAGGCCGGCCACAGCGGAGCCCAGCCGACGTGCCCCGCCTCCACTCTCCAGCTCACCCACGCCGGCGCCCACACGCGGCCCGGCACCCAGGTCCAGCCGTAGATCGGATCGAAGTACCAGCGGCCGTAGTGGTAGGTGGCCCAGCCCCATGGCTCATAGGAAGCCCAGGTCCAGCCGAATTCGTCGGACCAGACCCAGCGTCCGCGCGTGTAGGGCCGCCATCCCACGTCGACCACGGTCGGAGACCACACCCAGCCGAACTGCACGTGGTTGACCCAGCGGCCATGCGGCGCGAGCTCGGTGTAGAAGTACGCTTCGTCGATGACCTGCGCCTGGGCTGTTTGCGGAACGGCCGTGTCGACGAGCACACCGCCGGCGCTCGCGCAGCCCAGGAAAAGCGCGAAAGCCAGCCGTTGAGACATCCGCAATGATTTCATGTTCGAGCTCCTTGCAACCGTGATGACGGGGAGGTTGATCCCGCCTGCTTCGACGTCTTTGAACCATGCTGCTTCAATCGACAAGGGGGGCGCGGCGCCCTCCGATGATCCATCGCCTCTGGCCGGCAGGCCAGATTGAGGAATGAGTCCTCAGTGGACTGGACCCGGCGCTGCAGTGGTGAGGCGATCGTCTACAGCCGCGGCTGCAGCCGTCGGCGGCCGCGGGGAGAACCGGGACAACGAAGTTTTTTTTCGTTTTCGTGGCGGTCCGGCCGCCGCAATGGCGTAACGAAGGGCTGCCGTCAGTAGAGCAGGCCGTAGCCGGTGGCGCTGCGCGTGGAGCCCTCGTTCCTGTAGGCGTCGACCACGAAGCGCGCCATCTGTGTCAGATGAACCTCGTCGGCGCCGTCGACGAGCCGCGCCGAGCGCGCCTGCCGCATCATCTTCTCGAGCGGCGTGTCGGTGGAGAAGCCGAGCGCGCCGTGGACCTGGATCGCACGGTCCAGGATGCGCCAGAGCGTGTTGGCGACGTGATATTTCGCCATCGAGATTTCCTGACGGAAGGGAAGCTTCTCGCCGAGCAGATAGGCTGCGTGCAGCGTCATCAGCTTTCCCTGGTAGAGCTCCATGGCCGACTGCGCGATCATCCACTGGACGCCTTGCTTGTCGGCCAGCGTGCCGCCGTGCAGCTCGCGCGTGGTGGCGCGCGCGACCATCATCTCCAGAACCATCTCGCACTGGCCGAGCCATCGCATGCAGTGCGCCAGACGTCCCGGCCCGAGCCGGACCTGTCCCAGACGGTGTCCTTCGCCGCGGCCGCCGAGCATCGCGTCGGCCGGGACGACCACGTTGTCGAAGCGGATCTCGCAGTGGTTGTGCTGGCCCGCCATCGTCTCGACGTCGCGCACGATCTCGAAGCCGGGCGCGTCGGTCGGAACGATGAACGCGGAGTTTCGGGCCTGCGGCGGATCGGCGTCCGGATCGGTCCTGGCGATGACGATGGCGAACTGCGCGCCGCGCGCGCCGGAGATGAACCACTTGTGCCCGTTGATGACCCAGTGATCGCCTTCCTTGACGGCGTGCGTGCGGATGCCGGTGGGATCGGAGCCGGCCACCTCGGGCTCGGTCATGGCAAAGCAGGACCGCACGCGACCTTCGACCAGCGGGCGCAGGTACTTCTCCTTCTGCTCGTCGGTGCCGAAGTGCAGCAGCGTGTGCATGTTGCCTTCGTCGGGCGCCTGGCAGTTGAGCACGAAGGAGGCGATGCGGTTGCGCCCGCATTCGGCCGACACGGTCGCCATCTCCACCGGCGACAGTCCCATGCCGCCCCACTCCCTGGGCATGTGCGGGCACCACAGCCCGGCGGCGTACGCCTTCTTTCGCAGGCCGATGATGCCGCGCCGCCACTCCCCGCTCTTCTCGCACTCGGCCTCCACCGGCTCGATCTCGGTCTGGATGAAGCTGCGGATGCGATCGCGCAGCGCGATCAGCTCGGGAGAGAGCGAGAAGTCCAGGGCCATCGGCAAATCCTCGTTCGCGTGTCGGTATGCGCGCGGGCGGCGCCGCCTGCGTTCGGGTCTCTACCAGCGCGTCGCCGGAACGCCGTCCTGCTTATGCCATCGGATGCGGCGTGCAACACGAAGGGCAGCGCGACGAGGCCGGCGTGGCGCCCGACTGCCGAGAACCGCAAGGCCCGCGCAGCTTGAGGCCACCACCGGCCACGGCTACGCATCCGCCACGGAACGAAGCGTGATGCCCGAGCGCGACGACGTATTCGCCAGACGCGTCTTCACCGGCGCCGGAATCTACGGCGTGCTGTGCATCGCTCCGATGTACTTTCTGGAAAGCCGCATCGCCGCCGGCAACCCGCCTGCGATCACGCACCCCGAGTTCTACTACGGCTTCGTCGGCGTGACGCTGGCCTGGCAGCTGGTCTTCCTCGTCATCGGCCGCGACCCGCTGCGCTACCGGCCGCTGATGCCGGTGGCGATGCTCGAGAAGCTCGCCTTCGGCCTTGCCGTGCCGGTCCTGATGATGCAGGGACGTGTCAGCGGCGCTCCCGTGGTCGGTGCAGCCGTCGACATGATGCTCTTCGTCCTGTTTGCCGTGTCCTACCTCCGCACCAGGACCGCATAGCAGCCGATGTCGGAACAGCTGGCGCACGGCTCACCCGAAAAGGCAGCAAGCCGCACCGGCACGGTGGCGGTGGTTCTGAGCTGGAACGATGTCGAGTTGGTGCGCGATTGCCTGGTGCGACTTGGCCGCTCCTCGCCACGGCCCGATCACGTCGTCGTCGTCGATAACGGATCGGACGACGATCTGGCTCCTGCCTATCGGGCCGCGCTGCCCGGCGTGGAGATCGTACAGTCGCGGCGCAACGTCGGGTTCGCAGCCGCCGTCAACATGGCCATTCTCCGTGCAGCCGCGCTCGGGGCGCGCTGGGTGTGGCTGGTCAACTCCGACACCGAGGTGCAGGCCGGTACTCTGGCGCGCCTGCTTGCCGCCGCCGCGACGCATCCTCGCGCCGGGCTCGTCGCACCGGTGCTGCTGGATCGGCACGGCCAGGTGCAGGCCTGGGGCGGCGGCAGCGCGAGCCTGTGGACGGGCGTTTCCCGCCATGCGCGCGGCGCCTGTGACCGCATCGACTATCTCTCCGGCGCCTGCCTGCTCGTGTCGATGCAGATGCTCGGAGACGTCGGCGGACTGGACGAACGCTTCTTCTTCTACTGGGAGGACGTCGACCTGTCGTTTCGTGCGCGCGAAGCCGGCTGGCAGCTGGTCGTCGCCGACGCTTGCCGCGTGGTGCACTACGAGGCGACGGCTCTCGGCCCGTGGAGCTCGGCGCGATGGTTCCGCCTGTTCGAGGGGCTTGCGCTGTTCCTGCGAGCGCGCGCTCCGTTGCCGGCGCTCGCGCTGTGCGTCCGGCTGCTGCACCACAGCGCGATCATGATCCGGCACCGGCGCTGGCCGGCGCTGCGCGGGGCATGGCGCGGAGCGGTGGCGGGCTGGCGCGACGCGTAGGTCGCAGCCGCCGTCGCGTCAGCGCACCGGATCGATGAGCACACCCGGGTTCATCACCCCGGCCGGATCGAGCTCGCGCTTGGCGGCCGTCAGCGCGCGCGCGAACAGCTCCGGCCGTTGCCTGTCGTACCAGGGCCGATGATCGCGGCCGACTGCGTGGTGATGCGTGATGGTGCCGCCGAGGCGCAGCACGGCATCGCAGGCCACCTCCTTGATCGCATCCCAGTCCTCGAGCTGACGCTGCGGCTTCGATGGCGCCAGGATCGTGAAGTACGGCGCCGGGCCGTCAGGGTAGACGTGCGTGAAGCGGCAGGTGACGCTGCCGCCGCCGCATCGCCTGCGCACCACGTCCAGGACGGCCTCGGTGACGCCGGCGTGGAACTGCTCGAAGCGGTCCCACGTGATCGAGGTCTCGAACGTATCGCTGATGGCGCCGAGGCCGACCAGCGCATCGCGCAGATACGGCGCGCGCAGGAAGGCGTCGCGCCACGCGCCGGCCGCTCCTTCGCGCGTGGCGGCTTCATCCGTGCGCGTCTTGCCGGCACCTTCCGGATAGCGCCCGCCGTGATCGCCCACCAGTTCCAGCGCGCGCGCCATCCATGCATCGAGCGGATGGTCGGCGGATTCGAAGCCGAGGATGAGCACGTGCGAGACGCCGTCGCCGGCCCCGCTCGTCATCGCTTCGTTCGCGTCGAGCAGGCGAAGGTTGGTCGGGTACAGACCGGCCTGGCCCACGGCGCGCACCGCACGCGCCGCCGCGTAGTAATCGTCGAACAGTACGGTGACCGAGGAGCGATACTTCGGCCGGTCCTGCAGCCGCATCCACGCCTCGGTGATGATCCCGAGCGTTCCCTCGGAGCCGATGAAGAGACGATCGGGGCTCGGCCCGGCGCCCGATCCGGGCAGGCGCCGGCTCTCGAGGGTTCCGGCGGGAGTGACGACGCGCAGCGACTCGACGAAGTCGTCGATGTGCGTGTAGAGCGTGGCGTAGTGGCCGCCCGAGCGCGTGGCGATCCAGCCGCCGAGCGTGGAGAACTCGAACGATTGCGGAAAGTGGCGAAGCGTCAGGCCGTGCGGCCGCAGCGCTTCCTCCAGCGCCGGCCCGTAGGCACCGGCCTGGATACGCGCGGCGCGCGAGCTGCGATCGATTTCCAGAACGCGGCCAAGCCGGCTCAGATCGATGGTAACGGCGCCGGCGTAGCCGTCGCTCAGGCCGCGCGCTTCCGTGCCGCCCATCACCGAGGAGCCACCGCCGTAGGGGATGGCGGCAACGTTGGAGCCGGAGCACCAGTCGAGAACCGCGACCAGATCGGCTTCCGTTGCAGGAAACGCGACCACATCCGGGGCCGGCGAGAAGTCGCGGCGATAGGCGCGCACGACGTCGCGAAAGGCCTTGCCGTAGGTGTGGCCGGCGCGCTCGAGCGGCGCGGTCGTGCAGAGCGCCTCCAGCGAGGACGGCGGCTTCACGCGCGGCCGCGGCAGCTCGATCTCCTCGATCCTCGGCTCGGGCTGACGCTGGAGCGGCTCGCCGCCGAGCCGCGCCGTCAGCATCGCGCCGATGGCGTCTTGATGATCGACAGTCGGTCCCTCGCCTTCGTATCCCCAGCCCCAGAACTTGCGTCGTCGTTGGCTCATGTCGCCTCCACGGGCACCGTTGCCGCTTGCACGGAATCGAATCGGGCCGCTTCCTTTACACCTACGTGCATTGCATGAGAACCCATGCCGCCGCCCGCGTCCGACGCTCCGGCCATCAGCGTGTTGATGCCCGTGCGCGATGCACAGCCGTGGCTGGGCGACGCCCTCGAGTCCGTTCTGGCGCAAAGCGAGCCGGCCTTCGAGTTGCTCGCCGTCGACGATGGCAGCAGCGACGACAGCGCCCGTCTGCTGCACGAGCACGCGCAGCGCGATGCGCGGGTAAGGCCGCTGCAGACCCGAAGCACCGCGCGAGGCATCGTCGAGGCGCTGAACCTCGGCCTTGCGGTTGCACGCGGCACGCGGATCGCCCGCATGGATGCCGACGATCTGATGCATCCGTGCCGGCTGGCGATGCAGTCGGCGATGCTCGACGACGACCCGTCGCTCTTCGGCGTCACCTGCCGCACGCGCGCGTTTCCCGAGAGCGAGGCTGGCGACGGCATGCGCGAGTATCTGGCGTGGCAGAACGGGCTGGCGACGCCCGCGCAGATCGCGCTCGAACGCTTCGTGGAGTGTCCCGCGCTGCACCCGACGTGGATGCTGCGCGCAGACGTGCTGCGCGAGCGCCTCGGCGGCTGGCGCGATGCCGGCTGGGCCGAGGACTGGGACCTCATGCTGCGCGCGCACGAGCTCGGCCTTGCCATCCGGCGCGTGCCCGAAACGCTGATGAGCTGGCGCCAGCACGCGCGCCAGGCATGCCGCAGCGATTCTCGCTACGGCGAGGAATCAATGATGCGGCTGCGCGCGCATTTCCTTGCGCGCTTTCTGGCGCCGATCGAGAAAGGCCGCGGCCTGTGGATCCTCGGGGCCGGCCCGGTGGGCAAGCGGCTGGTCAAGGCGCTTGCCGGCGAAGGCGTGGTGGCCGATGGCCTGGTCGACGTCGATCCGCGCAAGATTGGCGGCG
The DNA here is from genome assembly GCA_035626395.1 of Candidatus Limnocylindrales bacterium. Lineage (NCBI taxonomy): Bacteria > Bacillati > Chloroflexota > Candidatus Limnocylindria > Candidatus Limnocylindrales > Candidatus Limnocylindrales bacterium. Next base: position 113,075 of record DASPNR010000030.1, on the reverse strand, counting down.
TCGTGCGCGGCGGCGGGCGCTCGTGGCCGGTCATCGCGCACACGCATCTGGGCGAGCTTTCACCACGGCCGTTCGCAGTGAGCGCGGTGGCCGGCGCCGCAGCGCGTCTTCGCGTGCGCGCCGAGCTCGCACGCATCGGATGGACCGAGCCCGACGATTTCGTCCTCGCCGCGTAAGGAATAGACACGGGGTCAGGTCTCGAAAACGCGGTTTTGTGCCTGGAGAAGGACGCGCGAAGCCGCGGATTCGGACGTGACCCCGTTCAGGAGGTTGGAAACGATGACGATGCAGAAGACTCCGCTGTTGATGTCGCGGTTGATGGAGCGCGGGCCCCTGCTGTCGCCGGCCGAAGAGGTCGTCACGCGCACGGCGCAAGGGATGAAGCGCCAGACGCTGGCGGAGACGCGGCAGCGGGCGCATCGGGCGGCGCGGGCGCTCGCTGATCTCGGCATCGCCCATGGCGACCGCGTGGCCACGTTCCTCTGGAACAACCACCGTCACCTGGAGCTGTACTTCGCCGTGCCGTGCATGGGCGCCGTCCTGCACACGCTCAACATCCGCCTGAGCGCGCGCGACCTCGAGTACATCATCAACCACGCCGCCGATCGCGTGATCTTCATCGACGAGGATCTGCTGCCGCTGCTCGAGCCGCTCGCCGCCAAATGCCCGACCGTCGAGCACTGGGTGGTGTGCTCCGATACCGCCGAGTGGAAGAGCTCGCTGCCAGGCGCGGTCGACTACGAGAAGTTCCTCGCCGGCAGCGACTGCACCTACTGCTGGCCCGAGCTCGACGAGCACGCGCCGATGGGCCTCTGCTACACCAGCGGCACCACCGGGGATCCCAAGGGCGTCATGTACACGCATCGGTCCACCTACCTGCACACCATGGCGCAGGCGATGACGGACTCGATCGCGCTTTCGGCGGTCGATGCGGTCTGTCCCATCGTTCCCATGTTCCATGCGATGAGCTGGGGCCTGCCCTTCACCGCAACCATGCTGGGCTGCAAGCAGGTGCTGCCCAATCGCTTCATGACGCCGAGGGACATGCTCGACCTGATGGCCGCGGAGAAGGTCACCGTCTCGGCCGGCGTGCCGACGATCTGGCAGGGCGTGCGCCAGGCCATCGAGGCCGAGCCCGACCGATGGGATCTTTCGGCGCTCTCGCGCGTGACGTGCGGAGGCTCGGCACCGCCGCCGTCCCTGATCCGCTGGTACTGGGACAAGCTCGGCGTCGAGATGATCCAGGGCTGGGGCATGACCGAGACCAACCCGCTCGGCACGCTCTCGCGCAAGGTCGCCAAGCGCTCGCACCTCAGCCTGACCGAGGATCAGCAGTTCGAGAACGTGGCCAAGGCCGGCCTTCCCATCCCCGGCCTCGAGATCGAGATCTTCGACGAGAATTGGAACCCGCTTCCGCACGACGGCAAGAGCGTCGGCGAGCTTCTGATTCGCGGCCCGTGGATCGCCTCCGAGTACTTCAACAATCCGCAGCCGAGCAAGTTCCACGACGGATGGCTGGTGACCGGCGACGTCGCCAAGATCGACCCGGAGCAGTACCTGATCATCGCCGACCGCAGCAAGGATCTGATCAAGTCCGGCGGCGAGTGGATCTCCTCCGTCGACATCGAGAACGACATCTGCGCGCTGCCCGGCGTGGCGCAGGCTGCCGTCGTGGCGCAGCCGCATCCGAAATGGGACGAGCGGCCGGTTGCGCTCGTCGTGTGCGCGCCCGGAGCGACGGTGACCAAGGAACAGGTGCTCGAGCATCTCGGCCGCACCTTCGCCAAGTGGCAGCTTCCCGACGATGTGCTGCTGGTTCCTTCGCTGCCGCTGACGTCCACCGGAAAGCTCGACAAGAAGGTCATCCGCGCCCAGCTCGGCGAGCAGGGCTACACGCTGCCGGACCTGCGCAAGGCTGCTTCCTAGGCCGACGCGCGGCGCCGGGCTCGGGCACCGCTGCCTGCGCGTGGCGATCTTGCCTGCCCGCGCCGGCGTGATGAGAAGAACCGATGAAGCGCCATGCGCCTCATCTGCTCGCCATCGACGACGGCCCCTTCGTCAAAGGCACATCGGCGACGACGCCGATCGTGGCCGTCATGACCCAGGGAGCGGGCGCCGTCGAGGCGGTGGCGATGACGAGCTTCGCCATCGACGGTGAGAACGTCAGCGAGTTCCTGGTCGAGTGGATCTCGGGCCTGCGCATGATCGGCAGCGTGCAGGCGCTCGTCTTCGGCGGCATCACCATCGCAGGCCTCGCGGTGCTCGATCCTCGACAGATATCGGAGCGCCTGGACAAGCCCGTCTTGATCGTCAACCGCAAGCCGCCGGGCGACGAAGTGCTGGTCGGCGCGCTGGCGGCGGCGGGCCTGCACGACCGCATCGCACTGCTCGAGAAGTGCCCGCGCTCCTTCGACAGCGGCCACAACGTGCACGTTGCCTGCGCCGGCATCGGCGCCGTCGAGGCGAGCGCGCTCGTTGCGGCCGGTCAGCTGCGCTCGCACCTGCCCGAAGCGCTGCGCGTCGCGCACCTGATCGCCAGGGCGGTGGTCATGGGAGAGTCGCGCGGCAGGGCCTGACGCGGCTCCGCCCGAGCACGGCCGGCGCCGCGCGCGTCAGCCTTCCATCATGCGCAACGCCGCCGCCACGTGCAGCGCGGCGCCCTTGGCAAGCATCGATTCGTCGATCTTCATGAGATCGGAGTGCAGCGGACCGCCGCCCTCGCAGCGCACGCCGAGAAACGCGATCGCGCCGGGAACGTTCTCGAGCACGTAGGAGAAGTCCTCGGCTCCCATCATCGGGCTCGGCATCTCGTGCACGCGCAGGCCGAGCGCCCGCGCAGTCTGCGCGATGAGCTCGACCGGCGCGTCGTGATTGACCGTCGGCGGGTAGCCCTCGTCCACCTGCACCTCGGCGCGAAGGCCGCGAGAGGCGGCAACGCCCTCGGCGACGCGGCGCAACTGCTCGTGCGCGATGCGCCGGCGTTTGGCGCTGAGGGTGCGGATCGTGCCGTAGCATTCGGCAGTGGGCGGGACGACGTTCAGCGTCGTGCCGGCCACGACCCTGGTAACGCTGAAGACCGCACGGTCGTCCGGATCGGTCTCGCGCGCAGCCACGTGCGAGAGGCCGTCGACGAAGGGGCCGATGGCGGGAATCGGATCGCTGGTCAGATGCGGCATCGAGGCATGCCCGCCGGCGCCGTGGAAGACGACGCGGAACGAATCGGCGGAGGCCATGATCGGCCCCTTGCGCAGCGACAGCGTATGCATCGGCGTGCTCGAGTCGATGTGCAGCGCGAACGCCGACTCGATGCCTTCGAGCACGCCTTCGTCGATCATGAGCCTGGCGCCGCCGAAGCCTTCCTCGCCCGGCTGGAACATCAGCCGCACGGTTCCGGCGAACGCGTCGCGCTTCTTCATCAGGAGCTCGGCAGCTCCGAGCAGCATCGCCACGTGCGCGTCGTGTCCGCATGCGTGCATGCAGCCGGCGACCTTGGAGGCGTAGGGCAGGTCGTTGTGCTCGCTCAGGGGCAGGGCGTCCATGTCGGCCCGCAGCGCCACCCTCGTTGCACGGCCGGTGGCGGTGCCTTCGATGTCGGCGACGACCGAGCTGAGCGTGCGTCCCGTCCGGATGATCGGAACGCCGATGCGCTCCAGCTCCGATACCACCAGGGCCTGCGTCTTCGGCAGCATCAGCCCGAGCTCGGGCTGCTCGTGAATGCGGCGGCGGTTGGTGATGATCGTGCCCGCCAGCGCCTGCGCGTCCTCTTCGAGATTGCGCAGCGCCGCGTCGGCCAGGACTGGGGGCTTCATGCAAGGACCTTCCTGCGTTCGAGCGTCTTGGCGATGACGTTCTTGTAGACGGCCCGCTCCTGCGCACCGGGAAGCTGAAAGCCTCCTTCGACGACGACGCAGGGCACACCATGGATGTCGAGCGAGATCGCCTCGCGATGATCCTCGATCACCTCGGCGAGCACCGAGGCGTCGTCGAGATCACGCTCGAACCGGTCGACGTCGAGACCGCACTCGCCGGCGACGTCGATCAGGTTGGCCGTGTCCGTTATGTTCCTGTTGCGTGCGAAGTACGCGTGCATGAGCGCCAGGTGGTAACGCTCCAGCGCGTTCTGCCGCGCCGCGGCCTTGACGGCGACATTGGGCGGAATCGAGTGCGACGGCGGCGGCTCGTCGGTGGACCAGACCTGGAACTCGCCGGCGTCGGGCTGCGCGGCCGGCCGCATCCAGGACTGCGTGTAGCGGCGAAACGCGTCGAGAGACCGCGGCTGCGGCTGCGGTCTCAGCAGGTAGCTCTTCCACTGCAACGAGAGCACGTCGCCCACCTCGTCTCGCACTCGTGTCAGCGTCACCGTGGCGTTGTAGCACCACGGACAGAGAACGTCGGTGTAGACGGTGAAGCCGATGCTGCGCGCCGCGCCCATTGCGGCGATGGTGGCACCGGCCACCGGAGGCCGCAACAACGAGGCTCAGTGCCGATCGCGCCGGCCGATGGGCGTGACGAGGCCGTCGATGCTGCGCGCATTGCGTTCCTTCTGGTAGACCCGCGTGCCTTGCTCGCCCTTGCGCTCGGCCCAGCGGATCAGCGTATCGCGCGCGCCGACCAGGTCCATGCGCGGCACCGCGTAGCCGCACGACGTCTGCACTTCGTCGACGGCCACATCGATGATCTGACGTACACCGGGATAGTCGCCGAAGTGACGGCGCAGCTCAGGCCATCCCTGATCTTCGGGCAGAATCGCGCGACCGCGCCCATAGATCCTCAGGATGCGCGCCTGCGCGCCGAAGCTGCACAGCATGATGGTGATGCGGCCGTTCTCCGCGACATGCGCGGACGTCTCGTTGCCGCTGCCTGTGAGGTCGAGGTAGGCGACGCGATCCGCGCCGAGCACCCGCAGCGTGTCAAGGCCCTTGGGAGAGACGTTGACGTGGCCGTCGGCCGACAGCGGCGCGCTGGCCACGAAGAAGACTGGCTGTGCCCGAACGAAGTCGGCCAGCTCTTCGCTCAGCGTGTCGAACCTCTGCGCCATCGTCGATCCTTCGATTGCGGCCTCGTCAGCCGATCCTGTCCATGTCCTCTTCGAGAGTGCTTCGAATGTGGCGGGACACCGCGGCGCGCACCATTTGCTTGGTGTGGCTGTAGGCCGGGTCGCGCAGAGCGCCGAGCGCGGCCGCCCGCTCCATGGCGCGCGCCATGACCTCGGCCTCGGCGGCCACCTCGTCGAGATAGCCGACCTCGACCGCCTCACGCGGCGAGTAGATGCGCGCGTGCGCCGTCGCGTCCAGCACGCGGTGGCTCGCCAGCCGCGCGCGCGCAAGCTCCAGCGCGAAGATCGGCAGCGGCAGGCCGATGGCGACCTCGTTCAGACCGATCTTGGCCTCGACGTCGGCACCGACGCGCCAGTCGCACGCGGTCAGCCACACCGCCCCTGCCGCCAGCGCATGTCCGGTGCATGCCAGCACGATCGGACGCGGAAACTCGTACATCCGCAGGAACAGGTGCGCACCTTCCTCGACGAGCTTCCGGCGCTGGCTGGGGCCGGCCATCATCACGTTGAGGTCGAAGCCGGCGCAGAAACGGCCCGGGCGGCCGGTCATGACGACGGCCTTTGCCTCCTCGGCAGCCGCCCTGTCCAGGCACGCGCCGAGCGCATCGATGACGGCGTGCGACAGCGCATTGGCGCGACCGTCGTCGACGGTGACGACGGCAATCTCATTGTCGACTGCATAACGGACGGGATCTTGCGACATCAGCGCTGGCTCCTGTCGGACGGGGTGGTGATTTCTCGCCAACGATGTGCCGCAGGCAGACGGGCAAAGAAAAGGCCGAGCCGCACCGGTGCCTGCGCGCCCCGCTCCGGCAGGTCGCCGTGCGCGCCGGCGGCGAGCTCGATGAGCTTGCGGTACTGCTCGAGCTGCGTCGCGTACTCGGCGGTGCGGGCTTCGACATAGCGGCGCGCCGCCTCGTCTTCGGACAGGCCTCGATACTCGCGCCCGTCGGGCCGCCCCGTCTTCAGATCGATGATCCAGCGCACGCCCTCTTCGATGAATGTGCGATCGATGCTGGCCACCGTCACGGCCTGCGGCTGCAGGCCTGTCAGCGGCAGCTCGGTGCGCGCGTCCTGGTGCGGCGCCAGCAGCCAGCGGCCGCGCTCGTCCTCGAGAAGCGCGACCAGCGCCTCCTCCACCGCGCGCGCGCACTCGCGCAGCTCCTCCTCGACGGCACCGGCCATCCGCAGGCGGCGCTCGATCCAGCCGCGCTCGGCGCGCACGCGCGCCGCCGTCCAGGCATCGACGCCGTCTTCGGTGATGCGCTCGACGGCGGCGTGGGTGACCTTGCCGATGTGGATGGCTTTCATCGAGGCCGACATCTGCGCCGGATCGAGCTCTTCGGCGCCGGCCTCCGAGGGCCGCTGCACGACGACCGTGCGCGGCTGCGCGCGCGGCACCGGCGGCGCGGGCTCATAGCCCGCGGCAAGACGCATCGACGGTCGTCCGAGCGGCCCCAGCACCGGCGGACAGTCCAGCGTCACGATGTCGGCGCTGCCCACGAACGGTTCCAGCACCGCCATCGCCGTGGCGCGCCGTGCAGGCTTCCCTTCCGCAGGCGCGGTCGCCGACAGAACCAGCCGGTGCTCGGCCCGCGTGGCGGCGACGTAGAGCATGCGGCGCAGCTCGGCCGCGTCGCGCTCGCGCTCGCGTCGCTCGAGCAGCTTGTAGCGCTTCTCCTCGTCCTCGTCGGTGCGTCCGCGCGCCGGCGCCATCGCCATCAGCTCGATGTGCCCGGTGGCCGCGTCCGTCTCCATCGTCACCGCCTCCGGCGTGCGGCCGCGCGTGGTGCCGTCCAGCCGCGGCAGCACCACCGTGTCGAACTGCAGGCCTTTGGCCTTGTGGATCGTCATCACCTCCAGATCGATGGCGGGATCGGGGTCGACGCTGGCCTCCAGCGTCTGCAGCCTGCGCTCGAGGTCGTCCAGGTCGAGCGTGGCGCGCTGGGTGCAGCCGGGGACGAGCGCGAAGAACTGCTCCGCATCGAGCAGGCCTTCGGCATCGGCGCAGGCCGGCCCGCCCATCGCGATCCATGCGCTGCGCACGACGCGGTCCACCGGCACCGCGCCAAGCCGCGCGCGCGCGCAGCTCAGCACGGCTTGCGCCTTCTCGACGCGCGCGCACGCATCGTCGCCGAGCACGCGCCGTCGTGCTTCGGCATCGCGCAGGACGGCGGCGACCAGGCGCGGCGGCGCATGATCGGCGCGCGCGCGCGCCTCCTCGACCTCGGGCTCGAACAGTCGCAGAAGATCGGCGATCTCCAGGCCGACCATCGGAGAGCGCAGCACCGCCAGCCAACTCAGACGATCGGCCGGATGCACGATCGCACGCGTCAACGCGGCCAGATCGCTGACCGTGGCCCTGTTGGCCAGCATGTCGAAGCCGGGCGCACGATAGCGGATGCCGCGTCCGCGCAGCTCGGCCAGCAGCGGCAAGGCGTGCGAGCGCGAACGCACCAGGATCGCGACCTTGCCGCCGCGCGTGCGAGCCTGCGGCAGCAGGTCGGCGGTGATCAGGTCGGCGAGGCCGCGTGCCTCGCCCTTGCCCTTGTCGTCGGCGTCGCCGACGGCACGCCACGAGTAGATCCTGACCGGCTCCCCGTCGGCAGCGCCCGGCCGCGCCACCGAGGGCGCGAAGCGGACCAGGCCCCGGCGTGCGTCGTCGACGTCGCCGAGCACTCCGGCAAAGACGCGGTTGATCCATGCCAGCACGCTCCTGTCGGAGCGGAAGTTGACCTGAAGGCGCACCGGCTCGGCGGCCACGTGGTCGAAGAGCCGGCCTTCGAATGCGCGAAGGAACAGGCCGACCTCGGCTTTGCGGAAGCGGTAGATCGACTGCATCGGATCGCCGACCAGGAACAGCGTGCGGCCGTCGCCGGGTGTCCACGCCGACGTCAGCCTGGCGACCAGCTCGCACTGCACGAGGTTGGTATCCTGGAACTCGTCGACCAGAAGATGCGAGATGCGCGCGTCCAGACGCTGCAGCAGCTCGCTTGGAGCGTCGGTACTGCCGAGCCCGGAGACCGCGCCCGCGGCCACCTGGACGAAATCGACCATCCGCCGCTCGCGGAACACCAGCCACAGCTCCTGGTGAGCCAGCAGCAGGACGCGCAGCAGCGCCAGCATGGCATCGCGCGACTCGCCGCTGAACCTGGCAGCGGCCGGGAGCTCGGGAGCGCACGAGAGATCGGCGAGCAGCTTCTCGAGCTGGCGCGTGGGCAGTGCCTGCACCTCGTCGAGCAGCCGCGTGTAGCACGTCTTGACGGCGGAATCGGCGGCGCCGACGTTGACGTTGAGGCCGGAAGGCTTGCGCAGGCCGGTTCTGGTCATCAGCAGCGCGCGAAGCTCGCCCCATGCCGCCGTCGATTCGGGCCCCGCCGACAGCAGAGCGCTCTCGCCGAGGGTCGGCCAGTTGCACGGGAGCAGGCTTCCCTGCAGGGCGTGGCGTGTCCGGCGCGCGACCTCGTGCGCCAGCTCGCGCAGCGTTTCGGGAAACAGCAGCGCCAGCGTGCGCGTGCAGTCGCCGAGCGCGGCGGCAAAGCCGTCCTCGATGCGCGCCAGCAGCGGCTCGGGCTGCTCCAGGACCGCGCTTGCCACGTGCGTCCACTGCTCGCGGCGCGAGAGCATGTCGACGAGGCGCGCCTCCAGGCCCGAGACGCCCATCTCGACGCGCTCCAGAACCAGGTCGATGCAGTGCGCCAGCCCCGCATCCTGCTCGCGCGCGTCGCCGTAGAGGCAGCGGCGCGCGGCCTCGCGATACAGCGGCGTGGCGTCTTCGACCGTCTCGGGCACGCCGCCAAGGCGGCTCAGCAGCGGCATCGAGGCTGCCAGACGCGCGCACAGGCTGTCGATGGTGTAGACCTGCAATCGCGACGGATTCTCGGCCAGCTTCCAGCGGCGGCCGTGCTCGAGCGCGGCGCGCGCCAGCTGCAGCCGTTGCGCATCGGACGGCCCCCGCGGCGGGTCGCCGCGCTCGGCGCCGCGCAGCGCCTCCAGGATGCGCTCGCGCATCTCGGCCGCGGCCTTGCGCGTGAACGTGATCGCCAGGATGGCCTCGGGCCGCTCGACGGTCGCCAGCAGCGCCAGGAAGCGCTGCACGAGCAGCTCGGTCTTGCCCGACCCGGCCGGCGCCTGCACGACCACGCTCGAGTCCACCGACAGCGCGCGCATGCGCGATTCGTGGTCGGCAACCATGTCGCCGGCCGCGACGCGCGCCGCTTCGCCGGCGGCTCGTTCCAGCATGTCCACGACGTCGCTCATGCTTCGTCCGCGGCATCGTCGGATTCGTCGTCAATCGTGCCTTCGAAGACGCGGCACAGACGCTGGCGCCGGCAGGTGCGGCAGGTGTTGGCCTCGCGCAGCGGGTCGACTGCGAAGTCGCCGCGCGCGAAGGAAGCGGCAAGGCCGCCGAGCGCCGCCGACATCTGCGCCAGCGCATCGTTCCACCCGCTCCACGTTGTGCGGTCACGGCTGCGGCTGCTCGGCGGTCCGAGCTTTTCCGACTGTGCAACGTCGCAGCGGCCCAGCAGCTCGAGCTTCTCGCGGTTGTCGAGGTGCGCGAAAGCCAGTCCTGCCACGGGACGGTCGGGGAAGGCCGCGCCGACGGCGACGGCGTAGATCGGCAGCTGTGCATCATCAGGGCGCTCGCCGCTCCACGCGCCGACGCGATGCACGCTGGTGCCGGTCTTGTAGTCGATGAGCAGACGGCCGCCTTCGATGACGTCGATGCGGTCGACGACGCACGTGACACGGATGTCGTCGCCGCCGTCTGCCGCCGGGAACGTGGCGAGCAGGCGCTGCTCGGCCATTTCGAAGGTCCAGTCGCCGAAGCGATGGTCACGCTCCCAGACCAGCCAGGCGGCGACGATGCCCTGCAGCCAGTGGCGCGTCGGCGCGTGCAGCAGCGGCGGAACGGCGCGCGCCTTCTCGGTTGCCATCGCCGCCTCGGCGGCTTCGGCGGCCAGCGTGGCGATCGCCCGGTCGGTCAGGACGCCGAGCTGGCGCCGCGTGCCGATGCGCGGCAGCACCTGAGCCAGCGCCGCGTGCACGAGATCGCCGCGCGTGTTGCTGGCAGGCTCGCTCTGCTCGCTGTCGAAGGAATCGGCCGCCAGGCGGACGTGCGCGAGCGACTGGAAGGGGCAGCGCGCATGTCCGACCAGAAGCGATGTGCCGCCGCTTCGCACCAGCGCCGGCACGGCGGTCTCGGGTGGACGCGGCTCCAGCGCGCTCGACGCCTGCGCGGCGTACCACGGGGAGTGCGCGCGCAGCGCCGGCTCCTCGCGCGACAGCGCGGCCACGAACGAGCTGGCGCTTCGCAGCTCATCCTCGCCGCCGCCGACCGCATGACTGGCATGCACCTCGGGTGCCGACCGCAGCACGCGATTCCACACCGCCGCGGCGAACTCGAGCTCGGCCTCCGCCGACGCCAGCGGCAGGCGCTGCTCGCGCTGCCATCGCGCCGGCAGCAACGCGTTCGGCCGCAGCGCGGAAGGAAAGCTGATCGAATCGAGGCCGAGGACGTGGATGCGGTCGAAGACCAGGCCGGCGCTGTCGAGCAGCCCCATCACCTGCACCTGCAACCCCGCCGACGGCGACTGCACGCTGGTGCGCATGCACAGCTCGAGCAGGCGCCGGCGTGCATGCGCCTCGGTCATGACCGGCTCGACGATCTCGAGCGCGGCCAGCGCGCCAAGCGCATCGCGCCAGCGCGAGAACGCGACGCGCTCATCGCCTTGCAGGTCGGCGCCGGGCCATCCCAGCGCCTGCAGCCGCGCGATGAAGCGCCTGGCGATGGCGCCGGGAGCGGCCGGCACGCGCGATCGTTCGAGCTGCCGCTTCAGCGCGAGCAGCGCGCCAGCGAAACGCGGCGCACCGCCGCGCGTGCGCCGCGCAAGCTCCTCGAGATCGATCGCACGGACATTGCGCCGGCGCAGCGCGGCTTCGGTCAACGCGCGCGCCTCCAGCTCCTCGTCGCCGCCGGCTTCCGGCCGCGGATACGGCGCCAGCAGGATGCGCGAGACCAATGCGCGCGGATTGGCGTGCCGATCCAGCTCGAGCAGATCCAGGGCGTGCGCGATCACGCAGTGCTCGTGCAGCGCCGGCGCGCCGGCAAGATCGAAGGGCCGCGGGCGAAGCTCCTGCCCGGGCAGCAGCGAGGAAGGATCGAGCTCTTCGAGAAACGTCACCTCGAGAAGGCTGCGATAGCGCTCGAGGTCGGTGACGAGCACGCCGACGCGAGCGCGCGGCCGCTCGGCAAGAAACGCGGCGATGTCGCGCGCGGTGGCGCGCGCTTCGTCCTGCGCGGTGGCGTAGACGCGCAGCACGGGTGCCGAGGGGGCGCCATCGCCTGGAGTGTGATCCTCGATGACCGTCCCCGCACGGCGCAGCGCTTCGCGAAGCCGCACGACGTAGGGCTCCAGGCGCTCGAAGCCGACGAAGACCATCCGGCCCGGAGCCAGCGAGTCGTTGCCGGCAGGCGCCGGATCGAAAAGCGACAGGGTCTGTCCCTTGGGCGTGGCCGCCGCCTCCAGCGCCGCGGTCACACGACCGGCAAGCTCGGCGGACGTCACCCAGCCCTGTGCTGCCGCGCGCTGGCGAAACTCGTCTCGCCATCCGAGAAACGCCTCGGTCTCGGGCGAGAGCTGTTCGTGCTGCCAGTCCGGCTCCGACCATTCGTGAAGAAGCCGCCAGGCGCTGGCGGCTTCGCTGGCGACGGCGCCGACGTCGAGCACCTGTCCGCGCGCGTCCCCGGCGATGATGCCTTCCCACGCCGCCAGCTCGGCGGCAGCCGGCAGCAGCAGCTCGCGCGGCGAGGTGCGCTCCCACGCGCGCTCGATCCACTGGTCGATGGTCAGGATGTCGGGCGTTTCCGCCACCGGCCGCTGCGCGAGCTCGCGAAGCTCGGCGATGCGCAGGCGCAGCAGGCGAGCCAGGCGCTGCGTGCGGACGATGATGGCGGGTGCCGGGCGCTCGTCCGCGCGCAGCAGCAGGGCGTCCTCGGCGCCGGTCATTGGTGCCGGGCGCGCTACTTCCAGCGCATGAGCTCGAAGAGCTCGCGGATGCGGTCGGCGTTGGCGCCCTGGTCGCCCTTGCCCACGCGCGATTTGGAACGGGCGTCGATGCGGCTGCCGTCGCCGTGCGGCCGGATCCGCACGACGATGTCGTCCTTGAACTTGAACAGGCGCGTGGTCTGCACGGCCTCGATGCGTCCTTCTTCCTTGCTCTCGCCGATGATCTCCATGCGATCCATCGACGCCAGCGCGGCGCGGGCCTTGTCGAAGGCAACGGCGGGCGGCACCGCCATCTCCACCGGCTTCAGATCCGGATAACCCTCGCGCTGCTGAGCCGCGAACGCCTCTCCGGGATACGCCATGTCGCGGCCCCTGTTCTCCTCGAGCTGCGCGGCGGCGACGAAGGCGGGAGGATCGGCGGGATCGGTGGTGATGTCGTTGATGCGAGGCACATTCCCGACACGAATCGCGGGCGCCAGGATCAGACCGATCACCGCCACCGACAGCACCAGGCCCTGGCGGGCACGATTGCCGCCGGTGCGGCCCTTGTGCGGCCGGGTGGCGCTGAGGCCGACGATCGACAGGATCAGGGCGGCGATGCCCGTCAGCAGGCCGAGCGCCATCACCAGAAAACCGGTGAAGCCCGGCAGGATCCCCGCGTAGGCGGAGCCGAAGCCGAGCAGGCCCAGCACCGCGGCGGCAACGGCGAGAACGAATCCGCTGTGGGCGGCCCTGGATACTGCGCCTTGCCGATTGTCCATGAGTCGGCGCATCCTAGACACTGCGCGTGCCCAGGCAAAGAGAGCCGATGCGGCCCGCACAGGCCGGTTCCAGGGGGCTGACGATGATCGTCAGGAAATGCAGCTCGCGCGGGTTCAGTCTGGTCGAAGCTTCGATGGCGACGATGGTGTTCGGCGTCCTCGCCGCCACGACCCTTCAGCTCATGACGGCGGTCAAGCTGCGCGCGGACCGGGCCAGCACCGAGCTCGATCTCGAACAGCAGGGTCGTCAGGCCAGCGAGCTGCTCCTGGACGACATCCGCCTGGCAGGCCTCGGCATCCACACCAACGACGACGGCACCGACGCCTCCACCCGCCAGCACTCCGTCATCGAGGCCTCCCCGTACCGCCTGGCGTTCTATGCGGATGCCGGGCCCGGAATCGAATCTCCGATGGAGACCGAAACGCGCACGTGGCGCGACGGGAGCGAGTGGACGAAGTTTCCCAATGTCTTCGCGCTCACGTTCCCGTCCGGCGTGACGACCACGAGCGGGCGGGAGTATTACAAGCACCTGGCCGACTTGCGCCGACAGGGACAAGCTCCCGAATACCTTCTGCGCCCGGCGGAGGTCGTGCTGTACACGCTCGACGCCAACGACGACGGCGTGATCGATCGGGTGGACAAGGCCGCGCCGGGAGTTCGCTCGAGCGACAATCCGTCCGACGGGCTGCTGAGGCGACAGGCGTTCGGCACGGGCCTCAACGGGCGGCCGTACCGCAGGAAGAGCAGGATCGTCGTCAGCCGGCACGTGCGTGTCTGGACGGAAGACGAGGACACCTATCCGAATGGCGACAAGCCGCTGCCGCTGTTCACGTACCATCTCTCCGAAACTTTGAGCAGGTTCGACTTCAACGACGACGGAGACAGCGACGACCTCCTCCTGTTCGGCGATTCCGACGGCAATGGCACGCTTGGCCAGCTCGAGCGCGGTGCGCTGCTGCATCTGTCGGCCTCCAACGGAGGCGAAGTCGGTGACGACATCGCCGTCGACACCCGCTTCCAGACCGTGCTTGCGCGCCTGAGCGAGCTGCATCCCGAAGCGTCGCAAGACGACCTGCGACAGATGGTGCGCAACTCCATAGCGGCGGTGGACGTCAACCTCGTCCTCGAGATGCCCGGTGCGAAGGATGGCTACGCCCATCCTGTATGGTCGGTACCCGGCGAACCCTATCCGTACGTCCAGCACGATCTGTCGGCGACGGCGTACCTGCCGAACGCGTTCTTCCTGTCGGGCAATCAGCTGCTGGCCTCCGGCTATCTGCCGGGCGATCCCGAACCGGGCCCTTCGCCGTACGATCCGTCGCCGCAGGGACTGCCGCCCCTTCCGGACCCATGCCAGGCGGCGGGCATGCCGCCACCGGATCGACCCGGCCCGGGCGTCGGGCGCGCACGCGCCGACTTCAACGGCGACGGCAAGAGCGACCTCTTCTGGCGGCACGGCGGCAACGGTGCCAACTCGCTCTGGCTGATCGACGGCGATGCCGTCGTCTCGATGCACTCGGTGACACCCATGCCGCCGGCGGGCCCCGCCCTCGCCGTCGGCGCCGACGTCGACGGCAACGGTACGAGCGATCTTCTGTGGCGAGATGCCGCCATCGGCACCGATCTGGCCTGGTTGATGAACGGAGCGGCCGCCACCGAAGCGTCGCTACCGGTCGTGCTCGGGCAGCACCTGGAGATCGTCGGCAGCGGCGACGTCGACGGCAACGGCACCGACGACCTGATCTGGCGCGACAGCCGGCGAGGAACCAGCTTCCTTTGGCTGATGGAGAACGGCGGCGTCACCCTCAGCGCCGTCCTGCCGTGGGTGCCCGATCCCGGATACGAGATTGCAGCGGTTGCCGACCTCGATGGAAACGGCCGCGACGACCTGCTGTGGCGCCACGCGACGCAGGGCTGGCTCTACGCGTGGCTGATGAACGCAACGGTACCCTCGCAAAGCGTCGCTCTTCCTCCGCTGGCAGACGCCGACCTGGACCTTGCCGCGTCCGGCGATGTCGACGCCGACGGCGACGACGACCTGGTCTGGCGCAACAGCCTCGGCGGCAACACCTACGTCTGGATCATGGAGGATGCTGCGGCCGTCAGCGCGAGCGAGCTGCCGCTGGTTGCCGATACCGCCTTCGCGGTCGAAGGCAGCGGTGATTTCGACGGCGACGGCAAGGCGGACCTGCTCTGGCACCATGCCATGACCGGCGCGAGCTGCCTCTGGTTCCTGGACGGTCCGGCAGTGGCCTTCGATGCCGCCCTGCCCTCGCCGGCCATCCCAGGGACGGCCATCGTGTTGCCCCCGTGATGGCCGACTCCGTCATCTCCATCGATCGTCCGGCGGCGCACGCACACATCGCCGTCGTCACGATCAACCGTCCCCGGCACGCCAACTCGCTCAACCCGCCGGCGCTGCGCGAGCTGGCACGCGCATGGCGCGAGATTGCAGCCGACGACGACGTCCGATGCGTCGTGCTGACGGGCGCCGGCGAGCGCGTCTTCTGCAGCGGCATGGATCTGAAGGAAACCATTCCGGCCGCGCAAGCCTTCGCCCGCGGTGAGAGAATCGATCCGGAGATCTTCGAAGGGCTGCGCGCCGTCTCGACCGCCACGCTGGTGGAGTTCGACCTGGGCAAGCCGCTGATCTGCGCGATCAACGGCCACTGCCGCGGCGGCGGATTCGATCTGATGCTCGCCTCCGAGATGCGCGTTGCGGCCGAACACGCGACGTTCGCTCTGGAGGAGGTGGCGCTCGGCCTCTTCCCCACCGGACATGCCGCCGTGATGCTGCCGCGGCAGATCGCGTGGGTGCACGCTCAGGAGATCATGATGACGGCGCGGCCGCTCGGCGCGCGGCGCGCGCTCGAGCTCGGTCTGCTCAACCGGGTCGTGGAGGCTTCGCTCGTGATGGAGACGGCGCTCGAGCTGGCCGCCGCCGTGGCGTCCAATGCACCGCTGGCCGTTGCGGCCACACGCAGCGGCGTCCGCGAGCTTCTGCACCTTCCCTTACACGAGGCGTACAGGCGCCAGGAAGAGCTCGGCCGGCCGCTGCGCAGGACCGAGGACGCACGCGAGGCGCAGCGTGCGTTCGTGGAGAAGAGGAAGCCCATCTGGAAGGGCCGCTGACGAAAAGTCTCCACGGTCGAGGGGACCATTCGCCGCGACTTTGCCAGCGCAGCCGAGGACGTCATCGACAGCCGCCGCGGGATGCGACCAGACTGTAGTGCATCGATAATGGGAAACCACAGAGCAGCGACGGCCGTTCCCGAGCCGTTCGCTTCCTGCGCCGCGCCGCCTCGCAGCGAGGCGCACGTCTGGCATCGTCCGCTCGCGCGCTGCATCCGCGCCATTATGCCGGAGCCGTCGTCGGTGCGGCCGCGCTCGCCATCATTGTCAGCGTCGTTGCCTGGCAGACCTGCGGGCTGCGAGGCTGCCCCGACGTGGAGCGGCTCGCATCCTATCAGCCCGGCGGTGCGCCGGTGCTGCTCGACCGCAGCGGCGAGCCGTTTGCCGATTTCGCGCCACCCGAGCGCACGATGGTCGCGCTCGCGGACCTGCCCAGGCACGTGGCCGAGGCGTTCCTGGCCATCGAGGACCAGCGCTTCTTCGACCACGGCGGCCTGGACTGGCGGCGCGTGGGCGGCGCTGCGTTGGCCAACGTTCGCGAAGGCGGCATCGACCAGGGCTTCAGCACGATCACGATGCAGCTGGCGCGAAGCGTCTTCCCCGAGCGACTGCCCGTGGAGCGCCGCACGCTGCGACGCAAGCTGCTCGAGATCCGCGTCGCCAGCGACATCGAGCGCAAGTATTCGAAGCACGAGATCCTCGAGCTCTACCTCAACCACATCTACCTCGGCAATGCGGTCCACGGCGTCGGGAACGCGGCGCGACACTACTTCGGCATCGAAGCGAGCGAGCTGACGCTGCCGCAGGCCGCGACGCTCGCCGCCCTCGCGCGCGCTCCGGGCTACTACGACCCGCGCCGGCGGCCCGACGAGGCACGCCGTCGCCGCAATCTCGTGCTGACGCTGATGGAGCGCCAGCAGCGCATCTCGCCGGTGGAAGCGGAAGCCGCGCGGCGGCACGCGCTGCACGTGACCAGGCGCGGACGCGAGCGCAGCACCGAGGCCGGCCTGGCCCCTTACGCGGTCGAGCAGATCCGCCACACGCTGGAGGCAGAGCTGGGCGACCAGCTCTACGCGCGCCCGCTGCGGATCTTCACGACGATCGACTCGCGCATGCAGCGCGCAGCCGAGGAGGAGCTTCGCAATCAGCTGCGCAGCATCGAGAAAGGCTCGTACGGGAAGTTCGAAGGGCCGCACTACAAGGCCAGCCAGCGCATGGCCGACGGGCAGACCCCGTACCTGCAAGGCGCGATCGTGGTGATGAACGCGCACGATGGCGACATACTGGCCTGGGTGGGCGGGCGCGACTTCGCGCAATCCCGCTTCGATCGTGCCGCGCTGGCCAGGCGCCAGGCAGGCAGCGCATTCAAGCCCTTCGTCTATGCGGCAGCGCTCGAGCGCGGCTATGCGCTGTCGCAGCCTCTCGAGGACGCACCGTTGTCCATGGACATGCCCGACGGTTCGATCTGGCAGCCGCACAACATCAGCAAGACGTCCGAGGGCTTCCTGCCGCTGCGCGACGCGCTGGTGCACTCCAACAACCTCGCCACCGTGCGCCTCGCCCAGACCGTCGGCCTCGAAGACGTGGCCATGCTCGCGCGCCGTGCCGGAATCGACGTGGAGGCCGAGCTGCCTTCGATCGCGCTCGGCGCCGTCAACGTCTCGCCCTTGGATCTGACGGTCGCGTACACGACCTTCGCAGCCGCCGGCAAGCGCGTGCGCCCGCGCATGATCGACCGGGTCGAGACCGCCGACGGCGAGATCATCTGGTACTCGCAGGTGAAACGGCGCGACGTGATCGGCGAAGAGACGGCGTTCCTGGTCAACCACGTCCTGTCGGAAGCGGTCCAGCGCGGCACCGGCCGCGAAGCGCTTCCGAAGAGCGTCGACATTCCCGTCGCCGGCAAGACCGGCACCACCAATGACGTGACCGACGCGTGGTTCATCGGCTATACGCCCGAGCTGGTCGGCGGCATCTGGGTCGGCTTCGACCAGCCGCGCCCCATCGTCAGCGACGCCACCGCCGCGCGCCTGGCGGCGCCGGTGTGGGCTCGCTTCGCCGAGCGTGTGTACGCGGGGCGGCGCTCGCCGGGAGCGTGGGAGCGACCGCACAACGTTCGCGAATACCAGGTCGACGTCAGCACCGGCCTCGTGTTGCGCAAGGGCTGCGACGTCAAGGCTCGCCAGACCCGCAGGGAGCTGTTCCTGTCGGGGCGCGAGCCCGCTTCCTTCTGTCCCGGGCGCGAGCCGCTTCCGCGCAACGCGTTCGTGGTCGAGATTCCGCGCGAGCTGCCGACCGACGGCATCGTCGCCAGCCTCGTCAAGGCCTGGCGCCGCCTGGACCAGGACGATGCCGAGGAGGACGACAGCGTCAGCAGGCCGCGGTCGGTGCTGGTCGGCAAGGCGGTCGGCGAGGAGGATGCGA
The DNA here is from genome assembly GCA_035626395.1 of Candidatus Limnocylindrales bacterium. NCBI lineage: Bacteria > Bacillati > Chloroflexota > Candidatus Limnocylindria > Candidatus Limnocylindrales > Candidatus Limnocylindrales bacterium. The sequence goes on along the minus strand of DASPNR010000030.1, from coordinate 94,691 downwards.
CGGGCGAGCGGCGCGACGAGAAGGCCGGGGAGGATGATACGACTCGCCAGAAACTCGAGGAGGTGGCGTCACGCGATGGCCAGCCGGCGCACGGCGGCGCCTCGGGTCCTCGCGCCGACGGCGCCGACGAGGCCGACGGCGGCGACGACATCGCGATGCGCGATGCGCGCGAGGTAGGGCAGCCCCTGGCGCGCAACGATCGCGAAGACACCAGCGACATACGCGTGCGGGTCGTGCCGGGACGAGACGATCGGCGCGTGATGCGCGAGAACCGGGCGCCCGAGAAGCTCCCGCCGCCCGCGGCCACGACGCCCGGCCGCCGCTCCGGCGATCCGGCCACCGACCGCGGCGCCACCGGCCAGGCGCCGAGCGCCTCCGACATCAACTTCAGCGGATGGTGGGGCCTGGCCACGCACGTGGAGCAGACGTCGGTCGAAGCGTTCAAGGGCCTGCGTCTCGGCTATCGCCTCCAGCTCGAGCACAATGGCGACCGCATCACCGGTCGCGGACAGAAGTGGTCGGAGAACGGGCGCGTGCTGATCGGGCAGTCGCGGACGGCCATCTCGGTGGACGGCCGCGTGCGCGGCCGCGAGATCGTCCTTCGCTTCCGCGAGCAGGGTGCGCGGCGCAGCAGCGGCGGCACCTTCGCCTTGGCATGGTCGCCCGATGGGAGCACGCTGAGCGGAACGTTCGACAGCTCGGCCGCCAGGTCGCGCGGCACGGTGCGGGCGATCCGTCTGCAGTAGGTTTCGTCACCAAAAGGACACGCATGCTCAAGCTTCTTCCGCTGATCGCTGCTGCTGTGCTCGCTGGCGGCTGCAGCGCGGCCGACTGGATGAACGCGCTGACGCCGCGCGAGGGCCGCCGCTACAGCGACATCGCCTATTGCGGCCGCACCGGCCTGAAGCTGGACGTCTACACGCCTCGCGACGAGCGCGACGCTCCGGTGTTGGTCTTCTTCTACCCGGGCCGCTGGAGCTACGGCAGTAAGGCCGATTTCCGATTCGTTGCCGAGGGCCTGGTCGCGCGAGGATTCGTCGTGGTGATCCCCGACTATCGCCACTATCCCGCCTTCAAGTATCCGTCGTTCCTGGAGGACGCCGCCACGGCCGTCGTCTGGACGCGGCAGAACATCGACCGCTACGGCGGCAACGCCGCCGACCTGTTCGTCATGGGACACTCCTCGGGCGCCTACAACGCGGCGATGATCACGCTCGACGATCAATGGCTGCGCAATGCCGGCGGCAGCCGCCAGTGGCTGCGCGGAATGATCGGGCTGTCGGGCCCGTACGACTTTCCTGTCGACGTCCTGCCCGAGATCAAGGGGATCTTCGGCGAGGCGCCGGTCGGTGCGAGTCAGCCCATTGACTTCGTCGACGGCACCAATCCGCCGCTGCTGCTGCTGCACGGCGAGGACGACCTGTCGGTGGGGGTCGACAACACCCACAGCCTGGCCCGCAAGGTCGCCGGCGCCGGTGGCCGCGTGGAGACGGTGATCTACAGCAATCTCGACCATGGCTACATGGCTGCTTCGCTGTCGCCGTCGGTGCGCTTCCGGTCCAGTCCGCTCGAGTTCATCGAGCGATTCGTACGCGAGAATTCTGCCCGCGGGCGCGCAGGCTGAGGAGAACCCGATGCTGCAGATCTTGTGGGAGGAGCTGACCGGAGGGTTTCCCGACGTCGATCAGCTTCAGCGCGTGGCTTTCCGCATGCTCGCGGCGACGGTGATGGGAGGCATCGTCGGCATTCAGCGCGAACGCGCCGGCAAGCCGGCGGGCCTGCGCACGCACATGCTGGTGGCGATCGGCAGCGCGATGTTCGTGCTGTCGGCATCGGCGGCAGGAATGGAGCTCGACGAGGTGTCGCGCGTGATCCAGGGCATTGCCGCCGGCATCGGCTTCCTCGGTGCCGGCGCGATCCTGAAGCTCGAGGACCGGCGCACGATCCAGGGCCTCACGACCGCGGCGTCGATCTGGGTCACGGCGGCCGCCGGCGTGGCGGCCGGCCTCGGCCGCGTCGGAACCGCGCTGTTCGGGGTCATCCTGACGTGGATCGTGCTGTCGCTGATCGCTTTGATGCCCGCCGACGCGGACGACGACTAGGACGCCGCATGGCGACACCGAACGCGACGCGCTGCCGGTGGGCCACCGGTCTCAGAATCACCCGCCCGGCTTGAGGAACTCCAGGACGAAGCGATCGCTGGTGCCTCGCCGGTCGCCGGCGGCCCGCGGCGAGTCGTTCCAGTCGCGTGGATCGGAGGGATTGCGCAGGAAGCCGGCCTGGCGTCGCAGCCGGAAACCGGCGCGCACGACTTCGTCGCGCACCACGCTCTCCTCGATGCGGTGCAGGCTCTCGACGTCCTGGATGCCGCGCCCGCGCCGCGCGCTGTGGTCGATCACGACGTAGCGCCCGCCTGGACGCAGCGCCCGGTAGATGGCGCGGTTCATCGCATCGCGGTCCGCCTTCATCCAGACGGTGTCGTGGTAGAAGAGGTTCATCACGACCACGTCCAGGTCGCGGGCTTCGGCCGGCAACGGATCCGAAAACTCACGGTCGACGCGTACGACTCTGCGCATGACCGGCCTGGCGAGCCGCTCGCTCCATGGCTTCTCGGCGAAGCGGTCGAGGATCAGTCGATTGTTCTGCGCATAGACCGTTCCGCGTGGGCCGACCGCGCGCGCCAGCAGTTCGGCCGTGTAGCCGCCGCCGGCGCCTAGCTCGGCCACGCGCATGCCGGGCTCGATCTCCAGAAACGCGAGCAACTCGGCGGGCCTGCGACCGGCGTCCAATGCGAGGTCGTCGTCGCTGCGGTCGATGTCTTCGATGATGGCCGCGATACGCGGCGAGATCGTCAGCGAGGCCGGATCGACCTCTGCCGGCGGCGCCGCCGGCGGCCGGCGCTCCGGCTCGGACTGTGCAGCCGCCACGGCGCCGTCACTCGGGCGTGGAGACGTCGCAGCGGGCGCCGTTGCGGCGGGCGCGATGGTCGCGGGCGTGGTGTCACCGGGCGCGATGGCGACGGGCGCGGGCGCGGCGGGCTCGGACGCAGTGCGCGCGGACGCAGCTGGCGCGGTCAAGTCGCGCTGGGACGACGGCGGCGCGACCATGGCAGCGTCCTCGCTGGCCACCGCGACGTAGATGGCCTCGTAGCCGCAGTCGTGCTGCGTGACGATCGTTTCGTTCCCGCGGTACTCGATGTCGACGTTGCCGACGGCGCCCGGGCCGCGAACGTGACGCCGCGCCGGACGGCCGCCGCTGCACGTGTCGGTGATGGTCCAGCGGCCTAGCTCGGCAGCGGCCTCGCCGGCAACCGAAGGACTGCATGGGCTGGCGGCAAGGATGCCGCTGACGTCGGCGAGCACGTTTCGCGGCGGCACGACCGACGCGAGGCCCAGATGGTTCGCGGCTCGCACGCGCTTGCCGCGCCGCTCGACCTCGAAGCTCTTGGTCCCGAGCGGCGTCAGCCCGACCAGCAGCAGCGAGTCTTCGGTCCGCTCGACGGCAACACCGAACGCGTGATCGACTCCGGTGGCAGTGACGCGCGCGCGCAGCTGCTGTCGTCCAGGACCGGAAAGCTGCGCCGGCTCGACGTCGATCCACGGGCACTGATGCGCGCTCGGCGCCACGAGCGGTCGCAGCGCGGTGCATCCGGCGGTGCCGGCCCCCGTGCAGGCGACGATGAAGAGCAGGACGAGCGAGCGGCGCGACTTGGCAATGAGCATGTGTGCGGCTCCCGTGATCCAGCGCTCTCATATGCGACCGTGAGGGATGACCGAAAGCTCGCATGTGCCTTGCGCGGCCTCCCCCGCCTGCCGCCGCTGCGAATAAAGCGCAGGCCGCACCTGTCACGTCGGTATCGGCTCGGCGCCGACAGCGCGCACATGAGCGAGGAGCAGGCTATGTCTCAGGCGAGAAAGATCGATCGAATCGGTGGCCGGGAAAGTTCGGAGCGGACACTCGATGAGAGCGGGCGCACCGTCCCGCCCAGCCCGCGCACGGGCTGGCGCCCGCTGCCCGAACACGATGCGGAAGAGACCAGGGCACAGGCGCAGAATCCACTGGCGACCGGCGAGCGCGTCGGCGATACCGCCCAACACGACAAGACGCACGACCGTCACGGAGGAAAGCTCGACCACGACGGAAAGCTCGCCAAGGAGCCTCCGGGCACCAGGAGCCGGTGAGACAGGTACGTGCATCGCGCGGATCGCGATGCACGTACGTTCTTTTCTTCTTCAGGCGACGAAGTTGCCGTGGAACCCCATCGGAATGCGGTGCTGCAGGTGGCACTTGGCCAGCGGCTTCGCATCGAGGTTGGCGGCGTCCAGGACGGCGACATAGCTGCCATCGGTGTTGCCGTCGTAGACGGTGCACAGCACGAAGCCGTCGTCCTCCGCGGAGCCGGCGCTTCTGGGAACGAACACCGGCTCGCTCGGCCACTGCCACTTGCCGAAGTCATGAACGACGCTGTGGCCGCCGGTGCGATCGTAGCGCACGACGGTTGCCCACGTGTCGGCCATGTCGTTGCCACGCCGGCTCATGGCGGCGTATCCGAAACGGTTCTTGTGACCGACCAGACGATCGTCGATTCGCGGGAACTCCGCGCCGCGGTCGTCGAGCTGGCGCTCGCGGCAGGTGCCGCTGGCCAGATCGAACTCGTACAGAAAGGGAACGGCGTGGAAGCCGGGACGGACCTTGGCCGAGCGGAACCCCGACAGCGCTTCGAGGAGCGCGCCACCGTCGCGGTAGGTGCAGGCGTCCATGTAGATCTTGCCGTCTTCCTCGTAGGCGTTGCCGGGGTGGAAGATGAAACCCGGTGACGGCGCGGTGAACCACTGTGTCTTCGCGCCCGGCTCGCGGCGCCGGATGCCGAACAGCAGCCCGCGCTCGGGCTCCCACCGGATGGATTCATTGAAGCCGCCACCTTCGGCGATCTTCATGCCGTCGAAATAGGCGGGGGCCCATACGAAGATGACGTGGTTCTCGGTGATGGCCAGATCGTGCGCCATCACCGCGTACGGCGCGTCGATGGCTTCGGCGAGCGAACAGCGCCCGTCGGGCTCGACGATGTAGAGCTGCAGGTACGGCTCGAAGGGCTGGTAGCCGTGGATGATCATCTGGCCGGTCTTGCCGTCGATCTTGGGATGCGCGGTCACGCTCATGCCGAGCTGGCTATCCCCGAATCCGAACATCGTCTCGCGAGTCGCGAGCGTGTCGGCATCGAGCACGGTGGGCCAGGAGTTCTCGACCAGCGCCATCAGCTTGCCTGCATGGAAGACGACGTTGGTGTTCGGCTGGACGCGGAACGGCTCCACCGGATCATCGACCTTGACGCCGACGCCGTTCATGCAGTAGCGGCCTTCCGCCTGCTCTCGAAGATACGTGGGATGCTCGACGAAGCGGCCGCGGTAATGAACGGCGCCGTCCTCGAACCGGAACGCATGCACCAGGGCATCGCCGTCGAACAGATGAAGCGCGCCGTAGCCTTGCGCGGGCAGGATCTTCTGCGAAGGACCGTTGCGGTAGAGCGTTCCGTTCAGCTCGCGCGGAACCTCCCCTTCGATCTCGGTGATGCGGTAGGCGGCTTCGGTCGTCGACGGTCGCCAAGCGTTGATCCACCACTCCTGCCAGCTCGAGGGGCCCTGCTTGAGACGCGCCGGCGCTGCGACGGTCGTTTGGTCGGGGGAGGTCGCCAATCCCATCGTGATCTCCTTGTGTCGCGCGGGCACGGATCGCCCGTGCCGGCGGAATCGGGGTACCCGCGGGGACCGGCGTCGCACCGCCGGCCTCCGCGGAACGCCAGGAGGGCGTTGGCGCCAAGTTAACTGCGTCAACTTCGCCCCGTCAACGCATTTTTTCGGCTGCGGGAGCATTTTGGCCGTCCCCGGAGGCCGAGGCCTGGCCGCCGGCGGAAGCCGTGCGGCCGCCGGAGTCGGACCGACCGCCGCCGCCTTCGCGCGACAAGCCTCAGCCTGGCCGCCAAGGGATTCGGCAGTCCCGGCGCGTTGACCAATGCCCATGCAGGTCTACAGTCGGCCGCCATGGCCGACCCAATCGCGCGATTTCAAAGCTGGTTTCGCCAGGCGGTCCAGGCCGGTGCGGTGCTGCCCGAGGCCATGGTCGTGGCGACCGCGGACACCCGCGGCCGGCCAAGTGCCCGCTGGGTCCTGCTCAAGGAGGCGGGTCCGACGGGTTTCGTCTTCTACACCAACGCCAACAGCCGCAAGGGCCGGGAGATGGCGGCCAATCCCTACGCCGCGCTCGTCTTCTACTGGGAGGTCACCGGCAGACAGATTCGCATCGAGGGCAGGCTGCGCGAGCTGGATGCGGCAGCGGCCGACGCCTATTGGCAGGAACGCCCGCCGGCCAGCCGCATCGCCTCGGCCGTCTCCAATCAGAGCGCGCCCATCGAAAGTCGGGCGGTGCTGATGAAGAGATATCGCGAGCTGGCGGCGAGATTCCCCGGCGGCAGCGTGCCGCGTCCTGCGCACTGGAAGGGCTACCGGGTGGTCCCCGATTCGGTGGAGTTCTGGGAACGCGCCGAGCCGCGCCTGCACAAGCGGGAGCTGTTCACGCGCACGCGCGGCGGCTGGAAGTCGCAGATCCTGCAGCCATAGCCGATCCGCTCAGGCGCGCGACTCGCGCGATGCGAGCAGCGCCTGCAACGCGCCGAGATCGACGGGCTTGACGAGATGGTGATGAAAGCCCGCCTCCCGAGAGCGCCTGCGGTCCTCGTCCTGTCCCCACCCCGTCAGCGCGATGAACAGCACGGAGTGACAGATCGGATCCTCGCGCATGCGGCGTACCACGTCGTACCCGCTCATGCCCGGCATGCCCAGGTCCATGAGCACGACGTCGGGTCGTACGATGCGCGTCACCTCGAGCGCGGACGGGCCGTCATACGCAACTTGCACGTCCGCACCCAGGAAGCGCAGCATCATGCCCATGCTGTCGGCTGCGTCGCGGTTGTCGTCGACGACCAGGATGCGCGAAACGGTCCGGCCTTCGCCCTTCCGCCAGGTGCGCGGGTCGTCATGCTCGGAAGTCGCGGAATCCGCGACCGGAAGCGTGACGATGAACTCGCTTCCGCGTGCCAGACCCTCGCTGCGCGCTTCGATGGTGCCGCCATGCATACCGACCAGCGTCCGAACGAGGCTGAGGCCGATGCCGAGCCCGTCCTGGCTACGACGCAGGGGATTATCGACCTGAGCGAACATCTCGAACACCCGCGACAGCATGCCGGCGGGGATCCCTATGCCGGTGTCGATGATCGATACGGAAACGGTGCCGCCGCGTCGACCGCCGGCAACGGTGATGGTCCCGGGCTCGGTGGTATACTTCGCCGCGTTGTTGAACAGGTTGGCGAAGACCTGAGCCAGACGCACGGGATCGGCCTCGATCAGAACCGGCTCGTCGGGCAGCTCGATCCTGATGACGTGACCGCCCCCTTCGATGTGCGGCTTGCTGGTCTCCAGAGCCTGTTCGATCACATCGCGTAGATAGACGCGCTCCTTGCGCAGCTCGATCTTTCCGCGGCTGATGCGCGACAGCTCGAGGAGATCGTCGACGAGCCGTACCATGTGCGCTACCTGCCGCTCCATCATCTCGTGGACTCGGTCCCTGGCGGCGCTGCCGCCGTCTTGCATGCGCAGGATGTGCAGGCTGTTGCGGATCGGCGCCAGGGGATTTCGCAACTCGTGGGCCAGCGTTGCCAGGAACTCGTCCTTCCTGCGGTCGGATTCCACGAGCGCGGCCTCGGCCCGCATTCTGTCTGTGATATCGATCGCGACGCCGCCGATGTAGCGCGTTTCGCCGGCATCGATCGGAAACTTGCTGACCAGCGAATAATGCACGCCATCCTCGTGCTCGAGCGCCTCGATCACCCTCACGCCATCGCCGGTCGCGAGCGCCCGCTCGTCGTTTTCACGGAACTGCCGCGCAGTTTCGGCTGAAAAAACCTCGGAATCGGTTTTCCCGTACAGTTGCTCGCATTTCATCCCGAAAGGGCCTTCGACGGCTCGATTGGCGTAGACGTAGCGCCCCTCGGAGTCCTTGATCCATGCGAGCCCGGGCAGGCATTCCATGAACGCGGAGAAGCGCCGTTCGCTGTCGCGCAACGCGCGGTCGGCGCGCATCCGGTCCGTCACGTCGCGAGCTATCGTCGACACACCCGTGACGGCGCCGTGCTCGTCCCGGATCGGTGACACGGTCAACGATATGTCGATGCGTCTCCCATCTTTCGCCAGACGCACCGTCTCGTAGTGCTCGACCGTGTTGCCTTCGCGCAGCCGCTCGAAGATTTCGGCCTCCTCCTGCAGGCGGTCGGCCGGAATCAGGATCGCGACCGAACTGCCGATCGCTTCGTCGGCCGTATAGCCGAACATCCTGGTGGCGGCCGGGTTCCACGTCGTAATGGTTCCGTCGAGTGCCTTGGTGATGATCGCATCGTTCGAGCACTCCACGACGGTCGCCAGCATCGAGCTGTCCTGGTGCGCCCGTTCGATGTCCGTCACATCGCGGGTGAAGCAGCGCGAGTACGCGAACTTCCCGTGCACGAAGCAGCCGTTCGAGTGAATCAGCACGTTCTTGATCGACCCGTCCTTGCAACGAAGGCGCGCCCGATGATTGATCAGGCTTTCGCCGCTCAGCAGGCGGCATAGCATCGCGTCGATCACCTCGGCATCGACGTGGAACTCGGCGATGTGGTGACCGATGTATTCGCTGGGCTCGTAGCCGAGCATGCGCAGTTCTGCGCCATTGGCCCACAGAATGGTCCCGTCCGCACCGACCTTGTGCAGCCCCTCGATCGCGTTCTCCACGAAATCCGCCAGCTCGCGCTCGCTTGCCTCGCGTTGCTCGATCTCGTGCTCCAGACGCTCCGCCTTCTGCTGCAGAAGAACGACTTCCCGCAGCTGCTCGTAGCGCGTGCGTGCGTCGGAGAAGCTTTCGGCCGGGATCAGATGCGAGTGCGCGCGGCAGACGCTGTCGAGGAAGGCCGGCGCGCCGTCGCCGGAGAACGCCCGCAGCGGATACGCACAGTAGAGCGAGAACCGCTGCAGCCGGGCAAGCTCCTCCCACAACGCCTCCAGGCGCAGCGCGCCGTCACGATTGCCGGCGTCACAGAGGCGCGTCACCATTTCTCCGAATGCACGCACGGCAGGCCAGGCCCGGGCGAGCTTGCGGATGCATCCGCCGATCACCGCGTCGAAGGCGGCCGCGTCCGGGTCCGGCCCGCGCATGAGCTTTGCGAGCGTAGCGTCGGCGTCGAGCGGAACGTACTGCGAGCGCCGGCGGGCAGCCGCCAGATCGACACCGCGGTTTCGCAGGACGCGCCGCAGGCGGGACCGATGAGCGGCGGTAGCGATGACGACAACCGCTTCGTCGGACTCGATGGCACACCGCACATAGTCCGCAAGCGATTCCACCAGAGACGCGTCATCCTGGTAGAACTGAACGAAGTGATCCGTCAGGTTCTCTTCTGGCGCGCGTCCTGCGGTGACGACGGCACCGTCGCCCGGCACGGCGGTCTGGACGGAGACACGCCTCCTTCCACTTTCCAACGCATGACGGTGCCACGGCCGTGCCGTAGACGGCGCCGAGCGATCATCATCCGGAACCGGATGCTGTGAAGCCTGGAGCTCACGATGGGCATACGACTCCATGAATCACAATCGCTCCTGCTGCCCGTGCGAGCAACGGGTTGAGCCCCGGGCAGCCCCCAACAGGGCTGGTGGTGCAACCTCTACCGAAGCTGGTTCTTCAGGATCTTCCCCGCCGGATTTCGCGGCAGCGGCCCGTCGATGAAGTCGACGAACTCGGGAACCTTGAACGCGGCCATGTGCGCGGCCACGTGCCGCTTGACCGAATCGGCATCCAGCGTCGAGCCTTCCACTCGCTTGACCACTGCGCGAACGCGCTCGCCCATCTCGGCATCGGGGACGCCGACGATGGCGGCCTCGTCGATCTCCGGGTGGCTTGCCAGCACGTTCTCGATCTCGACGCAGTAGACGTTCTCGCCGCCGCGCAGGATCATGTCCTTGGCGCGATCGACGATGAACAGGAAACCTTCGTCGTCCAGATAGCCCACGTCGCCGGTGTAGAGCCATCCCACGCGTACGGTTTCGGCAGTGGCGTCGGGGCGGTTCCAGTATCCCGGCGTGATCGTCGGGCCATAGAAGAGGACTTCGCCGAGCTGTCCGCGCGGCACCTCGCGTCCCTGATCGTCGATGATCTTGCAGTCCAGGAACGGCGCCGGCCGCCCCGCCGCCGTCTTCTTTCCGAGCAGGTCCTTGCCGGCGTTGACCGTGGCCACGCCGTGCGTTTCGGTCAGCCCGTAGGCGTTCGTGAACATCGGCTCGACCGGCAGCACCTCGCGCGCCTTGTCGATGGTTTCGGGCGCCGTCGGCGCACCGCCGAAGGAGACGCTGCGCAGGCTGGACAGATCGTAGTTCCCGATGTTGGGTGAGTGCACGACGCGGTGGAGCATGGTCGGAATGGCCGGCCACATCGCGACCTTCTCGTCCTGGATCGTCTGCATGACCCGATCCGGATCGAACTTCCCGTCCAGGAACACCATCTTGACGCCTGCCGTGATTTGCGAGCAGACGCCCGAGTGAAGGCCGCCGACGTGGAACAGCGGCGAGGTCAGCAGGCTTGCCGGCTGGCCGCCGCTCGGAATCAGCTCGCGCCCCGAGAGGATGGAGTTGGCCATGCCGGCGAACAGGATGCCGAGCACCTGCGTGATCGTCCCGCGGTGCGTGGTGATGCAGCCCTTGGAGCGCCCGGTCGTGCCCGAGGTGTACAGGATCATGAACGGATCGTCCTCGTCGATGGGATCCTCGGGCATCCGATCGTTCTCGACGACGAGGTCGTCGAAGGAGACGACTCCCGAAGGCATCTCGCCTCCGCCGATGAGGAACACCTTCTCCAGCGTCGGCACCTTCGAAAGCACCGGCTGCACCCGCGGGAACAGGCGCCGGTCGACGACGAGGAAACGGCTGCCCGAATCGTTCAGGCCGTACTCGAGCTCTTCGCTCTGCCACCAGCCGTTGAGCGCGACGCCGATGCCGGCAGCCGATGTGGCACCGAAAGCGGCCAGCAGCCATTCGGGACTGTTGTAGGCAAGAATGGCCAGGCGGTCGCCCTTGCGCAGCCCATGCTCGATCTTGAGCTTGTGGGAGACGCCCCACACCAGGCGGACCATCTCGTCGTAGGCGATGCGGCGCGGGCCGCAGACGATGGCCGGCATGCCCTGGCGCGCTCCCGCATTCGCAAGCTTCTCGCGAATGGAGCGCTCGCGGTTCTTGAAGTTCCTCATCGGGAGGCCGCCGACCTCCTCGAGCACCAGCTCGAAGGGCCCGCCGGGTCCCGTCATCTGCTCGACGATCTGCTCGTAGGTGAAGGACATGCGGCGAACCTATCGCACCCGCCGCATCTGCCGCAACGGCCGCGGCCGTATCATCGCGTCGACGTCACCCGTAACATGGGTGCCCCATTGGAGGCAGCACCATGAAGTTCGGCGTCAGCTTCGCATCGCGCGTCGGCGACCATCATCTCGTCAAGCTGGCGGAGGATCTCGGCTTCGACGAGGCCTGGTTCTACGACTCGCAGATGATCTACTCCGACGTCTACGCCACGATGGCGCTGGCGGCCGATCGCACCTCGCGCATTCGCCTCGGCACCGGCGTCGCGGTCGTCAGCACGCGCATGGCGCCGGTGATCGCGCATTCCATCGCCACGATCGCCCAGCTCGCGCCGGGACGCGTCGATCTCGGCATCGGCACCGGCAACACCGCGCGCTACACGATGGCGCTGCCGCCCGTCCCGCTCTCGCGCCTGAAGAACGATGTGCGCGTCATCCGGCGATTGCTGGACGGCGAGACAGCCGACATGGAGGCCGAGGGAAGAAACGTCCGTGTTCGCTTCCTTCATCGCGAAGGCGGCTACCTCAACTTGCGCGAGCGCATCCCGATCATCCTGTCGGCGATGGCTCCGAGGATCCTCGAGTTCTGTGCCAGCGAGTGCGACGGACACATGATCTGGGGCATCTCGCCGCCGCTGCTGGCGACGGTGCGTCCGGCGATCGAGGCGGTGGCGGCCAGGTCGGGTCGCGCGCCGGTTCCGACCGTCGCCTTCATGCCGACGGTGGTGCTGGAGGCCGGCGAGACCAAGGCCTCGCCGCGCGTTCTGCGCGTGCTGGCCTCGTTCATCACCAATTGGCTGCACGTGCAGTGCGAATGGGGCGATCGCGCGCCGCTTGCCGGGACCGGCGACGTGGCCGAGATCGTTGCGGAGTACAAGGCCTACGTTGCCACACTGCCTCCGGATGAGCGCCATCTGACGCTTCACCGCGGGCACCTGTTGTTCGCGCGCGAGGACGAGAAGCGGTTCGTACGGCCCGAGCTAGTCGACAAAACGGCCATCGCCGCCGAGCCCGATGCGATCATCGACTACGTGCGGGCGCTCGAGCGCGGCGGCCTCCAGCAGTACGTCATCCCGATCAACGAGGATCCGGAGCGCGAGATGCGCCGCTTCGCCGAAACGGTGATGCAGCGATACTGATCGGGGTCAGTCTCGCATTCGAGCGTTTTGCCGCCACGCATCATTCCGCTCAAAAGCGAGACCGCACCCCGATCCGAAACGAAAAGCGCCGGGCACTTTGCGGCGTGCCCGGCGCAGTTCGCGACCATCTTTTCCGGGAGCCGGATGCGACCACGGTCGCATCCGGAATCACCCCTACATTCGACGGTCGCCGGTCTCCCCCCGGTGTTCGACAGAAGGTCGGAGTTGCGGTCCGACCTCTGCACGAATGTCACGATGAGCGCCGCGCGCATCCAGCCCGAGCGAGGTTAGAAGGCCGGGCGCGCGACGCTCACGTTCCGCCAGGCGCTTCCAGTCACGCCGGCTGGTCATGAGCAGATGAACGGTGGATGTGACGAGCAGGGCCAGACCGAGCACACGCAGCATCGCGTCGCTTCCGAGCAGCACCATGGCGCGTGCTCCGTCGATCGGCGTCGCCGCCACTGCCACACTCCCCAGCAGCAGCGACGACAGTCCGACGCCGACCCATCCCTCGCTCGCACGAGGGCTCCATGCCTCGCGCACACGTGTGCGCGACGCTTCGCTTGCCCGAGTGCCCGACGCTGCTGTCCCACTGCAGCGTCGGGACCCGAGCTCGCGCTTCCGGGTCATCCCCCTTCCCCCTTGGGATCGGCCCATCATGAAGCTCCAACCGATGCTCAGCATATCGAGTCTCCAATCCGGAAACGCCCGACGCGTCAGATGCTCCCGTTGGCGACGTAGCGCACGGCCGACATCACCAGCACCGTCAGCGTAGGCACGCCCAGGAGCAGCAGCCCGATGGACGGCAGAGTCTCGGCAAGTGTGAAACGATCGTCGGTGATGCTGGCTCGATCCATCGTCATGGCGGTACTCCGTATCGTCCGGGCTCAGCCGACCGCGACGCGCAGAGCATCGGTCTGCCCGGAGTGCGCGTGCCAGTTGTGGTCGGAAGCGATGCCTTCGAAGCAGAAATCGATGACCTGCTCGGCGTACGCGGCCAGAGCCTGCGCGCCGACTTCGTAACGGCCGTAGAGGCTCGAGACGAGAGAGCGCGATTCCAGATACTGGGAAGCCGAGCCGAGGATCATGAAGATCGTGGTGTGGAACGGTGCTGCGCGCAGCCCGCCGTCGGCGACCGCGCGGTCGTAGATCGTCTCGAGCTGGCCGAAGAGCGGTGCCAGGTGGCGCGACACCAGCCATTCGCGGCTCTCGTGATCGGCAGCGCCCTCATCGCGCAGCAGGCGATACATCGCGCGATTGGCGGCCAGGAAATAGACGAAGCGGCGCAGCACCAGACGCAGAGCGCTGGCGCCGTCCATGTTGCGTCCGTCCTCGACGGCGGCCTCGATCACGGTCGCGCAGCGCAGCATCAGCACGTCGACCGCCTCGCGCCAAAGGTTGGCCTTGGAGCCGAAGTGGTAGAGCAGCAGCGGCGCGGTGACGCCGAGCTTGCGGGCGATGGCGGCAAGTGAGGCGTCACCGAACCCGTGCTCGCCGAACTCCGCCAGGGCCGCCTCCAGAATCTGGGAGCGAATGCCCGTGCTCGGAGTGGCCGCAGAGCCCGGTCGCTTCGTCGGGGTCGCAAGTCGCATGGTGGTCATCCTTGTCACGCAACCCATAGAGCAACTGGTGTGCCACGGATGCGCCGTGAACGATTTCAATGACTTACGTCGCGGTCCCGTGCACCGTGCCGGTCCAAGAGGGCGGCGAGGTGGTCAAATGCCCACCTGGCAAGGTACACGGGCAGGGAAATCAGCAGATCGCCTGCCGCGCGGCGGGCCGAGGAGAGAATGGCCGACATCGTACTAGTGGAGGACGAGGATGTGCTGCGGCGCTACCTGACCGGCACGCTCCAGCGCCTGGAGCACACCGTTCGCGCCGCCGAAACCGCCGAAGACGGCCTGCGGCTGATCGAGGAGGGAGAGCCCGACATCCTGCTCACCGACTTCCAGCTGCCCGGCATGACCGGCTACGACCTTCTCAAGCTGGTCAAGGAATCGCATGCCACCGTGTCGGTGGTCTTGATCACGGCGCACGGCACGGTGGAGGATGCGGTCTCGGCCATGCGCGCGGGCGCCAGCGATTACCTCACCAAGCCCGTCAATCTCCAGGAGCTCAACCTCATCATCGAGCGCTGCGTGACCAGCAAGGGCATGCGCAACGAGCTCGAGTATTACCGGTCGCGCGATCTTGCGGGCGACGATGCGGGCTCGGGCATCGTCGGCGACTCGCCTGCCATCAAGGCGTTGCGGGAAATGGTGCTGAAGCTGGCGGGCCTCGAAAAGCGCGGCGGCGGCGGCCCCACGGTGCTCGTGACCGGCGAGACCGGCACGGGAAAGGGATTGATTGCGCGCGCCCTGCACCGTGCCGGGCCGCGCCGCGACGCTCCCTTCCTGGAGGTCAACTGCGCGGCCCTCCCCGATCACCTGCTCGAAGCCGAGCTGATGGGCTACGAGCGCGGCGCCTTCACCGGCGCCGTCAAGGCCAAGCCCGGCCTCTTCGAGGCTGCCGAGAGCGGCACCATCTTCCTCGACGAGATCGGCCGCATGAGCCTGGACCTGCAGGCCAAGATCCTGAAGGTCATCGATGAGCGCGTCCTGCGCCGGCTCGGCAGCACGCGCGATCGACCGATGCGCTGCTCGGTCATCACCGCCACCCACCTCGACCTTCCGAAGGCCGTGCGCGACGGCAACTTCCTTCCCGACCTCTACCACCGCATCAACGTGTTCCCGATCAAGTCGCCGCCGCTGCGCGAACGCGGAAGGGACATCATCCTGCTGGCCGAGCATTTCCTGCAGAAGCACGCCGCCGAATACGGAATGACGCCGCCCAGGCTCAGCGACCGCGCGCACGCGACGCTGCTCGACTACTCCTGGCCGGGGAACGTGCGCGAGCTCGCGCATGCGATGGAGCGCGCGGTGGTGCTGTGCCAGGGCGAATGGCTGGACGCGCCCGACATCCACCTGTTCGCGCCGAACGAGCCGCGCATGGAATGCGAAGACGGTGCGGCAACCGCCGGCGGCGCCGGCGGACCGATCCGCCGTGTCGGCGACTTCCGGCTCGACTTCAACGACGGCCCGATTTCTCTCGAGGAGATCGAGGCGTCGGCGCTGCGTCAGGCGTTCGAGCACGCCGGCGGCAACCGCGTGGTGGCCGCGCGCCTGCTCGGCATGTCGAAGGACACGCTGCGCTACAGACTGGAGAAGTTCCAGATCGGCTGACACGGCGCACCGCCGGCGTGGCGATGGACACATGCGCCATTCGATGACCGCTCGGGCCGTGCGGCGCGGCGACGGCCGGCTGGTGGCAGCTTTGCCGTCGCGGTAGCACACGCCCATGCAACGGCCCGTCCTCCTCGCATCCTTCATTGCCGCAGCCCTGGTCTGCACGGCATGCCAGCCAGCTACGGCTCCTCGGCAGATGCCGCAGCCGAGAATCGGCAGCGACGACTACTACGCGCGGCGGAAGACGCTGCTCGAGGTGATCCGTCGCGGCGGTCAGACGGCGGACTTCGCGCTCGCCGTCGACTCGCTGGCCCTGCTCGATGGCCGTTGGCTCTTTCCGGACGACGTTTCCTCATGTTCGCGAGAAGCCAGGGCGAGCTTCCACGAGGGCGAGGACCTGTTTGCGCAGGGCCGCTTCGACGACGCCATCCCGCATTACGAAGCGGCATCGGCGCTCTGCCCGGGAAATGCCGTCATCCGCACCGCCTACGCGGATGTGCACTACCGGAAGGGCGATTTCGAAAAGGCACGCGAAGGGTTTCACGCGGCGCTCGCACTGGATCCCTGGAATCGTGCTGCCCATCGCTACCTGAGCGACACCGAGGACCGGCTCGGCAACCGCCACGCGGCCTACGAGGAAGCCGTCCTCGCCGTCGTGAGCGACCCGACGTACGAGCTGGGATGGTACACGCTGCGGCTTCGCATGGGCGGCGGTGACGACATGGACCGGAGCCACTTCTTCAGGCCGGCCGACGTCAACGGGGCCGACAGCAGTCTGATGATGGATCCCACGGCTCTAGGCGACTACGGCGACGTATGGATGACCTATGCCCTGGCCAAGCTCTCCGCCCCACCACCGCATGACTCGTCGATGCATGCCCGCGAGCTGTACGGAGTGCGCGCGGCGTTATCGCAGTGCAAGGCGACAGTACGTGCGGACGCTCCTGGAGAGAATAGATCATCGCCGGGGTCGGTCTGGAGACGCCTGCAGCGTGCGGAGGATGCCGGTTTTCTGGAGGAAGCAGTCTTCGTCCATCTCATGAGCCCGTGGCTGCGCGACGACTACGTCGCGTTTCGTGCGGCCAGACGGGCTCGCCTGATCGAGTATGTCCAACGTATAGCGCCGCTGCGGCCCTTGTCGGCCACGGGCCGTGTGCCGCGCGCCTGAGCGGGCCGGGAAGGCGCCAGCCGTGAACGATCGGCGGCTTCGCGGCTCCCGTGCCGGCAGATCACGCACGCATGATTGCGCGGTTCCGCGCGATCGGCTTCACGGGAGCCTCGCTCCTCACGCGCCTTGCACGGCGGGCGAAGCTCGTCGATCCGCAGCGACGAAGAGCGAGGGAGCTCCGGCAAAGAACCAGATCGCCAGCACGGCGTCGAAGATCATGCACCCGAACGATGAGCCCGGCATGAAGGGCCAGATCGGGTTGCCGTACGCGTGGTGTGCCACGTCCCAGGCCGAGTGCAGGAGCCAGGCCAGTCCGATGTAGCGGTGCGATCGCAGGCCGAGATAGGCGATCGGCGCCGCGATTGCAGGATACAGCAGCTCCCACACGCCGAAGCCGCCGCTCAAGTAGGTTGCGCTCGCCCCGGCGACGAAGATCGCATTGAAGTTGCGCCTCGCCGGTTCCTTGACCAGAGACATGACGGCGATGAAGACCAGCGCTCCAAGCGTCGGCCCCAGGTAGTCCATGATCGAACGTGTGGCTTCCGCCTCCATGTCGTTCCTCCTCGCACGATTCTAGGAAACGCGGCAGACTCGGCCAGTGGCCAGAAAGACACCGAGCGCAGGAATCGAGCCAAATCCACCGTCGCCTCACGTCGTCGCCGTGCTCGCCTTCGATGGCGTCGTCCTCGGAGACCTCGCCGTTCCATGCGAAATCTTCGGCCGTGCTCGCAGCGGCGCTGGGCACCCTCTCTATGACGTGCGCGTCTGCAGCGCCTCCGCCACGGTCGAGTCGGCGCACGTCGCACTGTCCGTGCCCTGGCGGCTGTCTTCGCTGGCACGTGCTGCGACGGTGATCGTGCCCGGCATCGACGACGTGGATCGACTCGTTGCGCAGGAAGTGGTGCGTGCGGTCCGCCGCGCCGTCGACCGCGGCGCTCGGGTGGCCTCGATCTGCAGCGGCGCGTTCATCCTTGCGGCAACGGGCGCCTTGGATGGTTTGCGCGCCACGACGCACTGGGGCGGAGCGGCCGAGCTTGCGCGGCGGTACCCGAGCATCGACGTCGACCCCGACGTCCTCTACGTCGACAACGGCCGCCTGCTCACCTCGGCCGGAGCCGCAGCGGGCTTCGATCTATGCCTCCATCTCGTGCGGCGCGACCATGGCGCCGCCGTTGCGGCCGAGGTTGCTCGCGCTGCCGTGCTTCCGCTGGAGCGGTCGGGCGGCCAGGCGCAATTCATCACGCACGAGCCGCCGGCGCTGGAGGGCAGCTCGCTCGGCCCGGTGCTGGAATGGCTCGACGCCAATCTCCATCGCGATCTGTCGCTTCCGGTCGTGGCGCGGCGTGCGGCCATGAGCACGAGGACTTTGAGCAGGCGGTTTCGCGAGCAGGTCGGGACGACGCCGGCGGCGTGGATCAACCGGGCTCGCGTGCGGCGCGCGCAGCGCCTGCTCGAGACGACGGGCTCGCCGGTGGAAGCCATCGCCGAAAAGGTCGGCTTCGGGTCGGCGGCGGTCCTTCGGCAGCACTTCGCGCAGGTGGTCGGCACGAGCCCGCTGGCATACCGGAGGTCGTTCGCCGTGCGATGAGTACGTGGCGCTCGACAGCTGAACCTCACGCCGCCGGCACCGTGACCGTGAACGTCGTTCCCCTGCCCATCGCGGTGTCGACCGCGACGCTCCCGCTGTGACGTTCGACGATCTTCTTCACCGTGGCCAGGCCGAAGCCCGTTCCCTGCTTCTTGGTGGTGAAGAACAGATCGAAGATCCGCGCCCGCTTGTCCTCGGGAATTCCCGGGCCGTTGTCGGCAACCTCCACCCAGGCGCTGGAGGTGCCGTTGGAGGATGCGCGCCCGCTGCGGACGATGACGCGCCCATCCTCGGGCGATGCGTCGATGGCGTTGGCCACCAGCTCGACGATCACCTGCTCGAACAGCGTCGGATCCAGGCGCGCCGTGCCCGCGCCGTCGCCCTCGAATACCAGCTGCACGCGCTTCTGCGAGGCCCTGGCACGAGAGACGTCGACGGCACGCGCGATCATCTGGTCGAAGTCGACGAGCTCCGGATGCGGCTCGAACGGACGCGAGAAGTCCAGCAGATCACGAATGCGCTTCTCCAGGCGGCCTGCCTCCGAGCTGATGTCGCGGAAGTTCTCGGCCGCCGCGTGGTTCTCGAACTCCATGCCGCCGAACTCGGCCGCCATCTTGATCGCCGCCAGCGGATTGCGCATGGCGTGCGCCACCGCGCCCGACAGCTCGCCGATGGCAGCCAGGCGCTCGGAGCGGATCAGCTGGTCTTGCGCCTCATGCAGCTCCCGGTTGGCCTGCGTCAGCGCCTGCGCCTTCGCCGCCAGGTCGAGGTTGAGCAGGCCGATCGTCTGGTAGGCATGGGCGTTCTCGAGCGCGACGGCGAGCTGATCCGACATCGTGCGCAGCAGCTCCGCATCGTCGGCCGTGTGATAGCCGCCGGCGCGCTTGCGGCCTACGGCCAGGAAACCCGTCAGTCGGCCCTCCAGCCGCATGCTCGTGGCGAGCACACGCTCGACGGCGGAGAGCTCGGGCAGCACGGCGGCCACCGCCGGCTCGGCCGCCGGCGAGGACGCGATCCCGGTGGTCAGAAGATCGCTCCCGCGCATCGCATCCACGGCTTCGGCCAGCTCGGGCGCCGGGTCGTCCCGAACGAGCAGGCGGCCATTGCCTCCCGCGTCGTGGATCAGCAGCCCGCGGCGCGTGACGCTGCCGTCGGCGGCGACCGTGAAGATCTCGGCGCTGACCGGCTGCACCGTCTCGTCGATCAGCTCGAGCGCCGTACGCACCAGCGCCTCGAAATCCAGGATCGAGCTGAAGCGGCGTGAGACCGACCGCACGACGTCGCGGTACTCGTAGCGGCGCCGGTCGTAGAGCCGGTCGACGAAGCCCTGCACGCGGTCGCGGCTGGGATTGAGCAGCAGCAGCAACGCCAGAACCACGAGCCCCGATGTCAGGCGCTCGGCCACGCCGGTGAGGTTCGCGAACAGCAGCTCGAGAACCGTAATCGTCAGCCCATAGGCTCCGAGCACCGCAGCGCTGAGAATCACGTATGCCAGCGCCCGCTTGATCAGCCGGTCGATGTCGAAGAGGTCGTGCTTGGCGATCGCGTAGCCGATCCCGACCGGGAAGATGACGAAAAACACGGTGAGCACATTGAAGGGGATGGCCGCCAGGCCCGCATACAGCGCGAACACCGCCACCGCCGGCAGGAAGGCTCCGAGGCTGGCCAGCAGCACGACCTTCGTCCTTTGGCGCACCGCCTGGTCGCGCGCCGTGGCAAAGTGCCATGCGAAGAAACCGAGCGCGGTCAGGATGCTCGCGGCCAGGTACACGTGAAAGAGCCGGTCCAGCAGCAGCAGCGCGCTGCGGTCGCGGAAGAACACGAAGTTGGATGCAATGCCGAAGGCTAGCGAGACGCCGAGCGCCAGCAGCAGCGCCGGAGTCTCCCAGCGGCGGCGCACGCGGCCCACGGGGAAGAAACTCAACACGACCAGGGCGGTGGTGGGGGCGCACCCTGCGAAGAAAAAGTACAGCTCGCGAAAGTAGTACGGACCGAAAAGATCGATCGCCGTGGCCAGATACAGCGACAGCATGGTCGCGAACGCGAACAGCGACCCGGCATCGCCGCCGCGCGGCTTCAGATACAGCATGATCACGGCCAGCGTCATCAGCGCCAGCGCGTCGAGCAGATAGATGCCGGTGCTCTCGAAGTACTCGCGAAGCCCGAAGGTTCGCACCGGCACTTGCACCGTGTAGCGCTGGCCCTGGTGCTCCGCCTCGTACGTGACGGAGTCGCCGGCGCGCTTGCCGGCCAGCACGCGCTGCAGATCGGCGGCATCGGCCAACGGCACGCGGTCGGCCGACAGGAGCCACGAGTGATAGCGAAGACCGGACTCGACGCCGCTCCACGAGGACGCGCCGATGGCAGGCACGAACAGGTTCTCCCAGACGAAAAAGCCCGGGAAGGGCTGACCGATGCGCGCGGCCGAATTGAAGCCGCACACCGAGACGATCACCAACGCCGCGATGGCCGCGACCACGCGTGCGATGCCCGGGGCCAGCAGCCGCGACGGCATGCCGGGAGGGGCGGGCGCTGCGAAGGCGCGTTGCGTCGTGGTCGTCGTCGGGGTCACGGACGCCGTACTCTACGAAAGAACCCGCCGTCAGGCATGGTCTCGTCCAACGCCATCGCCAGCAACCCCGGCCACGGCGCGCGCATCCGCCATCTGCCGGCGCGCGCTGCCGGAGAACCGCCGCGCCGGCTTCCTACTGACCCGCCGCGCAGCGGATCGAGCGCAGCGTGGTCGTGCAGGAGACGAGGCTTGTGAACGCGTCGTCGCCGATACCGAGCGACAGCACCAGCCCGTTCTCGATGGTCTCGGCGGGCGTGGTGTCGAGGATGCCGAAGCCCCGCGCGACAAGCGTCGCCTTGATCGCGGTGCCTCGCACCTTGATTCGCAGCTTGCGAATGCCGGCATTGCTGCCCTCGCCGTCTTCGTAGACGTAGATGCCCGGCCGCCTGACCGTCAGCGCTCCGGCCAGAGAGGCGAAATAATGCAGGCGGTCGCCTTCGACCAGCGACACCTCCACTTCCTCGCCATCGGGCGCGATGCTCTGCCCGACGTCGAGCGGAAAGCGCAGGTTCAGCTTGACGTAGTCGGGTCCGACGGCGGCGCGCGGCTGCAGCTTGGCGTTGACGCGCGAGAACGTGCCGCGGAAACGCGACAGCGCCTGCGCACATTCCAGGCAGCCGGAAGTCTCGTCGTCGATCACGCAGGTGCCATCGCAGCAGTTGCCCTGGCCGTCGCCGTCGGTGTCGACCTGCGCAGGATTGACCGTATCGGGGCAGTTGTCGTCGCAGGGAACTTCGTCGGCGATCGCCTCGGCGGTGCAGGGGCTGTCGCCGACGACGAGGCTGCCGTCGCCGTCGTCGGGAACGTTGTCGCCGTCGGTGTCGAGGTCGCCGGAGGCCGAGACCGTGACGACCGCCTGGTCGCGGATGACCGGGAGCGCCGGCGGAGGATCGAGCACGTCCAGCGTGCCTCCGCCGACGACGCTGTCGGTGCCGAGCGTGACGACGATGCCGTCGGCGCCGTCCAGATTGACGAACTCGAACTCCGTGTTGGAGTTGAAGTCGGGCGTCAGGATCTTCAGGCCGCCTTCGGCATGCAGCTTGACGTCGAACCCGCCGCCAGGCGGGTCGGCGACGTTGCCGAGAGCATCCACCGGCAGCAGGCGAAGCTCGACGACGTTTCCGGCCGCCACCGCGATCTCGCCCGCCGGAACCACCAGCTTGCGGCCGAAGCCGCCGATCCCGGGTGCCACGCGCGCCGTCAACCTGGAAGAGGGCACATAGGTGAGCGGGTCGGCGTTGCGGAACAGCCGTGCGCCCACGACGTCGCCGCTGACGGAGACGAACTGGTCGGTGCTGGCATTGCTGCCATCGACCGGAACCGAGAACACGTTGGGAAGATCGGGGTGATCGGGAGCCGGCAGGAAGAACTCGGACGGATTGTAGAAGAGGATGTTGGGCCCTTCGGGATCGGGCGCGTTCGGCTCATCCAGATAGACGATCTTGACCGGATCGAGCGGCGGAAAGAACGGCCACTGCGTCAGGATCGGCGTGCCATCCGACCACAGCTGGTTCGAATCGCTGCCGGTGTACATGCCGGCCGCAAGGCCCACGACCAGCCCACCCATGCTTGCCGGCGCACCCACGCGAATGCCGAGGGTATGCGTGAAGCGACCCGACGTCGCCTGTCCGACCTGACGGCCGAGATGCGCGAGCGCCTCCTGCAGCTCGATGGCGTTGTCGAGATTGCCGTCGCCGCTGTGCGGGCCGATGCGGCCGTCGCCATCCAGGTCGGCGTACGCGAAAACCGCCACCGGACGGGCATCCAGCTCGCTCGTCGTGAGCACGGTGCCGTACATCTCGGTGCCGGGCCCGTCGGTGACGAAGGTCGTGAAACCGATCTCGTCGCCCTGGTTGCTGTTGCCGCCGCCGGCCACGTTCTGGAACAACGTAGGATTGCCCGCGCTGCCCGCGGGTGCCGGAACGTCGGGCTCGGTGAGAAAGCTGCCGACGCGGACGGCGAGGTCGACGTCGCCGATGAAGTCGTTGTCGATGATCGGCTCGCCCGCGTTCCAGTCGCCGCGGGGGCCGTCGGACGGCAGCACCAGCGGCAGGCCGGGCAGCATCGGATAGGGCCCGGTCAGCGGATCGCACGGGTCGCCGTCGAACACGGTCGGCACCACGTCGCACGGCGTGGCCTGCGCCGCGGCCGGCGTCAGGGCCAGCGCGACCACTGCGGCCGCCAGCAGCTCCTTCATCGATGAGGAGCGGCTCACTGCGCCGCTCCGAAATCGTCGCGTTTGGCGGGGTTGCCCTCGGGCTCCTTGAGCGAGCGCGATAGCGTGTTGCTGATGATGGGTGAGACGTAGTCGCCGTCGATCACCAGATAGGCGATGGCGTTCAGAGGACCGGTGCCGGCCGGAATGGGCACGGCCAGCTTCATGCGCTGGGATTCCAGGCTGACGAAGTGCGCCGTCGGATCGACGGCGCCTGCCGCCTCGATGCCGACGATCTTGGATCCGTCCAGGCCTTCGTCGACGTAGGTCGAGAGGCCGGGGAAATAGCCGGCGTAGGCAGTGTCGGGGTACTGCACCCGCACGAAGTTGTCGTCGCGGGTCAGAAGGACGTTGAAGGAGAGGCCGCTGGCAACCTGCAGCAGGTTGTCGAACTCCCACGTCCCGCCGAGACGGACGATGGCGCCGGAGACGGTGGGCTCGACCTGCATCGAGCCCAGCGCGACGAGCACTCGACAGGAGCCGGCACGCACGGCAGCAACGCCGGCAGCCACGAGAAATGCGCTGCAGACGAATGCGACGCCGAGAGTGCGCAAGCGGCTTCGCGCGTGGTTATCGCCGCTCGAGGAAGCGGCGCGGTGCGGTAGCATAATCCCCCCTCCTGCTCGACTTATTGTCACTCCGACGACCGCAAGACAACCCGGTTTTGACGCGCGCACGACGGCCAACATCGGGTCGCGGCGAAGCCGGGCCGACTCCGCGCAGCCTTACTCGACGTTCAATGGCGCGCTCAGGTGTGCGGCGGGCAGACAGTGCGGACGATACGGCGATCCTCGCCAGGCGCACGATGCGCGATCCAGTGCCGCATGCCGCTTCCTTGCCTGATTACCGCTGCGCGCGCAGTATAGCCGTCCATGGTCGAGCGACGGTGCGCGTTTCCCGCGGGAATCCTCGCGGCTTCGGTGACCCTGGGGCTGCTGTGGCCGCTGCCGGGCTCGTCGGACGCTGCCGATGCGCCGCCCTCGGCCGCTGCCGTCGGCACTGACGATCGGGGTCGTCCCTCCGACGACGCTGCGGCTGGCGGCGACCGGACCGCGGCATCGAAGCCGGGTCAGGAGCTGTCGCCCGCGTCGATCGAGATTCGCAACATCGCCACGTCCTGGGACAACCTCTCGGAGCTGTTCTCGGGCGGAAGCATGGCCAACCCGTTCTCCGAAGGAAGCGTCTTCGTGATTCGCGGAGAGCTGATCAACCGCAGCGGAAGCCCGGTCCATCACGTGCTCCTGCGCTATGAGCTGCTCGGCCCCACCGGCGAGGTCGTGCACGACCTGGAGGGATACAATCGCCTCGCCGAGGCGATGCGGCCCGACGAGTCGGGCAAGGTCGATTCGGCCGCCGTCCGATCCATCCCGCCTCGCGGCAGTGACACTTTCCGCATGGTCTTCTTCAGCGAAGAGATTCCGCGCTTCAGCTCGCACCGTGTGCGCGTGATCGAAGTGCACGGCCGCTAGCGATGAGCGTTCCGGCCGAGCGCGCCGGCAGCGCCGCCGTCGCAGGAGCGCGTGGTTTCCTCACGGTCCTGCGCGATCACGACCTCGATGCGCCCGTCCGGCAGCGCTGCACCACGCTGCAGATCAACGTCGGCAAGATCTGCAATCAGGCGTGCCATCACTGCCACGTCGAGGCCGGTCCGAAGAGGACCGAGACCATGACGGCCGCCACGGCCGAACGCGTGCTGGAGCTGCTGGCGGCATCGCGCGACGTGGCGTTACTGGACATCACCGGCGGCGCGCCCGAGCTGAACGAGTTCTTCGCCACCATCGTGGAACGGGCGCGCGCTCTCGGGCGTCGCGTGTGCGTTCGCTCCAACCTGACGGTGCTGTTCGAGCCGGGAATGGCGTGGCTGCCGGAGTTCTACCGCCGCAACGGCGTCGAGCTGGTCTGCTCGCTGCCCTGCTACACCGGTGCGAACGTCGACCGGCAGCGCGGGCGCGGCGTCTTCGACCGGAGCATCGAGGCGCTGCGGCTGCTTTGCAGCCTCGGCTACGGCCAGCCCGACAGCGGCCTCGACCTCGATCTCGTCTACAATCCTCTCGGTGCGTTCCTGCCGCCGGCGCAGGCCGAGCTCGAGCAGAAATATCGGGAAGAGCTTGCCCGCCTCTACGGGATCCGTTTCCGCCGTCTGCTGACGATCACGAACATGCCGATCAAGCGCTTCGCGGAGATGCTCGAGCGCACCGGCGAGTACGAGCGCTACATGAGCCTGCTCGTGCAGCACTTCAATCCGGCGACCGTCGGCGCGCTGATGTGCCGCGACATGATCAGTGTCGGATACGACGGCTCGATCTACGATTGCGACTTCAATCAGATGCTGGAGATGCCGCTCGTGCGCCAGGGCGCGGCGCAGACGCTTTGGACGATCGACAACATCGACGATCTTGCCGGCACCGCCATCGCCACCGCCTCGCACTGCTTCGGATGCACCGCCGGCGCAGGCTCCAGCTGCCAGGGCGCGCTGTCGTAACGGCAGGTTGCGGCAGCAGCCGGCGGACATCGCTGGCGTCGCTGGCGGTCTTTCTCCGGTAAGCCGCCGGGAGCATCGGCGATGGACGCGCGCCGGCGCTTCAGTCCATGTCGGGAGGAACCACGCTGGCCAGCGCAGCTGCGAGCTGACGCGGATCGTCGGTCCCCGGGCGGCATACGTGGCTCTCGCAGACGTACGCGGTGGCACGGCCGGCGTTGGCGACTTTCTGCGCAGCGACGGGCAGCGGCGGCGGCTTCCCGTCGGCGACGATGATCGCACGGTTCGGCAGATACGTTCGCGCCAGCACGCGCCGCAGCGGCTCGGCTTCGGCGCCCTCTGGTACCACCAGGACGACGTTCTTGAAGGGATCATCGTACGCATCCAGCCCCGCGGCCAGAGCGGGCGCGGTCAACGGCCGGAATTCCAGCACGTGGGAGAATGCACGCAGCGTGCGCTCGGCCGCCTCGCGGTAGACCTGCGCGTCCGTGAACGCGTAAAGGCGCATCAGCAGCACCACCGCCGCCGAGTTGCCGCTCGGCAGCGCGGTGTCGGAATCGGGCTTGGGCCGGAACAGCAGCGGCTCGGCATCGGCGGCCGTCAGGAAGAAGCCTCCCGTGCCGGCATGCTCGAAGCGCGCGATCATCTCGTCGGCCAGCTCCCGCGCGGCCTGCAGCCAGCGCGGATCGGGATCGGCTTCGAACAGATCGAGCAGCCCGGCGGAGAGGAAGACGTAGTCGTCCAGGTACGCATCGGCGTTGCCACACGCCGCGCCGTCCTCGTAGATGCAGTGCACGAGCGTGGCCGTGGCGGCGACAGACGCGCTCGGCACGGGCGTGCGCCGATGACGTTTCAGGACGGCATCGGCAGCAGCCACGGCGCGTGCGTGCAGCTCACCATCGCCGAAGAGCATGGCGCCGCGCGCGAGCGCGCCGATGGCCAGACCGTTGGCGTCGGCGAGCAGCGCCTCGTTGCGACGCGGCACGTGCCTCGTCTCGCGCTCGCGTCGCAGCCGTTCACGGGCCTCGGTGGATGCCAGCGCCGCGGAGCGCTGGTCGTCGGACAGCTCGTAGTAGCAACCGGTGCAGGGCTTGCCATCCGCGCCGGCGCTCTCGGAATCCAGCGACGCGTACAGCGCGCCCGACGGCGACGACAATCGCCGGACCATGAAGTCGAGCGTGGTTCGCGCCGTCTGTGCGAGCTCGTCGCGACCGCTCGTCTGCCAGGCATCCATGTACGCCGCGGCAATGGCCGCATTGTCGGCCAGAGTCTTCTCGTAGGCCGGGTTCCGCCACGCCGGGCCGCGCGCGTAGCGGTGAAAGCCGCCGTCGACGGGATCGTGCAGAGGGCTCTGGCGTGCGTGCAGCAGCGTCGTCTCGACCATCTCGCGCGCCACGGTCTGCCCGGTGCGCCGGTGCAGCCGCAGCAGGAAGTCGAGCGCGGGCGGCCGCACGAAGCGCGGCGAGTCGCCGAAGCCGCCGGTCTCGCGATCGTAGCTGTGCGCGAGGTAGAGCATGAGCGGCCCGAACACCTTGCCGGTCTCGGGCACGTCGCCCGCCGGCCGCGGCTGCGAGTAGACGCGCAGACGGTCGTTGATGTCGTAGGCGCGCATGCTGACGACGTCCATTCCCATTTCGACGTCGTTGGCCACCCCTTCGACGACGTCGCGGAGATCGCGGCGCTCGCCGCTGGCGGCCGCTCCGTACGTGTACGCCTGGAAGGGCGCGCCGCTGGAATCGAGGAAGACGACCGCCGGCCAGCCCGCGCCCCCGGTCAGCAGTCGCACGGCGATCATGTAGACCGCATCCAGATCGGGCCGCTCGTCGCGATCGACGAGCACGGGGATGAATCGCTCGTTGACGTATTCGGCGAACTCGGGATCGGAGAACGGGCCGCGCGCGAGCACGTGACAGCCCTGGCAAGCGCCGAAGCCGAGCACGAGCATCACCGGCCGAGAAAGCCTCTCTGCTTCCTGCAGCGGCTGATGCCGCCACGTGCGCCAGTGCACCGGCTGTGCCGCGTGATCGCGAAGGTAGGCGCTTGTCTCGTCGCCGAGCCGGTTGGCCGGCGGCGTCGGCGCATGGCGCGCTCCTGCAGCGCGCTGCGGCGCCGTGTCCTGCTCGGTGCAGCCGCCCAGGAGGGCGGGCGATGCCAGCAGCAGGATGGCCAGGGCGAGAGAACGCACCAAACGACCATATCGAAGATCGGCGAGCGTCCCGAATCGCCGCCTGCAGCGCGGTTGGACCTGCGCCGCTTTTTCGCCGAAGTTCGGGCATGCAGGCAACCGTCGACAATCCCTCCACCGGCGAAGTGGCAGCGACGTTCGAGATGCTGTCGGCGCAGGCGGTCGAGCCGCTGCTGGCGCGTGCGCAGCGCGCCGCGGGCGACTGGCGCGCAACGCCGCTGCAAGAGCGCGTCGACCTTTGCAGCCGCTTTCTGCAAGCGTTCGACGCACGCGCCGAAACCATCGCGCGCGAGCTGGCCGAGCAGATGGGCAAGCCGCTTCCGCAAGGTCGCGGCGAAGTCCGCACGATGCGCGCACGCGCCGAGCACATGATGGCGGCGGCGTCGCGGTGCCTGGCCGACGCGATGCTCGAGCCGAAGGCAGGCTTCGAGCGCCGCATCCAGCGCGTGCCCGTCGGAATCGTCCTCGACATCGCCGCGTGGAACTATCCGCTGCTGATCGCCATCAATGTCGTCGTGCCGGCGGTGCTGTCGGGCAATGCGGTGATCCTGAAGCATTCGCGCCGCACGCCGAGCTGCGCCCGGCACTTCGAGGAGGCTTTCGCCGCCGCGGGCGCGCCCGATGGCCTGGTTGCCGGCGTCGTCGCGGAGCATGGCATCACCGCCGCCATCGTCTCCGACGCCCGTGTCGGCTATGTCGCATTCACCGGTTCGGTCGAGGGCGGGCGCGCGGTTTCGCGGGCCGCTGCCGGTCGCTTCATCGACGTCGGCCTCGAGCTCGGCGGCAAGGATGCGGCCTACGTCCGCTCGGACGTCGACATCGCGGCCGTGGCGGAAGCGCTGGCCGAGGGCGCATTCTACAACTCGGGCCAGAGCTGCTGCGCCGTCGAGCGCATCTACGTCGATCACAGGATCTACGCCGACTTCGTCGATGCGCTGACCGAGGCGGCGCGCGCGTGGAAGCCGGGCGATCCCCTCGATGAACGAACGATGCTCGGCCCCATGGCCCAGGCCGACGCGGTGGCGTCGCTGCAGGAGCAACTCGACGATGCCGTCGGCAAGGGTGCGCGCGTGACCACCGGCGGCAACGCCGTGCAGCTCGGCGGGCGCGGCCGCTGGTTCGAGGCCACCGTGGCCGCGGACACGAACCATTCCATGACCATCGCGACGGAAGAGAGCTTCGGGCCCGTGGTCGCCGTGGCTCCGATCGCAGGCGACGAAGAGGCGATCCGACAGATGAATGACAGCCGCTACGGCCTTACGGCTTCCATCTGGAGCCGCGACGTCGACGCCGCCCGCCGAGTCGCGCCCCACGTCGAAGCGGGCACCATCTTCCTCAACCGCTGCGACTTCCTCGACCCGGCCCTCCCTTGGTCAGGCTGGAAAGACAGCGGCGTCGGCGTGACGTTGTCCGACTACGGCTTCGACCGAATGACGAAAACGCGCGCGTGGCACTTCCGCCTTCCTTGAGTGACACAGGCGGCCGCCGATAGTGCCCGAGATGCAAGGCGCACGGCGAGAAGCGAGTGTAAGCGGGCTGGAGGCCCGCTGGAGCGAGCGACGAGGCGTGCAACGCCGCAGATCGGGCGCTAGCGGCAGTGGCACAGGCGGCCGCCGATAGTGCCCGAGATGCAAGGCGCACGGCGAGAAGCGAGCGTAAGCGGGCTGGAGGCCCGCTGGAGCGAGCGACGAGGCGTGCAACGCGCAGATCGGGCGCTAGCGGCGGCCGCCTCCGATCAAGCGGTGGTCCCAGCCATATAATCCCGCAAAAACCGCGCCTCCGTGTCCTTCTGATCGTACTGCGCCTTCACGACGTCGCCGATCGACACGATCATGACGAGCTTGCGGTCTTCGAGGACGGGGAGATGCCGGATGCGCCGCTCGGTCATGACCGACATGACGTAGTCGAGATCGTCGTCGCAGACGCCGATGACGACGTCCTTGGTCATGACCTCGGAGACCTTGAGCGACAGCGCCTCGACGAAGTCGTCGCGAGAGCACAGCCGCAGAACGTCGCGCTCGGAGATGATGCCGACCAGAGAGCCCGAGGAATCGACCACGGGCAGAGCGCCGATGTTGTACTGGCACAGCTGCTTGATGGCGTGATGGATCGTCTTGTCCGGATCGATGGTCTGGATTTGGATGGGTTTGCTCTTCTGGATGTCGCGGATCTTCATCGGGCAACCTCTTCCGTCTCGTATCGGTCCGGCCGACCGATGGGTTCTCCAAGCCGCAGCGTGCGCTGCGATCGAGCCCTCGCGCGCAGTCGGCCCGAGTAAGACACTCCACCGCGGCTCCGTCAATAGCGGCGGTTGCCAGCATGCGGTGATCTTGCGACAGTTGCGCGCCGCGGCATCGCGGCTCCTCATGGCCGATTCCGTTTCAGCCCCCCACGCAGCGAGCCAGCGCGGTTTCGGCGGCCTTCGCGTCGTCTCCTTCGAAAGCCGCATGGCGGAAGAGGCCCGCCGTCTGATCCACAACGCGGGCGGCGTGCCGATCTCGGCGCCGACGATGAAAGAAGTGCCTCTGGAGGCGAACGATCAGGCGTTCGTCTTTGCGGAGGAGCTGCTGGCGGGGCGCGTAAACATCGTCATCTTCATGACCGGGGTTGGCACGCGGTACCTCTTCGCCGCCCTGCAGACGCGCTACGAGCAGGCCGACCTGGTGCGTGCGCTCAGCGCGACCACCACCGTGGCGCGCGGGCCCAAGCCGGTGCGCGTCCTGCGCGAGCTCGGCGTCCCCGTCACCATCACCGTCCCCGAGCCCAACACCTGGCGTCAGATCCTGGCAGCGCTGGATGAGGCCACCGAAGGCGTGGAAGTCGAGGGCGCCACCGTCGCCGTGCAGGAGTACGGCGTCAGCAACGATGAATTCGTGGCGGCGCTGCGGGCGCGCGGCGCGGCCGTGCATCAGGTGCCGGTGTACCGGTGGGAGCTGCCCGACGACATCCACCCGTTGCAGGACGCGATCGGGCAGGTGCTGGCGCGCACGGTCGACGTCCTGCTCTTCACCAGCTCCAACCAGCTCTACAGCCTGCTCGAAGTCGTACGACGCCTGGGAAAGGAGCAGGAGTTCCGCGCAGCCCTGCGTGAGCTGGTGGTCTGCTCGGTCGGCCCGGTCTGCACGGAGACGCTGGTCGAGCACGGCTTCCACGTCGACATGCAGCCGTCGCACCCCAAGATCGGCACGCTGATCAAGGAGGCCGGCGAGCAGGCACCGGCCATCGTTGCCGACAAGCGCGCGACGCTGCGGGCCGCCGCGGCGCCCGCGCGGCCGCCGCGGCCTGCGGCCGATCCCAGGCTCCTTTCCGAGAGCCCGTTCATGAAGGCGTGCCGCGGTGAACCGGTGCCGTACACGCCCGTGTGGCTGATGCGCCAGGCCGGCCGCTACATGCAGGAGTATCGCGAGGTGCGGGCGCGCTACTCCTTCCTCGACCTGTGCAAGATGCCCGAGCTGGCCGCCAAGGTGACGGTCGAGGCGCAGGAACGCATCGGCGCGGACGCGGCCATTCTGTTCTCGGACATTCTTCTGATCCTGGAGCCGATGGGCCTTGGGCTCGAGTACGTGCACGGCGACGGCCCGAGCCTTTCCCGCCTGGTGCGCGGCCCCGAAGACGTCGACCGCCTGCGCGAGATCGACCCGCGCCAGGAGCTCGCCTTCGTCTACGACGCCATCGCGCGCATCCGCGCCGAGCTGCAGCCGAATATCCCGTTGATCGGTTTTTCGGGCGCGCCCTTCACGCTGGCCTCCTACGTGATCGAGGGCGGCGGTTCGAAGAACTACGTCGCCACCAAGCGCTTCATGTACACCGATGCCGGCGCGTGGAACGCGATGATGTCGGTGCTCTCGCGCGCGGTCGCCCGGTACCTGTCGGCGCAGGCCGAGGCCGGATGCCAGGCGCTTCAGATCTTCGACAGCTGGGTCGGCTGCCTCTCGCCCTACGATTACGAGACCTACGTGCTGCCGCACATGCGCGCGATCATGGAAGCGCTGCCCAAGGACGTGCCCGTGATCCACTTCGGCACCGACACGGCAACCCTGCTCGATCTTCAGATGGAGGCCGGCGCGCGCGTGCTCGGCGTCGATCACCGGATGGACATCGGTCAGGCATTCGATCGCTTCCCGGGCACGCCGATTCAGGGAAATCTGGACCCCGTCATCCTGCTGAGCGACGTCGCCACCGTGAAGAAGCAGGCGGCGCGCGTGCTCGAGGAGGTCGGCGGCAGGCCCGGGCACATCTTCAACCTCGGGCACGGCATCCTGCCGGGAACGCCGGTCGACAACGTCATCGCGCTCGTGGACACCGTGCACGAGCTTTCGTCGCGGTCTTGAAGCCCCGCATCGTCATCGTCGGCGCCGGTATCGCCGGGCTCACTGCGGCCTATCGCGCGGACAGGCTGGCGCGCGAGCGCGGGCTCGACGTCGAGGTCGTGCTCCTCGAGGGGTCGTCGCGCGCCGGCGGCGTCATCGAAAGCGTCGAGGAGGAAGGCTGCCTGCTCGAGCTGGGGCCCGACTCCATCATCACCGAGAAGCCGTGGGCGCGTGCGCTGGCTGAGGAAATCGGGCTGAAGGACCGCATCATCGGCACCAGCAACGAGCACCGGCAGAGCTTCGTCGCGCTCGGCAACAAGCTGCACCCGATCCCGGAAGGCTTCTACATGATGGCGCCGACGCGCCTGTCCACGTTTGCCGCCTCGCGGCTGTTCTCGCTTCCGGGCAAGGCGCGCATGGCAATGGACCTGGTGCTGCCGCGACGCACCGACGCCAGCGACGAGAGCCTGGCCAGCTTCGTCACCCGGCGTCTGGGGCGCGAGGCGCTCGACCGGGCGGCGCAGCCGATGGTCGGCGGCATCTACACCGCCGACCCTGCCAGGCTGTCGCTACGCGCGACGATGCCGCGGTTCGTGGAGATGGAGCGCAGGCATCGCAGCCTCATCCTCGGGCTGAGCGCGGCGATGAAGCGCAGCGCCGCGGCTCCCGGCTCCACCGCTGGGCCGCGCTATTCGCTGTTCATCTCTTTCGACAAGGGTCTGTCGGTTCTTCCTTCGCGTCTTTGCGAGCTGCTGCCGCAGGGCTGCGTGCGCACGGGCGTCATGGTCGAGAGCGTCGAGCGGCGCGAGGATGGCCGCTGGATCGTCCACACGCTCGACACGGCGCAGGAGCGCATCGAGGCGGACGCGGTCTGCCTGGCGACACCCGCGTATGCGAGCGCGCGCATCCTCGAGAGCGCATCGCCGGAGCTGGCGCGGTCGCTGAACGGCATCGAGTACGCCTCCACCGCCATCGTCAATCTCCTCTATCGCCGCGCGGACATCGCCCATCCGCTGCACGGCTTCGGCTTCGTCGTGCCGGCGGTGGAGCGGCGTACGCTGCTGGCGTGCACGTTCAGCAGCGTCAAGTACGCCGGCCGCGCTCCCGAAGGCATGGTGCTGATCCGCGGATTCGTGGGCGGCGCGCTCTTCCCCGAGCACTTCGAGATGCCCGACGAGCGCATGCTTGCCGGGATCGACCGCGACCTCGCCGAGCTGCTCGGCGTGCGCGCGCGGCCGCGGCACGCGCGGATCGTCCGGTGGCCGCGATCGATGCCGCAGTACAACGTCGGACACCTCGAGCGCGTGGCGCGCATCGAGGACGAGGCCGGGCGATTGCCGGCGTTCGCGCTGGCCGGCGCCGCGCTCCACGGCGTCGGCATCCCCGATTGCGTGCGCAGCGGAGAGGCGGCGGCGGAGAGGCTGGTGTTGGCGCTGGCACGCGGCAGATGACAGCGCCGGCCAGGCTCGATTCCACGACGATTGGATGAGAGCTCGACACGTCATTCCTTTGGCCATGGAAAGTTCTCGCTTGAACGGAGCGCAACTCCACGAGCCGGCGTTCGCACGCGTGAACGAGCTCACGCGCCAAGGTTTTTGACGCCTTTCCGCTCGCCCAATCTCGGACCAGCGTGGTAGCTTCGCGACGCGTCGTGCGGCGGAAGGGATAACGGGCGAGGTTTGCTCCCCTGGGTCCACGCGCGACGAATACGCAGACAAGGGGATAAGACGATGAAGACAAGGACAGTGTTGGGGGCATGGCTGCTCGTCGCCGCTCTGGCATCGAGCGCCATGGCCGGCGAAGAGCCGATGTGCGAGCCGCTTCAGCCGTGCGGCGACGTGAACGATTCGGGGACGGTAACGGCGCAGGACGCACTGGCAGTGCTGCGAGGCTCGGTCGGCGGCAATGTCGACCTGATGTGCTCGTGCGGCGAGTTCATCTGCATCGAGGGCTCGATCCTGAAGACCGGGCAGTTCACGTGCTATGACCCGCTCGACAACGTGAATCCGATCAACACGATCGCGTGCAACGGTTCGGGGCAGGACGGCCAGTTCCTCGCGGGGCTCGAGTTCAGTTTTATCGACAACGGCGACGGAACGATCACCGACGTCAACACCAACCTGATGTGGGAGAAGCTGTCGGACGACGGCACCATTCACGACTACCAGGATTTTGCGTACCAGTGGGCGGGTGCCTACGGGAAGATCAACTCGCTGAACGCAATGGACCAGGGCGCGGGCTTCGCCGGCTACAACGACTGGCGGCTGCCGAACGTCCGCGAGATGGCCTCGCTCGTCGACTTCAGCACCTCCAGCCCGTCGATCAGCGTCGCCTTCAACAACGACAACTGCGCGCCGGGCTGCATGGTCGAGAACTGCAGCTGCACGCACTCCAAGCCGTACTGGACCTCGACGACGTCGTCCTCGAGCCCGAACCAGGCCTGGACCGTCAATTACGCGACCGGCGGCATCGCCTCGTCGTCGAAGACCGTCTACAACTACGTGCGCGCCGTCCGCGGCGGGCGCTGATCCTGAATGCCGGTGGCGAGAGCGCGGTCTCGCCACCGGCGTCTCTTCCGCGAACGTACGAGATACGGCTGCAGCAAGGCGCGCCGCTTCTAGCTGCCAAAGGTCTTACCCGGCTGGTGGAGCCTACCGGCGCTGATTCGTGCCGCCTGCATTTCTCCGCGCGCATCTTCCGGCCACAATCGACCGGGCATGCACCCCGCGCTGCGACGCACCGAGCACCGCCCATGGCCCCTCCCATCGGGACCATGGGTGATGCGCCAGAGCTGGCGCGATCTGCTGTTCGCGCATTGGCGCGTGCCCGCATCCGCCCTGCGACCGCTGGTTCCGTCCCAGCTGCGCATCCAGGAATTCAACGGCAGTTCGTGGGTCGGCGTGGTGCCGTTCCGCATGGAGGGCGTGATGGTGCGCGGCCTGCCCGACCTGCCGTGGTTCTCGGCGTTCCCGGAGCTCAACGTGCGCCTCTACGTCGAGCATGGCGACAAGGCGGGCGTGTGGTTCGTCAGCCTGGATGCCACCAACGTCCTGGCCGTCGCCGCCGCTCGCCTGCTCTTCCAGCTCCCGTACTTCGTCGCCGACATGGAAGTCGAGGAACGACGCGAGCGCGTCCACTACCGCAGCATCCGTCGCAACGTCGAGCGCCGCATCGCCTTCCAGGCCAGCTACTGGCCGAGTTCGCCGCGTTTCGAGCCGGAGCCCGGGACGCTCGAGCATTTTCTGACCGAGCGCTACTGCCTCTACTCGCAAACGGCCAGCGGGACGCTGCTGCGAGCCGAGATCCATCATCAGCCCTGGCCGCTGCAGCACGCCGGCGCCGAGATCGCCGAGAACAGCATGGCGCAGGAGCAGGGAATCTCGGGCGAAGGCGATGCCGTCTTCCACTTCAGCCGCCGCCAGGATGTCGTCGTGTGGCCGCCCTACCCGGTCAGCGATGGACGCGCAGCCACGGGGTTGCCTGATCCTGCCTGACGTTCGCTTGCCCGGACGCGCAGATCGTTCAAAGAGCCAACTATGGCCCGATCCACCAATCTTGCGCTGGGCCTTGGCCTGCCGGTGCTCCTGCTGGCGCTCTACGGGGGCGCTCACGTCGTGTTCTACGAGACCTACCGCAACGTGTCCTTCACCGAGGTTGCGTACGACCCGGTCCTGTTCGCCGGCGATCTGCCGAGCTACATCACTCCCGAGGAGTTCCAGCGTCGCGTCGCAGCGATGGGCTCGGGTGAAGTGTCCGTCAAGGATGAGCAGACCTCGGAGTCCGACCCGGGAAGGCCGCCCTTCAAGCACACGTTCATGGACGTCCACGGGTTCACCGACATCGGCTTTACCGGCACGTTGACGGCACACTTCTTCAACGACCGTCTGGCCGAGGTCTGGTTCCAGGCGCCCAATGTCCACGACTACTACGACCAGCTGCTGCACCAGCGCGGCATCCCTTCGAATGAACCGCGCGAGCTGCGCCACGGCCATCTCATCATCCGCCTGGCGATGGGCCCCACCGGCGCGCCGCGCGTCTACATGGAGGACGAGCGGCTGACCGATGAGATGAAGCTGTGGATCAAGCGATACTCGTAGCCGGATGAGCCCAACCGCTGCGCCCTGGTGAGCGCGGCGCTGCTGCGGGATACGATGGTCCTGCGCGGCGGTGCGTGCTCTCGCGTTTCACGCTGCCGACGTCAGCGCTGCACGGCGGCCCCGAGACCCATCAACGCTTCCATGCGATCCAGCACGCGTCGCGCGGTGTGCGTCCACGTCCAGCCGCTACGCACGCGCTCGAGCGCCGCATCTGCACGCCGGCGCACTTCATCGCGACGGTCGAAGCATTCGCGCAGGAGCTCGGCGAGCGCGGTTACGTCGGGCTCGAGCAGGTAGACGTCCTCGGGCGTAGGCTGCCCGTAGACGGAGCGGCCCACGTAGCGCGGCCGCGACGGGATGCGCCATCCCACGCTCTCATCGACGAAATCGTCGGTGGCACCGCCGCTGGTGACCACGACCGGCAAGCCGCTGGCCATCGCCTCCAGCGCCGGCAGGCAGAAGCCTTCGCCGCGGTAGGCGCTGACGAAGACGTCGCAGGAGCGGTACAGCGACGCCAGTGACGCCGAAGGCAGTCGCCCGTCCAGATAGGCCACGCGCGGGTTGGAGGCGTCGGCCGCGAACGACTCGACGCGGTCACCGCTGGTATGCCCCTCATAGTTGGAGCCGACGCCCACGTCCTTGACCACGAGCAGCACCTTCTCGTTGCGGCGGAAGGCGCGGGCATAGGCTGCCAGCAGCACGTCCAGACCCTTTCGATAGATCGATGCGCCGACGAACAGGAAGCGGAAAGCATCGTCGTGCGGCAGCGAAAAGCGCTTGCCCTCGGGCGTGAACAGCGTCGTATCCACACCGAACGGAACGACCTCCACGGGCATGCGTACGCCCGAGCGCCGCACGGCCTCGGCACTGAACACGGAGGGCGTCCAGACTTCGCGGCAGCGGTTGAGCGCCTCCACCATCGGGGTCGAGATCAGCGAATACTCCCAGGTCTGCGAGACGACCCAGGGGAAACGTCCGGGCGCCGCGCCGCGCATCGGGAACTGGTTGCGCACCCATAGTGATGCACGGTTGGCCGCCTCGCCGACGGGACTGCCGGCCACGGCCGAATCCAGCTCCCGCAGGCCCTGCAGCTCGGGACGCGAGTCCAGATCCGTCCAGGTCCGCTGGTTCGACACGATGCGCAGATCGACGGCCTGCATCTGCAACAGCGCATTGCAGATGGCGGCGTTGCTGTAGGAGAGCGCGCTGTAGCCCGAGAGCGGCCCTTCCCACACCAGCACGGGCCGATGGGAAAGAGCGTTGCTGGCGCGCCGGCGGCGCTCGCGCGAGACGTGCGCGTACAGATCCTCGTACGCGTTGACCATTGCGGGCATCGAAAGATCGCGCGCGGCGCGCTCGGCAGCCGCCGCGCCCATTCGCAGCGCGCGGTCGGGATGCGCGAGCAGCTCGATGATCGCCCATGCCAGAGGATTGCTTTGCGCCTTGGGTACGATCGCTCCGGTGACCCCGTCATGCACGATCTCCGGCAGCGCGCCGCAGGCGGTGGCCACGACCGGCCGCCCAAGCTGCGCCGCCTGCAACGCGGTCAGGCCGAGCGCGTCGCCGCGGCGTGCGGGCACGACCACCACGGTTGCCCGCGCCAGCATGGCTTCGGTGCGCGCCTGCGACTGCCAGCCCAGAAGCTCGACGTCCTGGCCGATGCGCAGCTCCTCGATGAGCGCCGTCAGACGCGCACGATCTCGGCCGTCGCCCGCGATCTGCAGGCGCGCCTGCGGGAAGACCCGCAGCACGATCGGCATCGCACGCAGGAGCAGCTCGAAGCCTTCGTCGGGCGCCAGACGTCCGGCCGCGACGATGAGCGGCCCCGCTTCGCGCGCGGCCACGCGACGCGTCGAGGCAGGAAGACCGATGGGAACCGTGATCGCCGTGTCGGGCAGCGTCGGGACCAGGCGCCGCAACGTGGCAAGGCCGCCTTGCGAGGTTGCCGCGACGGCATCGGCGCGGGTCAGCGCGCGCGCAGCCAGCGCGGCCGATGCCGCTTGCGCGTCGTAGGCGGTGACGATCGTGGACCAGGGGCCGCTGCCGGCCGCTTCGAGGAAGAGCAGGCTCGGGCGAAGCGTGTGCACGTGCACCACGTCGGGCGCGATGGCCGAGAGCAGTTCGCAGACGCGGCGCCGCAAATCGTCGACGGCGGCACCGTCGTGGGCGACCAGCGCATGCTGGAAGCGGAAGCGGTGGATGCGCGCGGGCCCGCGCTGCTCCTCGTCGCGAAGCGGCGCCGACGTGTGCGAGGTGACGACGACGTTCTCGTGGCCGCGGGCGTGCAGAGCGCCGATGAGGTGCTCGGTCAGAAGCTCGACCTCTCCGATGTGCGGCCGATAGAGCTCGGTCCAGTGCAGGATTCGCATCGGGCCGCTCTACGCGCGCACCGGCGCGCAGGCAGTGCGCTCCGGCGGGAGCGGCGAAGACGGAGAGAGGGCGCGCGGGCGCATCGGCGCGGAGTCTACCCACCCGGCTACCTTGAAACCACTGCCAAGCTGGCCAGAGCGGCCGCACCGGCGGCGTTTTTTCGAGTTACTCCCGTCGCGGCGGCCGCGCACGATCGACAGGAGGCGGCGGCGGTGAAGCCGGTGCCTCTCCGTGGCCGCCGCGCCGCCCGGATCGCCTCGCTGTCCGTAGATGCCTTTGCTCTGTGCGAACCCCCGCGACGGCGTTTCCTTTGGTCAGACTTGGGAAAGGATGTCGCGACGGAAGATCTCCGCCTGGGAGTCGCCGCTGCCGAAGGAGGCGATGTCGTTGAAGAAGAAGACGATGCCGTGCACGCCCATGCCCTTCCACGCCGACAGTACCTCGGCGCAGCGCTCGCGCGTGCCGTGGCAGGCCACGAAGCCGAGCAGGCTGTCGGGGTTGAAGCCCTGGGTCTGGATGCGCGTGAAGAAGCGTTCCTTCTCCGCGTCGTCGTCGAAGGCGATGCCGCCCGACATCGCCGTGATCTTGATCTCATCGAAGTCGCGGCCCACCGCCAGGCAATGCTCCTGCAGGATCTTCTTGTAGCGCGGGAACTCGTCCTGGCTGCCGTTGTAGTTCCACACGTCCGCGTACCTGGCCACGAGACGCAGCAGCACCTTCTCGCCGCGCCCGCCGATGACGATGGGGATGCGCGGGCTCTGCAGAGGACGCGGCTGGCAGATCGCATCCACGAGCTTGAAGTGCTTGCCTTCGAACGTCACCGTCTCCTCGGGGCCCCAGAGGCGGCGCAGGATCTCGAGCGACTCACCGAGCCGCTTCAGGCGCGCGCCGATGGTGCGAAAGTCGTAGCCGAACGCCTCGAACTCCTCGGCGAACCACCCGGCGCCGATGCCGAGATCCAGGCGCCCGCCGCTCATCACGTCCACGCAGGCGGCGATCTTGGCCAGGTAGGCAGGGTGGCGGTACTCGTTGCACGTGACCAGCTGGCCGATGCGCGCGCGCGACGTGATCGCGGCCATGTTGGCCATCATCGTCCATGCTTCGAAGGTCGCCTCCACCTGCTTGCGCGGAAACGTATGGAAGTGGTCGAACACCCACAGCGACTGCCATCCCGCCTCGTCGAGGCCGCGGATGACTCGATCGCACGTCCGCCATTTCTCGGCGTCGCCCTGCACGCCGGTGAGATCGAGACGCCATCCTTGCGGTACGAGTACGCCGTATTCCATGTATTGCTTCTCCTGCGCGGGCAGTGCTGCACGCGCTTTGCGGCTGGCGGCGGCAAGGGCGACAGCCGTCTTGCCCACCATCGGACGTCGAAGGGAGACAGTATCGTGCGTCGCAGCCAAGGAAAGCTCCGCATCGGCAACTCCTCCGTGGGGCGAGCGTTGCGCAAAGGCCCGCCGCGCGGCACTCACGCGGTCGGACAGGCTGGAGCGTGATGCATCGAAAAAACTCGAATCGTCGCCGCAACAGGGTGAGCGAATGCGTTGACTGCGCCGGTGGCTCTTGGGAAGGGGACACGTGGAGCGGGAACCCGACGTCCGTCCTCTCTCTTCGCGTTCGCCTCGTCACCGCTTGCTGCTCGCTGTCGTCGCCGCTCACTGGATGGCGCAGGCAGGCGTCGCACGCGCCGCCACGCTGGAATCCCTCGAGTTCAGCGCCGACGTCACCGTCACGGTCGGCGAGGAGACCGCGACCGACCATGACGTCATCATCGATGATCTGAACGGCAACACCGCCACGGCCAGTCTGGGACCATTGCCCGAAGGGGTGGCGCTAGCGGGCTACTCGGTGGCCGCCGACGGCGACATGCTCTTCTCCGTCGACTCCACGACCGTGATCGGAGGCATCACTGCCACGCCGCGCGATGTCGTGCGCTTCGCGAACGCCAGCTACAGCATCGCTCTGGACGGCTCGGCCGAAGGAATTCCCGAGGGCGCGGCGATCGACGCGGTGGCGATCATCGACGGGGATATCGCCGTCTCCTTCGACATCGCCGCCAGGCTCGACGCAGCACTCGTCGTCGGCGACGAGGATCTGGTCCGGCTGCAGGCGGGCACCTTTTCCATCCTCTTCGACGGGTCGGCGGCAGGTGTTCCCGACGCGCTCGACGTGGATGCCGCGCATGTGCTCGAGAACGGCCACGTGCTCGTTTCCTTCGACGGCAGTGGATCCGTCGGCGGAGTCGGCTTCGACGACGAGGACGTCCTCGAGCACGACGGCCAGGCCTGGCAGATACAAGTGGACGGATCGGACGCGCACGCCGCCCTGGCCGCCGCCGACGTCGCCGCGATCTCGGCCAACGAAGCTGCGACCGTCTTGTGTGCCGACACCAACAACAGCCTGACCGTCACCGCCAGCGACGCCCTTTTCATCCTGCAGGCGGCGGTCGGCACCCAGACCTGTGCCGACTGCGTGTGCGACGTCAATGGCAACGGCGACGTCACGGCATCCGACTCGCTGCTGGCGTTGCGGATCGCGGTGGGACAGCCGGCGCTGCCGGCGTGTCCGGCGTGCAGTTGAAGAAGCGAGCGAGATCGGCCCGGCGAGGAGGAGAAGGAAGTCATGACGAGCCTGAACCGGCGCGCATCCATCTGGTCGAAAATGGCAGCCGTGGCGGCCTCGGCGGCCGTGGCGACACTTTCACTGCCGCCTTCGGCAGCCGCCGTCGACGGCGTCATCGAGGTCAATCAGGCTTCGGTCGAAGCCGGTGACGGTTTCCCGATCCAGCTCATCGACGGAAGCTACCGGCTGACGAGCAACCTGGTCGTGCCGGTGGGGACGACCGGCGTCGTCCTTTCGAACGCGACGCTGGACCTGAACGGCTTCGCGATCATCGGTCCCGGCACCTGCACGCTGCAGGTTCCCTACGACGCCACCAGCATCATCTGCACCTCCGGATCGGGCTACGGCATCTCCATCCAGGGTGGCTCGACGTTGCGCAACGGCCGCATCCGCGGCTTCGCCTCGGGCGGCATCTACACGGACACGCAGTACTACAACAGCGTTACCATCGAGGACGTTCACGTGGTGGGGAACGGCGGGCCGGGCATAACGTTGTATCAAGGTGTCGTGCGCGACAGCCACATCGAAGGCAACGGTGGCGACGGGATCACCAACTGCGCCTGCGGTGCCGCCAACCTCGGCACGATCATCGAGCGCAACGTCGTGGTCTTCAACAAGGGCAACGGCATCAAGGTCAGCGGGCTGATCCGAGACAACCGCATCGACTACAACGGCATCGCGGGAATCATCAGCTCCGGCGGCAGCCCAATGCGGGTCAACGGCAACATGATCTATCGCAACAAGGGGTTCGGCATCAACGCCAGCGGCGGCGGCAGCTACTGGGGCAACCATCTGGAAGGCAACAACGCCAACGGAGCGCAGACCAGCGGGACACTTGCCGACATGGGCGCCAACGACGACTGACGCCGCAGGCCCGTCCGAAGCCATGCCGGCGGGCGTGACTGCCTCGGCGCGCACTACGGTGCGTGGCTCTCGCCGGCGGATCGGGGGCGCCAACGCACGCGGGTAATTCCTCCCCTTGCCCGCAGCCATGTCCGGGAGTACTAAAAAACACATGATAGGGGAGCTTCGGGTCGCACCTGGTCTGCTGATCGCGATGCCTCAGCTTCGCGATCCCAACTTCCACCGCTCGGTCGTGCTCATGATCGAGCATCAGCACGAAGGCTCGTTCGGCCTCGTCGTCAACCGGCCCACCCGCGTTCCGGTCGGCGAGCTGCTCAAGGCCATCGAGGTCGAGTGGCAGGGGCCGAAGAAGGACGTGGCCTGGTCCGGCGGGCCGGTGCAGCCGGAAACCGGCTGGATCCTGCACGAGTATGTCGAAGGGCTCAGCGGCAAGGGCACGCAGGAGGTGATGCCGGGGCTGTACATGTCCTCGGCGCCCGATGCGCTCAAGGTGCTGGCCGCGCAGCCGCCGCGGCGCCTGCGCTTCCTGCTCGGCTACTCGGGTTGGGGCCCCTCGCAGCTCGAACGCGAGCTGACCGAGACGGCCTGGATCAACAGCGACGTCAACGCCGATTTCCTCTTCGACACGCCGCCGGAGGACATGTGGGAGGCGGCGCTTCGGCGTCTCGGCGTTTCTCCGACGACGCTCGCGCCGGCCTCGGGCGTTCACTAGCCGCCAGCGATCCGGCCGCTCGATGGATCGGCTGCTCGTACTCGGCGCCACCGGCTACACCGGGCGTCTGGTGGTTTCCGCGCTCGAGCGACTCGAGCAACCCTACGTTCTGGGCGGACGCAATCGCGTCGCGCTCGAGGAGATGGCCGCGGCGCTGCCTTCGCGTCCGGACGTGCGCGTGGCCGACGCCGGCGACGGTGCATCGGTAGCGCAGGCGCTCGGCGGCATGCGCGCCGTCATCAACACCGTCGGGCCCTTCACGATGCTCGGCATGCCGGTGGTGCGGGCGGCCGTGGACATGGGCGTCCATTACGTCGACACCACGGGCGAACAGACATTCCAGATGCAGGTGTACGAGAGCCTGCACCGGCGCGCCGTCAGCACGGGCGCGACCGTCATCACTGGCGCGGCCTTCGAGTACACGTTCAGCTATCTCGGCGCGGCACTGCTTCACGAGCGGTGCGGGCCGCTGCTGACCGTCAGCTCCTATCACTTCACCGATGGCTTCCGGCCGAGCACCGGCACGGCGCTGTCGGCGCTCGGCATGATCGGCGAGCGATTCGTCGCGTTCCGCGACGGACGGCTGGCGCCGATGCCGACGTCGTGGACGGCGCGGCGCGTGATGTTTCCGGGCGAGCGCGATCCGTTCTGGGCCGCGCCGTTCCCGGGCGGCGATGCGGTGATGCTGCCGCTCGACATCGCCAGCCTCCAGTCCGCCAGCTGCTACGTGCTGCTGCCGCGTGCGGCGGCGGCGGGGCTGGCGCTGGCCACCAAGGCGCAGC
This sequence comes from Candidatus Limnocylindrales bacterium, assembly GCA_035626395.1. NCBI lineage: Bacteria > Bacillati > Chloroflexota > Candidatus Limnocylindria > Candidatus Limnocylindrales > Candidatus Limnocylindrales bacterium. Next base: position 50,942 of record DASPNR010000030.1, on the reverse strand, counting down.
CGGCGGCGCGCCGAATGATGGGAGATCGCATGCGCAGGCTCGCCGCCAGGGGCATCGCCCGGTGGATGGCTCCGCCGCCGCCGGGCGAGCGCGAAAATGCGTCGTGGATCGTGTTCGTTCACGCTCAGTCGCCGAGCGGAAGTCATCTGTGCCGCATGAGCGGCGCGGACGTCTATGCGACTTCGGGTGCAACCGCCGCGCTGACGGCGACGTGGCTCGTGCGCGGCCGCGGCCGCGATGCCGGCGTCATGACCACCGGCAAGGCGCTGCCGGCGATGGACATGCTCGATGCCCTACGGACGTTCGGCGTGCGCTGGGAGCTGCGCTGAAAAGAGCGAGCCGTGCGCCGCCGCCCCATCCTGTCGCCTCCAGGTCCATGCTTCACCGCCGCACGGGAACGCCTGCGCCGGCGACCAACGTCATGCCTTCTCCGACAGCGCCGAGAGCACCGTGAGCGCATCGCGCAGCATGCGGGGCTCGTGCGTGCGGATGAAGGTGGCGCCCCGCTCGACCGCGAAGAGCTCGGCCGCCAGCGAGGCCGCCGCGCGCTCGTGGATGCCGCGCCCGCCGGCAAGGCGCCCGACCACGGACTTGCGCGACACCGAGATCATGACGTCGCAGCCATGACGCGCGCGCAGCTCGCCCACGCGCCGCAGCACGAGAACCGACGGCTCCGGATCCGCTCCCAGGAACAGGCCCATTCCAGGATCGAGCACGAGACGCGCGCGGTCGATGCCCGCCGTCTCGAGCGCGGCCACGCGCGCCGCGAAGAACTCCTCGATGCCGCGCAGCACCGCAGCCGCGTCCGTCACCTCGCGAGTTGCGCGCGGGCCGCGCTGGACCGAATGCATCACCACCAGACGCGCCGTCGAAGCAGCCAGCTCGGAATGGAAAGCGGCATCGTCGAAGCCGCGGATGTCGTTGAGGTAGGCTGCGCCGGCGCCGAGCGCGTACCGCTGCGTCTGCGTGCGCCACGAATCGACGCTGACGGCCACCCCGTGGCGTGACAATTCGGCCATCACCGGCGCGAGCCGTTCGATCTCTTCCTGCGCCGATACCTCGCGCGCCTCGGGGGCGCTGGACGCAGGTCCGAGATCGATGACGTCGGCGCCGTCCGCGCGCAGCCTCAGCGCATGGTCGATCGCCGCCTCCGGCTGCAGGAAGCGTCCCCCGTCCGAGAAGGAGTCCTCGGTCAGATTGACGATGCCGAAGATGGTGACGGACATGCTGGCAGGCCTACCCGAGAGGCCTGCGCAGCGAAAGCCTGGTGGCGGAGGAGAAGCGCTGGCGCCAACGGCGCGCCGCGCATCGGCAAGGGCTACGCCTGCGGCGGCAGCGTCGCGACGACGGCGCCGACGGCAAGGACCAGGCACAGCGGCGAGTACACGCGAGAGTCCATCTCGGCGAAGTAGGTGCCGTCGACCTTCTTGAACATGCCGAACAGGCTGAAGTCTCCGATCGCGCGCATCACCAGCACGACCGACAGCCCGGCCGCCAGAGAGCGCACGACCGTTCCGGGAACGGGGACGGCCAGGAAGCCCGCGCTGGCGGCGACGACGGCGGCGCAGGCCGCCAGGACGGTGGCAATGGTCAGTGTCGCGAAACGAGACGGTACGAAGGCCAGCGCTCCGTCGACTTCCGGAATCGCGGCGAAAAAGGCGCGGCGCCCGCCGACCGCCCAGTAAAGGTGCAGGGACGCGAGCACGGCAAACACGAAGATCAACGAAGCAGCCAGCAGACTCTCCATGGCGCGCGAACCTAAGGCCGGTGACGACCTGACGCCAGTGGATTTTTGGAGAAAGCCGCTCGCGGCGACCGTGGCGGCTGTCGAGAGCGGCCTCCGCGCCGCGGCGGCCGATAGCGGGACTCGGCCAAGGTGCCGAAACCGGCGCGCCGTCCATGCATGCGGGGGCTACGTTCCGTTCGACGTGGTGCGTCCAGCCGTGTGCCATCGCACGAGCGGCCGGGCCGCGCCGTCGGCACGACCTGCTCCGCTTCGCGCCCGGCGCGCGGCCGCTGCGCCGCCGGTGTCTCGAAATGAGAGCATGGCGGCGCTCAGAATCCTGGCGGGCGCAGCCGGCGCACGACAAGGGGACGGCCAGGAAGGACCGTCCCCTTGTCTGGCTGCCGCAAGCTGCGGCGTCAGTAGTAGTACTCGACCACCGGTGCCGGTTGGATGACGAAGCGCGGCGCGCGGCAGTGGCGCGACTCTTCGATGCGACCGCTGCTCAGGAACACGCGTTCGACGCGGCACGGACCGTCGTAGATCACCTCGCGTCTCTGCACGTACGGCACCACGCGCCGCTCGACGATGGTCGTATGGTGATAGCGCGGCACGTAGTGGCGCTCTTCGCGGCGGTAGTAGGTGCGGCGGTCGTCGTCGTCGTAGCGATCGTAGCGATCCTCGTCGTAGCGTTCTTCGTAGCGATCGTCGTCGTACGAGTAGCGGTCGTAATCGTCGTTGCCGGCGTTGGCCGGCGCGGCGACGCTCATCAGGCCAGTGATGGCAACAGCGGACAGCAGATATCTCCACGCCATGGGACTCCTCCAATCGGGGTGAACATTCACCGTCGATGCACTGCTGGATTGCGGATTCTCCTACGTGCCGTAGACACGAGAACCCCGAAATCTCTTCACGAGACGTCGCGCACCGAGCCTCATGTCGGTGACGATCGGAGCAGGCGCAGCGCCGGTTCGCCCTCCGCCCCGCTTCGTTCCGCTTCGGCGGCCGGCGGCAGCTTCACCTGGAGGAGGCCGCGGGTTCCGCCTCCACCGGCAGTGCCTCGGCATCGGGCGGCGGCGGCGCCGGCGCGGCGCCTCCCTGCCACGCGAGCGAAAGCGCTCCGCTGACTACGAGCATGGCGCCGAGTGCAGTCGTCGCGTCGGGCACTTCACCGAAGAACAGGGCGCCCCACATCGCCGCGAAGACCACCTGCAGGTACGTCAGCGCCGTCGCGCGCGTGGCGCTCTCGTAGAGCAGGCCGCTGGTGAACAGCACCTGCCCGGCCTGGGTGCACACGCCCACGCCGAGCAGCCACAGCCACTCGATGCCCTGCGGCCAGACGAAGCTCCCGATGAGGGTGGGCACCGTCAGCGGAACGGTGACGAGAGGGAACCAGAACACGATGACGAGAGGATGTTCGAGCGACGCCAGGCGCTTGACGTCGATGTACGCCAGCGCCGTCAGCACCGCGCCGGCGATGGCCACGGCCACATGCACGGGATCGAGCGCAGGTGCGGTCGTGCCCAGCAGCACGCTCGGCTTGGAGACCATCACGACGCCCGCAAGGCTGACAATGCTGGCCACCAGGACGCCGCGCCCGGCGCGCTCGCCGAGAATCAGGGCCGCCAGCAGCGCGGTGAACGTGGGGTACAGGTACTGCAGCACCGTGGCGTCGGCCAGCGGCAGCACCGTCACCGAGTAGAACACGCAGGCCAGCGCGAGTCCGCCGAGCAGCCCGCGCAGAAACAGAAGACCGCGATGCGTCCCCCACGGCGAGAGGCCGCGCCGCCGCAGGAGCAGCCAGCTCAGCACCAGCGAGACCAGCGCGCGCGCGAGCACGACCTCCTGGCTGGGCAGCCGCTGCCCGGCCAGCTTGACGAACACGGTCATCAGGCTGAACGCGAGCGCCGCCGCCGCGATCAGGAGAGCGCCTCTTCCGAAGCGGTCCTTCACCGCGTCATCGTCCGAAGAATCGCAGCAGCAGCCACAGCACCACGTTGATCACGATCATCGTGGTGATGGGGAAGTAGAAGCGGAAGCTCTCGCGCTCGACGACGATGTCGCCCGGCAGACGTCCGAGCCCCAGCTTGGCCACCAGCGGCCACGCCAGGCCGACCACCACGAGCGCCACGCCCGCCAGGATCAGCATGCGCGGCACGCCGCTCATGCCAGCTCACCTCGGGCGACGAGCACGACCCGGCCGCCCACCTGCACGTGCTGCGGCGACTGCGCGCGCAGGTACAGCGTCGACGGACGGCCGATCTCGTAGCCCTGCTGCACGCGCGCCGACACCTGCTCGGCCCCGAGCACGCGGTGGGCCGAAAGGTACGCGGCCAGACAGGCGTTGGCCGACCCCGTGGCCGGATCCTCGCGCAGACCGCGCGCCTCGAAGAACATGCGCGCGGCGAGGTCGCCGCCCGGATCATAGGCCTCGCGCGCGAAGCACAGGACGCCGGTGGCGGCGCCGGAGCTTCCCTGCGGCAGCCGCGCCGGCTGCAGCGCACGCAGGACGTCCAGCGATCGCACCGGAACCAGCACGAAGCGGATGCCGACGCTGACGTCCTGGCACGGCAGATCTTCGTCGAGATCGCCGCAGGTGATGCCGAGCGTGGCGGCAATGGTGTCACGATCGCGGACATCGCCGAGCACCGGCGGCCGCGGCGCAAGCCAGGCGAGCCCGTTCGCATCATCGAACGTCACGGCTACGTCGCCGACGCCGAGGTGCAGCGTCACCGTCTCGCCGGCTCCGTTCTGTACGAACCGGCGCAGGAGCCAGGCCGTGCCGATGGTGGGATGCCCGGCGAAGGGCAGCTCTTCGGCCGGAGTGAAGATGCGCACGTCGTAGCCGCCGTCGCGAAGGCGAGGCGCGGGCACGAACGTCGTCTCGGAGAAGTTCGTCTCCTGCGCGAAAGCCTGCATGCGCTCGGTCGTCCAGCCCTCGGCGCCGAGCACCACGGCAAGCTGGTTGCCCGCGTAAGGACGCTCCGCGAAAACGTCGACGAGATACAACAGCGGCGGGCTCATGCGCGATCCATCGTGCGGTTCGCCTGCCGCTTCAACTCGCCGGCGTCGCGCCGGCGCCTCACCGTGCGCCACGCGGTCGAGCAGTCAGGGCTCGAGGTCCCTCACGGAGCGCTTGCGCGCAGCAGCTCGCGCGCCAGCACCGCCATGCTCGAGGCGGCGGAGACGATGAGCACGGCCTGACGGGTGCGGCCGGCGTCGAAGTAGTCGGCGGCGACGCGCGAACGGGCAAAGCCGGCCGCAGCCGCGACCGAGAGCATCACCGACGGCGCAACGTCGGCGGCGGCGTACTTGCCCGCCAGCGCCAGCGCCGCCAGCGAGATGGCTCCGCCGAGCGCGAAATTCGCGGCCAGCGCCGCACGCAGCGTCGGACCGGGAAAGTGCTGATACAGCAGCGCCAGCGGCGGACCGCCGGTGGCAGCAGCGGTGCCCATGAATCCCGAGGCAACCCCCGCCCCGAGAAGGGAGCGCCGCGAGATGCGTGGATGCAGACCGGATGTACTGATGGCCACCGCCACCAGGACGAGCACGGCCACGAAGATCGCCAACCGCTCGTTGGGGACGAGAGCGATGGCCAGCGCGCCCAGTGCGCTGCCGGGGACGCGCCCGGCGAGGGTCCAAGCGATGCCGGCAGCGGCGACATCCGCGTGCCGCTCGCGCCACAACACCAGCACGCTCAGGACGATGCTGGAGGCGGTGACCGGCCCTGGCACCAGGCGCGGCTCGATTAGCGTCAGCAGCGGCGCCGCCACCAGCGCGTGGCCGAAACCGACCGCTCCCTGCAAGAAGCTGCTGGCGGCGATGATGAGGCAGGCCAGCGCCAGCATCGCGGCCTGCGATGGCTCGGCTGCCACTACGGACGGTTGCCGAGAAACGATTCCCAGGGAATCAGCAGGATCAGCCCCACCACCACCTCGAAGACCAGCGCGCCGATGTTGGCACCCGAGTAGCTCCGGTCGTGCCAGATGGAGAACGCGCGCGCTCCGGCCGCGCCGAGATAGCCGATGCCGAGGACCCGAAAGATGTTGCGCTCCTGCGCAATGACGGCGAACAGGCCGATGGACAGGAAGATGCCGCCATAGGTGGCGCGCAGCTCGGAGATCCCCTGCTCTCCCTGGGGCTCCAGGCGCACCAGACGCGCCGCGGTCAGCGGAAAGAACAGGCCCAGCAGCCCGAGGCAGGCCGTGATGATCGCTCCGAGAGTGTTGACGCTGACGGGAAGATCCATGTGTGTCCCCTTCTTCGCGAGTCCCTCCCTAGGCAAAAAAGGAGACAGGCACAATTTCCACCACGCCACGGCGCGGATACTCTGAAGGCCTATGTCGCGCTTGGGCTTTCCCACATTCGGCCTGACCGGACCCAGCGCCGTGCTTACTTTCCAGCGTGGAATGAAGACGGCTCAGGTCGAAGGCTACATCCATCCCGACTTCTGGTCGGTGGCGCGGTTGTTCAAGACCATGGTTCCGGCGGGCGGTCCCGGCGGCGCCGCGCTGTGCATCTACCACCGCGGCGTCAAGGTCGTGGACCTCTGGGGCGGAAGCCTCGACTCCAATGGCTCGCCGTGGCTGCAGGACACCGCCTCGGTGTCCTATTCGACGACCAAGGGCATCGCCTCGACGCTTCTTCACATCCTGGCCGATCGCGGCCTGGTCGACTACGACGAGCCGGTGGCCAGGCACTGGCCCGAGTTCGCCTACGGCGGCAAGGAAAAGATCACCATCCGGCAGGTGATGTGCCACGAGGCCGGCCTCTACGACATCCGCAGCATGATCGACCACGCCCGTCGCATGCTGGACTGGGACTACATGATCCGGGCGCTGGAGGCGGCAACGCCGATCCACCCGCCCGGCGCGGCGCACGGCTATCACGGCCTGACCTACGGCTATCTCGTCGGCGAGATCATCCAGCGCGTCAGCGGCAAGAGCTTCTCGCAGGTGCTCGAGGACGAGCTGGCAACGCCGCTGCAGCTCGACGGATGCTACGTCGGCCTTCCCGACGCCCTCGCGCATCGCAAGGCCACGCTGGTGGCGATGGGCATGAACTCCGGCACCGGCGGCACCGAGCGCGCGCGCCGTTATCTGGCGGCGATCAACCGCTGGCTGCGCATGCTCGGAATCCCGGTCGATCTGCGCGAGGCCGAGCGGGCGCTGATTCCGCATGGAATCGACGACCTCGACTTCAACTCCACCGAGTTCGCGGCTGCGACCAATCCCTCGGCCAACGGCGTCTTCACGGCGCGCTCGCTTGCCCGCGTCTATGCGGCGCTGGCATCGGGCGGCGAGCTCGAAGGCGTTCGGATCTGCTCGGAAAAGACGGTGCACAGGGCGTCCACGGTGCAGAACACGACGGTGGACCGGGTGGTGCCCTTCCCCATGCACTGGCGCCTGGGGTATCACCGTCCTTTCACGCTCGGCGTACCGGTACGGCACGGCATCGGACACTTCGGCTTTGGCGGCTCGGGCGCCTGGGCCGACCTGGACAGGAACCTTGCGGTGGCGCTGGTGCTCAACAGCGGAGTGGGAACTCCCTTCGGAGATCTTCGTATCGTCCGCATCAGCACTGCCGCCGCGCGCTGCGCCGATCGACGCTGAGCGGACCGCCGAAACGGGGAACGGACAGGCGCATGACTGCTGGCCACGTCGCACGCGCTCACACCGTCAAGAGTTTCGCCTTCCTTCGAGATGGCATGGCGCTGCTGCTCGTTGCCGCGACGATCGCCGGCTGTGCCACGACCGGCCGCGGCAAGGCGGAAGACGACGACAAAGCCGCCGCCGCGCAGGGGCTGCAGGGCGTTCCTGCTGCAGGAATCGAAGGCGTCTCGCCCGAGCAGCTGAAGCAGGCGGGCGCCGCGGCGTCGACGCCGGCCGCGCCCGGGCACTACACCGGCGTCGGCGGCACGAGCATCGCGATCGTTCCGCCGCCGGCCGGCGCGGCATTCGACGAGAACAACCCGGCCCACCAACTCGCGCGCTGCCGTGACCACGTCTCGCGCGGCGAATGGTTCGACGCCGTCGGCGGCTGCAAGCGCGCTGCCGAGCTGGCGCCGACCTCGCCCGAGCCGCACGCCGAGCTGATGCGGATCTACGTGACGATCCAGTCGTTCCGCGACGCCGCCGCATCGGCCGAGCGCGTGATCGCGATGCAGCCCGACAATGCCGTCGCCTACTACTATCTTGGCTGGGCGCTGCGCGGACGTGAGGAGCATGCGGCGGCGGCCGCCGCGCTGGAGAAGGCGGTGGCGCTCGCGCCCACGCGCCACGAGTTCGTGCAGGCGCTCGGCATCACCTACTGCGCAGCCGAGGATTTCGGTCGCGGCATCGCGCGCCTGGAGCAGGCCGCGCAGATGAATCCGAGCGACCCCAAGAGCAAGCGCCTTCTGGATTCGGCGCGCGCGATGCTGGCCGACAAGGTGGCGCCCTACGAGCGCGCGGTGGCCGAGAAGCCGGAGAAGGCCGAGAACCATGCACGGCTCGGCTCGGTCTATCAGAAGTACGGCCTGGTCGACCGCGCGCTGGCAGCCTACGATTCGGCGCTGGCGAAGATTGCCGAGCCGCTGGCCGACAAGCCGCCCGAGACGCGTCGTCTGGCCGCCGGCCTCTACTACAATCGCGGCGTCCTCTACCGCGCGCTTCGCCGTCCCGAGCTGGCGCTGCCCGCGTTCACACGCTCCTACGAGATCGACGCGTCGCTGGCGCCGCAGGCCTACTACAGCATCGGGCTTACGCGGCTGGACCAGGGCGACGCGGCCGGCGCGGTCAGCGCCCTGATGAAATCGGTGGAGCTGGCACCAGCCGTGGTCGAGAACCGCGAAGCGCTGGCCACGGCGCTCGAAAAGAGCGGCCGCGCCGGAGAGGCCAAGTCGCAGCGCGACGCGGTCGAGGCCATGCGCAGCGGCGCGGCCGCCGCTGCGGCGGCCGAGGAGGCTGCGCAGGCCACGCCCACCGAAACCGCCGCGCCGTGAACACGCCGGTCAGCCGTGGCGGGTGGGCGTTTTTCTCGCTTACCCTGCCCGACTCGCCGTGACACAGGTTGGCCGATGGGCCAGGTTGCGCAGAACATACCGCCGCAGGAACGACGATGAGCCGAGCCGTAACCGCTGATGCCGATTTTGCCGTCGATGCGCCTGCGCTGTCGGCTCCCGAAAGCCCGCGCACCCTGGCCGAGGCGGCGCGAGTGTTCGTACGCCACGGCAGTCCGCGCTTCCTGCTCGTCGCCAACGCGGTCGCGCTCATCGCCCGCATCGCCGCCGGCGGCTGGTCGCTCGGCGACGTCGCGATCGTCGCCGCGATTTTCGCGTTGTGGCCGGTGCAGGAGTGGATGATTCACGTCTTCATCCTGCACTTCGAGCCGATCCGGATCGGCCGCTGGACGCTCGACTTTCGCGTGCCGATCAAGCACCGCGCGCATCATCGCGATCCCTGGAACCTGGAGATCCTCTTCATCCCCGTGCAGGGCTTCTTCATCGCGCTGCCGCTGCTGCTGCTGATCTTCGTCGGCCTGCTGCCGACGGTGGGCCTGGCGCTGACCGGCCTGTCCTTCTTCATGCTGATGGCGCTGCGCTACGAGTGGGTCCACTTCCTCGTGCACACGCGCTACCGCCCCAAATCGGAGTATTTCAAGAAGCTGTGGCGCAACCACCGCCTGCATCACTGCAAGAACGAGCACTACTGGTTCGGAGTGACGATGACCGGCGGCGACCTGCTGCTGCGAACCTCGCCCGACCCCGCCAGCGTCCCCCTTTCTGCCACCGTCCGAACTCTTGGTATCGAAAGCGATACGCCGCTGGAGTAAGACCGGAACGATGAGGTTCCGGCTGCGCGTCTCCGCCTCCATCGCGTCATCTGCATTGGCCATCGCGGTCGGAGTGGCGACGGCAGCGGCCGAGCAGGCAACGCCGGAGCGTGCGGCGCCGCGCATCACGAACGGCATTCGCACCCTGGACCGCCCCACCACCGGCGCGCTGCTCGTCGCCAACGGCAGCAACTTCGCGCAGATCTGCAGCGGCACGCTGATCGGGTGCCAGACCTTCCTGACGGCCGCGCACTGCGTCTGCCAGGGCAGCACCTTCGCCACTTGCGGCACACCATCGGCGTCCGCTCATGCGGTGTACCTGCAGAACGCCGGCATCCTTGCCGTGGCCAGCATCGACGTCGATCCGACCTACGAGTTCGCCGTCGGCGGCGACGTGGCTGTCCTCACGCTGGCCACACCCGTTACCGGCGTCTCTCCGACACCAATCAACACGGTGGGCACTCCCGGCACCGGCACCAGCGCCGACGTCGCGGGCTACGGCATCACCAGCGGGGCCTCCGCCGACAACGGCGTGCTGCGCGAAGGCGTGGTCGAGATCGAGGGCTGCGGCGGAGAAGTACCCGAAAGCACGCACGTGTGCTGGGCGTTCGAGTCGCCGCTGGACGCGCCCGGCGTGGACTCGAACACCTGCAATGGCGACTCGGGCGGGCCGCTGTTCGTCGACTTCAGCGGGACCGAGTTCGTCGCCGGCGTCACCTCGGGCGGCGTCTCCACCAACTGCCTGCCGGCCGACGTCTCGTTCGACACCGACGTGTTCGTGCACCGCGCGTTCATCCAGGGCATCGGCGGCAGCGACCTCTCGAGCACGACGTGCGGCAGCATCTCGCAGGTCGGCGCGCCGGGCACGACCGAGACGAGCATCGATTTCGGATTCTTCATTCGCAGCGAGGTGACCTGTCGCAAGGAAATCGCCAAGCAGTACAGCCGCTACGTCGCGCAGCGCCTGGTGCTGGAGCAGAGGTGCCTCGACGGCGTCGGCGCCGGCGAGCGCCCGGGCCCGTGCCCCGATGCCGAAACGACCGAGCGGGTGGCGTTGCTGGAGGCCAAGATCGACGCGGGCAGGATCGCGACCCGCTGCCCCGAGCACGTCATCGGCCACATAGGCGCGCAGGGTGCCTGCGCCGGCGCCGCCGACGCCGCCGACATCGCGGCGTGCATCCTCGGCGCCGGCGCGAGCGCGGTCGCCGAGATGCTCGACGTCGAATACGCGGATGCGCAGCCGTCGGGCCCGATTGGCGATCAGGCGCAGCAGGCCTGCCAGGAAGGAATCGCCTCGGCCATGGCCACTTACACGAAGTCGTCGCTCAAGGTCCTGACCAAGTGCCAGGCGCAGCGGGGCCAGCAGAAGACGCCGAGCTGCCCTGATGCCAAGGCGCTCGAGCTGCTCGTCAAGGCCGAGGACAAGGCGGCCGGCGAGATCGCTTCGGCATGCGACGACGCCACCGTGGCGGAGCTCGATCTGCAGGGAGGTTTCGGCGGCACCTGCGCCGGCGTCACCGACGCCAGTACGCTCGTCGGCTGTCAGCTCAACGAGCACCAGGCGATCATCAACGAGCTCGTCGCCCTGCTCGAAGATCCGGTGATGCCGGCGACGATGACGGTCGACGTGCCGCCAGGAACGGCGCTGCTGCGCGTGACGCTGAACGGCCGTCAAGTAAGCCTGAACGACTTGGATATCTACCTGAAGCTCGGCTCGGCGCCGACCACGTCGAGCTTCGACTTCGCATCGTTCAACGGCGGTATGTTCGAGGAGATCGAGGTTGCCAGCCCGACCGCCGGCACCTGGCACGTGCTGGTGGACCGCTTCTCCGGCAACCTGACGATACCCTATCAGCTGACGGCAACGACGTTCGAGCCGTAGCGGCCGCGCGCGGCAGGAGCCGGCGCCACCGAATCGCGGCGCTCGTCGTCCGACTACTCGCCCATCTCGTCGAGCAGACTTTGCAGGTCGTCGGCGTGCTCCTCCTCGGTGGCGAGGATTCCTTCGAGCATGCGCGTCGTCGTCGGGTCGTCGTGCCCGATGTACTGGATCATCTCGGTGTAGCTGTCGATCGCGACGCGCTCGGCAACCAGATCCTCGGTGATCATCTCCTTGAGCGTGCCGCCTTCGATGTACTCGGCGTGGCTGCGCGTCAGGATGCCCTCGGGATTGAAATTCGGGTCGCCGTTCAGCTGCACGATGCGCTGCGCGATCTGGTCGGCGTGGCCCTGCTCCTGCGTCGCGTGCTCGAGGAACTCGTCGGCGACGCTGGTGGCGTTCAGGCCGCTGGCCATGAAGTAGTGCCGCTTGTAGCGCAGCACGCAAACGATCTCGGTCGCCAGCGCTTCGTTGAGCAGGCGCAGCACGGTTTCGCGGTCGGCCTTGTAGGCGGCGGTGACCGCGCCCTGCTCGATGTGCCGGCGGGCACGCTCGCGGATGGTCTGGATGTCGGTGAGGAATGGCTTGTCCGGTATCGGAGCCTGCTGGCTTCCCGCTCCGGCGCTCTTCGGATCGTCCGATGCAATGCTCATGTGTTACCCCGCTGCCCGAGTCGCGCGCACTTTCCGAAGGACGCGCAGGCTACGGTTGGAGATGCGGCCGGGACGGGCGCGTCTTCCGCCCCGACCGCTCGCGCGTTCAGTCGTCGATTTCCTCGGTCCGAGTCACCGTCTTGCGTTCGATGACGGCGGGGCCCGGCGGCGGAGGCGGAGCGACGACGGCGGCGCCTGCCGGACGAGTGGCTACGACCCGGGTGACGACGGTGCGTCCGCCCTGCTCGGCGTACTCGACCGTCACCGGGACGTTGCGGATGGCCTCATACGACACGGTGTTGCCGGTTGCGTCCACGAAGACGGTCTGCGGCGTGTACGTGTACGTCACCGGCGCCGGCGCCGACTCCGATTTCAGGATGATGGTGTTGGCCGTCGGGTTGATCTCCGAGACCACGCCCGTGTAGGTCGCGCCCGGCGACGTCGTGACGATGGTCTGGGCGTTGGCCACACCGGCCGTGAGCGCCAGGCCCACGGTAAGGGAAAGCCACGAGGACTTGTCGATTTTCATGTTGTTTTCCTGCCTCCTTCGCTGGGCCCGAGTCACCGAACCGGCACGCACGCGTCCGGATGATGCCGATGCGCGCGACGTGCCGGTCCCTTGGCTACGTCAGGCCGGGACGTCTGCCGAGCAGACGCCGCTACTTGTTGATGACGGTGACCTTGCGGACGACCGTCCGATCGCCTTCCGTAATGTACTCGACGTTGACCGGCTTGGAGCGGATGGCGTCCACCGACACCGTGTTGCCGGCCGCATCCACGAACACCGTCTGCGGCGTGAACGAATACGTGACCGGGGTCGGCGACGTCTCCGACTTCAGGATCATCGTGGAGCTGCTCGGATTGATCTCGGACACCGTGCCCGAGTAGGTCGTGGTCTTGGTGGTGACGGTCGTGTCCGCATTGGCCACGGACACGGTCGCAAACATGGCGATTGCCATCGCCATCGGAATCGCAAGCTGCTTGGTCTTCATAGGTGTCTCCTTGCTCTTCATTCGTACGCTGGCATTTCTCGAATCGGCGCCGCGCGACATTCGTTCGGCGCCCACCTGAGACATGATCAATCGTACAAGGTGCTTGTGGAGTCAGTAAGACGAGCGGCGACACGCTCCTATTCTGACGCGGCGCTGCGAGCCAAACGCGAGAATTTTACGCGTCTGCTCGTGCATTCACGCCGTCACGCCGCCGGGGGTTTTCACTCGACGGTGTAACGCTTACGCCGGTTGCGCTCAGCGTTTGGCGAACACTTTGGCTGGAGCGTGACGCCACGAGCCAGAATTCCTTGCGCAGCCGCGCGGCGGTGCGCAGCCACTCTACCGCCAGGCGTGCAGGCAGCATCGCCGCTTCGGCGCCGCGGCGCGCCAGCGATGCGCGGCGATGGAAAAGGCGCGCGTGCACGTGCTCCACGCGAAATCCTTCCTGCTCCAGCAGGAGCGAGAGCGTCTCGGGCGAATAGTAGACGAAATGCGCACGGCCGGCCTCGCCGCGAAAGAAGCGCGACGTGCGGGGCCGCGCCGCCTTGTAATACCCGAGATGAGGGACGGCGAAGAAGGCGGTGCCGCCGGCCGAGAGCACGCGACGAAGCTCGGCGAGCGCCTGACGCGGTCGAGGTGTGTGCTCGAAGACGTGCTTGAGCATGACCACGGCGAACGCACCGTCCTCGAATGGCAGCGCCTCCAGGCTCCCGCGCCGCGCGTCCAGGCCGAGTCGGCGGCAATGCTCGATGGCATGCTCACTGATCTCGACGCCGCAGGCCGGCAGACCGAGCGAGTGCGCCGCCTCGAGCGTGTAGCCGAGCGAGCACCCGACATCGAGGAGCGGGCCGCGCTCCGCGACCTCGAGCGCATCGAGGATCTGCATGCGCGCCTTGCGCACGCGGTGCGCGTGGCGGCGCCGGTAGCGCTCGTAGTAGCGCTCGTGGCAGGAGTCTCCGAGGCGATCGGCGGAAGGGGAGCTCCCGCTGCGTTTGTAGACGATGCCGCAGCCGCACCGTGCCCACACCGCTTCCTCGTCGACGAGGACTTCGGCGCGATCGCCGCCGCACAACGGACAGTGCTCCATGATGAAGGCGCTCCCGGCGGAGGAGCGGCCAAGCTCGCTGGCTTGAGCGGCGTCTCTCATGCAGGGTTCGGCTTCTACCATGGACAAGCGATCATCCGACCCTGCCATCGCCGGCGCCTACCCGGGCTATGCACTGTTCGTGCTCGTGCTGGTGTACGTCTTCAATTTCCTGGATCGCCAGATCCTCTCCATCCTCAACGATCACATCAAGGCCGACCTGGGCCTCAACGATGCGCAGATGGGCTTCCTGTTCGGCACCGCGTTCGCCGTCTTCTATGCCTTGTTCGGCATTCCGCTCGGCCGCCTGGCCGATATGTGGACGCGCCGCACGCTCATCGCGATCGGCCTGGCCTTCTGGAGCACGATGACGGCGCTCTCGGGCCTTGCGCGCAACTTCACCGAGATCGCCGCCGCGCGCATCGGCGTCGGCGTGGGCGAGGCGAGCGCGTCACCGGCGGCGTACTCGCTGCTGTCCGATTACTTCTCGCCTGCGCGGCGTGCGACGGCGATGGCGGTGTACTCGAGCGGCATCTACATCGGCGCCGGCCTCGGCCTGATGCTGGGCGGCCAGATCGTCGACCGATGGGACGCGGCGTGGGCGGGAACCACGCCGCCAGGCGGCCTGCGCGGATGGCAGGTCGCGTTCTTCGCCGTCGGCCTGCCAGGGCTGCTGCTGGCGGTACTGGTGCGGACGCTGCGCGAGCCGCAGCGCCCGGCGCTGCCCGCGAGCCAGATCTGGCGCGAGTTCGGCCGCGAGTTGAGTTCGGTCATTCCGCCGCTGACGCTGATGCACCTGCACGGAGTCGGCGGCGCGGCGGCGGTGCGCACCAACCTCGTCCTTGCGGCGGTCGTCGCGGCCGCAGCATGGGGCATGGTGCGTCTGACGGGCGACGGCGCGCAGTGGACCGCGCTCGGCGTCGGCGTCTACGCGGCTCTGTCGTGGACGCAGAGCCTGCGGCTGCGAAACCCGCGCGACGCCGACATCGTGCTGGGGATGCCCACCCTTCGCTGGATCGCCCTCGGCTTCGGCTTCCTCTCCTTCGGCACCTACGGCATCGGCTACTGGGTGGCGCCCTTCTTCCTTCGCAAGCATGGCGTGTCGACGGCGGAAGTGGGCCTGTACGTCGGCGGCGCGGCCGCAGCCGCGGGCTGGCTGGGCGTGACGATGGGCGGCGCCATCGCCGACTGGTGGCACCAGCGCAGCAGGTACGGCCGGCTCTACACCGGCCTGGTCAGCGCGGTGCTGCCGTTTCCGCTGCTGCTGGTGCTGATCGGCACCGACAGCAAGGTGCTGGCGTACTCGATCAACGTGCCGCTGACGATGACCGCATCGATGTGGATCGGCGCCGGCATCTCCACGGTGCACGACCTCGTACCGGCGCGGCTGCGCGGCACCGCCGGCGCGGCCTATCTGCTGGTGCTGACGTTCGTGGGCCTGGCGCTCGGACCGTACGGAATGGGCAAGTTCTCGATCCTTCTTGGCGGGCTCGCCCCCGCGATGCTCACCGGCGGCGCCATCGCCGGCGTGCTCGGCGTGCTGTTCCTGCTGCTGGCCGTGCGTAGCCTGGAAGCCGACCATGCAAGGATCGAGGGCGCGTAAGGCCCACCGGTGAAACCGATCGTGTTGCGCATGCCGTCGGCGTCGTCGTACTGCGGTGCGGGGTCGCCGCCGCCGATGGCACGGCTCAGGCGCTCGGGTGACGGCACGAAGTCGCCGGCGCTCGCCGCCTCGAGCACGCGCGGCAAGCGGCCGGCGCTGAAACGCGGCGCGGCGTCGATGTTGAACGCGAGGCGCCCGCGCTGCAGCAGCGCCTCGGCATTGCGGATGCGGCGGAAGTCCTGCCCCGCCGTCAGCAGCGCGGAGCGGACGTTGCGGAAGAACAGGTTGTACTGAATGACCGTGCCGGCGGCGAAGTCGCAGATGCCGCGCCCGCGCCCGGCAAACTCGCCGAAGCGGGTGCCGTTGCGCGCCAGAATGTTGTTGCGGATCTCGGGTGCGCCGTTGCCCGCCGTCAGGATGCCGTTGCTGTCGTTGCGGACGATGGTGTTGTTGACGATGCGCGGCGAGGCGGCATCGACCTGGATGGCATGCGGATCGCCGCTTCCGGTGTTCGTATTGAAGATGATCAGGTTGTTGAAGATGTCGGGCTCGGCGCCAGCGCCGCCGATGAAGACGCCGCTGCCGCGCTGGCTGGCCTGATTGCCGGCGATCACGCTGCGCAGCACGCGCGGGCTCGCGTCCTGGATGAGAATGCCGCCGCCCTGCACCGCCGATCCGCCCGTCACGGTGACCGAGTCGAGCACGCTGAACGGCCCTTCGCCGCTGTCGAACCGCACCACCGGACCGAAGCCCTGTCCGTCGAGGATCGTCGCCGGACCGGCGCCTACAACCTCGACGGCCTTGCCGCCGAAGTCGATGTTCTCGACGTAGCGGCCCTCGGCAACGAAGATGCGCGCGCCTTCCGGCACGGCGTCGATGGCCTCCTGGATGGTTGCGAAGTTCTGGGGAACCCAGAAGTCGGCAGCGGGCACGGGCGAAGGCAGGGCGAGCAGCGCCGCGAGCATGAGGGTGATCTTCACGAGACGTCTCCTTTTGCGCGCCGCAAACGGTGGCACTGCTATCGGACGCCGCGGCGGAGCCGGGGTTACACTGACCCATCACCTCGCAATGAACCGGCGTGACGAGCGACAGCCTGCGGCACATGGCTCGCTGCGGCGGGCGGAGAACCGTCATGGATGATCCGACTGCCCGGGGACCGACATTTCGTGACCTGGGGCCGAAGTGCTACATCAGCGGCATGCGGTTTGAAGGGCGAGTCGCCTTGGTGACCGGAGCCGGCAGCGGCATCGGGCGCGCGACTGCCATACGGCTGGCATCCGAAGGCGCGGCCGTGGCCTGCGTCGACTGCAACGCGGCGGGTGCCGAAGCAACGGCTGCCGCGATCGGAGAGACCGGGGGCAGGGCGATCGCGGCGTCGTGCGACGTCGCCGACAGCGCCGCCGTCAACGCCTGCGTCGCGGATGTGGAGCGCGCGCTTGGTGCCGTCGACGTCCTCGCCAACGTCGCAGGCACGGGCGACACCGCCGGCCTCGAAGGCATCGCCGGTCTGCGAGACGAGCGCTGGAACCGTGTGCTCGCAGTCAATCTGAGCGGCCCCTTCTTCCTCTGCCGCGCCATCGTGCCCGGCATGGCCGAGCGCGGACGCGGCGCGGTCGTCAACGTCTCCTCGCTAGCCGGCCGATCGAAGAGCGCCAACGGCGGCATCGCCTACACCTCCAGCAAGGCGGGGCTGCTCGGACTCACGCGGCACCTGGCATTCGACTACGGGCCGCGCGGCGTGCGGATCAACGCGATCTGTCCCGGAGGCGTGGACACGCCGATGATCCGCGCCGGCGGCGTCGGTGCGGCCAGCTCGCCGCAGGAGGCCGAAGCGCGCAGGCAGCGCATCGAGGCATACACCTACTTCATGCCGATCAAGCGTCTGTCCTCTCCCGAAGAGCAGGCGGCGGCGATCGCTTTCCTCGCCTCCGACGAAGCGTCCTACATCAACGGTGTCTCCCTCGACACCAACGGCGGATTGTTCATGGCCTGAGCCGCGGCGGGCGCGGCCGGCAAGGAGTAGCTGACGACATGGCGCGAATTCCGTACGTCGATCCCTCAACCGCTCCCGACGAAGTGCGCGCAGCGTTCGACGCGCTGCCGGCGCACCTCAACATCTTTCGCACCATGGCGCATGCGACCAACAGCTTTCGGCCTTTGCTGCGCCTGGGCAGCTCCATCCTGGGCGAGCAGCAGCTCGATCCGAAGCTGCGCGAGTACGCGATCCTGCTCGCCGCCCGCTCGCTCGGCGGTCGCTACGAGTGGGTGCAGCACGTGCCCATCGCCATTGCCTGCGGCGCCACGCAGGAGCAGGTCGATGCGCTCGAGCGCGGCGAGCTCGACGCGGCGGTATTCGGCGACGTCGAGCGCCGCTTTCTGGCGTTCGTGCAGGAGAGCATCGACGATACGCGGCCGTCCGACGCCACGTTCGAAGCCGCTTCCTCGAAGTTCTCGTCGCGCGAGCTGGTCGAGACGCTGCTGACGGTCGGCTACTACCAGATGCTGGCGCGCCTGACAGAGTGCATGGACGTGGAGCTGGACGAGCCCATCGGCATGAAGGTCGTCAAGTCGGCCACCGCCAACCGCCGGAGCTGATTCGTGGATCCGGCGCAGAAGGTTCTCATCGGCGGCGGGCTCATCAACATCGTCTACGGCTTTCTCACCGGCTTCGCATTTTCCACCGCGCGGCAGAAGAGCGAGTTCGCGCCGCGCTATCTCGTCATGGCCCACACCGGCCCTCTGGCGTTCGGAACGATGCTGATGGCGCTGTCGCTGACGATCCCGATCTCGGCATTGTCGCCCGAGAACGAGGAGCTGGCGGCGCGCCTGCTGGTGGCCTTCGCCGTATGCATCGCCGTCAAGGACACCTACAACTGGCTGGCCGGGGTGACCGACGAGTTCGCCCAGAAGCCGGTCTTCAGCCGCACCGTGGGCGGCGCGGGGGTGCTGGCCGGCATCGTCGGCATCGCCATGCTCAGCGCCGGCATGCTGCAGGGATACTGGGCGTCATGAGCACGGCCGAGGCCGCCGCGAAGGCCGATGCGCTGCTGTCGCGCCTGATACCCGGCCATCGGCACTGTGCCGCCGCGGGTGTTACGCCGCCTGATCCTGGTGCGAGAACCCGAAGCTGATGCGCGCGAGCTCGGCGTAATAGTCGTTGCTGCGGATCAGCTCCTCGTGCGTGCCATGCGCGAGCACCTGCCCATGGCGCAGCACGTAGATCTGATCGGCGTCGCGGATCGTGCTCAGGCGGTGCGCGATGATCAGGCACGTACGGTTCTGGCGCAGCTTCCTCAGCGCCGACTGGATGAGCTTCTCGCTCTTGGCGTCGACGGCGCTGGTGGCTTCGTCCAGCAGCAGGATCGGCGCGTTCTTGAGGAATGCGCGCGCGATCGACAGGCGCTGCCTCTCGCCGCCGCTCAAGTGGCTGCCCCGCTCACCGACCTCGGCATCGAGCTTGCCTTCGAGACGCTCGACGAAATCGGCGGCGGACGCCATGCGCAGCGCCTCCCACAGCTCCTCGTCGGTGGCTTCGAACTTCCCGAGCAGCAGGTTCTCGCGCACGGTGGTGTTGAACATGTAGCTGTCCTGCGAGACGTATCCGATGTTGTCGCGCAGGCTCGCCTTGCTGTACTCGCGCGTCGGCACGCCGTCGAGGTAGATCTCGCCGCTGTCGGGCTCGTACAACCGCGTCAGGAGCTGGAAGATCGTGCTCTTGCCCGCGCCCGTGGCACCGACGATGGCCACCGTGTGCTGCGGCTTCACGAGCATGTCGAGGTCGGTCAAAATCGGACGGCGCTGGTCGTACCGGAAGTTGACCTTCTCGAACCGGATCTCGCCGGTGACGTGCTCCAGATGGCGGCCGCTCTGCAGGTCCTCGCTCTCCTCCATGTGGATGATCTCGAAGACGCGCGGCGCCGCGACCAGACCGTTGAGGAAGCTGGTGCTGAGGGTATGCAGGCGGCCGATAGGCTCGTACAGCATCGCCAGCAGCATCAGGAACTGTACGAGCTGGCCCACGGTGATCTCCCTGCTGATGCACCAGTAGGAGCCGAAGCCGATCAGCAGCAGCAGGCCCATGTCGCCGAGGAAGCCCATGCTGGGGCCGTAAATCGCCCACGCCCGCTGCAGCCGTGTCTGCTGGCGGCGGTAGGCCATGCTCGATTTGTCGAACGCGTGCTGCTTCTCGGGCTCGAGCGTGTAGGTCTTGATCTGGTGGATGCCGGCGATGTTGTCGTGCAGCAGCGCGCTCAGGCTGCCGGCCGACTCGCGCGCCTCGTCGGCGCGCGGCTGCACCCAGCGGCTGTAGATCCAGCCGCCGGCGGCGATGAAGGGCACCGGAATCATCGTCACCAGCGCCAGCGTCGGATGCAGGTAGATCATGACGCCGCTCGTGATGACGATCTGCAGAAGTGCCGGCACCGTCTGGTCGATGCCCTCGATGATCACGCGCTGCGTGGCCGGAACATCGGTGGACATGCGCATCAGGATGTCGCCGGTGGTCTGCTTGTCGAACCACTTCAGCGGCAGGTGCTGGATCTTGTCATGCAGGCAGCTGCGCAGGTCGTAGGTCATGCGCAGCTCGAAGGCGTTGTTGCCCAGCGTGCGCAGCGCGTAGAACAGCTGCCGAAGCGCCATCGCCCCCAGCGCCACCCCCACCGCGGGAAAGATCCGCGAGACGTCGCCGCTCGGGATGATGTCGTCCAGGAACCAACGCGTCACGCCCGGGAAGACGAAGCCGAGGCCGGTGCCGGCGGCGGCCATGCCTAGTCCGGCCGCGACGCGCCACGGGTAGCGCATCATGAAACGCAGAACGAGACCGAGGGAGGAGCTTGCCATACGGAAGCCACCAACGCGCGCGTCACCATGAGCAGGCGGTGCGGCGCGGCTGAGTTTCGTGAAGACCTGCCGCAGCCAGTCTAGATTGGTCGCAGGAGGCGATGAAGGTTCCTTGGCGGCGATCGAAGCGGTGACGATCGTCCTCGTCCCCCCTTGTGGCAGCATGCCGCCACTGCAGCATGGCGCAGGCGCGACGCGCGGCGCGCGCGGCAGAGCTTCACGAAGGATGCTTGCCGAGGAGCTGTTCGAGCACTTCGGCGCTGGCTTCCTCGAGGCGCGCGCATTCGAGCAACGTCTGCCGCGCCTCCTCCGAAGCCTGCGCTTGCGCCAGCGCGCGCCACGTCGCCGCTCCAAGCCGCTCGCCGCGGGCCTGGATCGCGAGCTGCTCGGAGCGCGGGCGTCCCTCGAACAGACCGCGGTTGATGGCCGCAAGATCGGGGTTGGCGACGCGCACGCGCTCCTGAACTTCCTCGTGGTCGGGTCGCAGCGACTCGACTCGGGTCGCGATCTCTTCCTCGCGCTCGGCGCACGCCAGCAGGCGGTCGCGTTCGTAGCCGGTGGCGGCCTCCTGCGCCCAGCGCCGGTAGCGCTCGGCGGCCATGCGCTCGGCGATGGCGATCAGCAGCGGCCGGTCGCGTTCCTCGACGCGGGCGAGGACCGGCAGCAGAACCTGTGCTACGTCGGGAAGATCCATGTCAGTGCGCATGCTGGCGGTAATAGGCGGCCTGGCGCCGTTCCAGCTCCTCGGGCGTGAGCAGCTCGATGCGGGTGGAGATGTGCCAGTGGTTGCCGCAAGGGTCGCGCACCGTGGCACCACGCTCGCCGTAGAACAGGTCCGACGGCGCCGACAAGGAAACTGCGCCCGCACGCAGCGCCTTGTCGTAGACGTGGTCGGTGTCGCTGACGTACAGGTGCACGGCCGCACGCATCGGCTCCCACGGCGGCCGCGCGTCGGCGACCTCGACCATCGAGTCGCCCACCCGCACGACCGCGTACGACACGGTCCCGTCCGGCCGCGTCGCACGCTGCACCTCCTTGGCGCCGAAGGCTTTCTTGAGGAACTGGATCAGGCTGTCGGCATCGTCGACGGCCAGATAGGGAGTGATGCTTCGAAACCCGTCCGGAATCGGTTTGACCGAGCGTGCCATGCGCCGGCTTCTGTGACGTGAGCGCTGCGTTCGCGCAAGCGAATCGCCGGCGTAGCGCTGATGCGGTCGCGACGTGGCATCCGCCAGGCCGCCTGACGCGCGTGATTCTCCCCCCGCCAGTGCATGTGAGCCCACTCAGGATGGAGAGGAGGCCGTCGCAGACGTGCCACACAGCCGCTCGCTCATCTCCCACAGCTCGCGTGCGCGCGCCGCATCGTAGGACGCCGGAGATGAGGGTGCCTCCTTCCACCGCGTGTGCGACGGGAAGTACCTGCCGGTCAGCCGCGCAAGCTGCGGGTCGTCCACCAGACGCGCCAGCGCCGTTCCGGCCTGCTCGACGGTGTTGATCCCTGCGACGACCGGCGACAGCACGCGCGCGAGGCCGGGCAGGAGCCGGTTCCATCCGAACTGCACCGCTGAGGGATAGTCGCGGGTCAGGCTCGAGCCGGGCGTCAGGCCCGGATCGAAGGCATTCACCGTGACCGCGGGAACGCCATCGGCGCTGCCGTCGCGCATCTGCAATCGTCGCACCAGCTCGTAGGTGAACCAGAGGTTGCAAAGCTTGCTGTTGACGTAGGCCAAGCCGCCGCGGAACCGGCCAGCCTCGGGTCCTCCGGTGGCGGCCAGCGTGGCGAGATCGGAAATGTCGGCCTTGGGCATTCCGGTCCAGCGCTTCGGATCGTGCACTCCCGAGGACACGACGACGATGCGCGACGGCGCGTGCGCGCGCAGATGATCGAGCAGGAGATTCGCCAGCAGGAAGTGGCCGAGATGGTTGACGGCGAACGTCATCTCGTGCCCCTCGGCGGTAAAGCGCGGCCTGCCGAAGAACTGAAGCCCGGCGTTGCACACCAGCGCACGCAGCGGCAGGCCGCGGCCGGTGACCTCGGCCGCCAGCGCCCGCACCGATGCCTGCGAGGCCAGATCCAGACCCATCTCGGAGGCGGCTTCGGCGCCGCTTTCCGCTCGCAGGCGCGCCACAGCCGCCGCCGAAGCGCTCCGGTCGCGGCTGGCCATCAGCACGTGCCAGCCGCGCCGCGCCAACGCGCGAGCACAGGCAAAGCCGATGCCCGCGTTTCCTCCGGTGATCAGCACTACGTCTTTGGCCATCGATGTCCCCGCATGCGCTCGCTCTCGCGCCGCCGATGCCGATGCGGCCGGAACCGTGCGTGTGCCGGCACGATCGGCCCGCCCTGCTCACGCCCGCTCGTACCAGTCGTGCGCCTTTTCCCACTGCCGCTCGCGCGCTTCGTGCACGGTCATGCCCGTTCGCCCAGCCTCCGCGCCAGCCGCTCCAGCGCCTTGGACGTATCCATCTTGTCGAGGTGGATGTTGAGGATCGACAGCGACTGCGTGTTGGCCCGGGCCTGCTGCAGCGCCGTCTCCAGCTCGCCCTCGGTGTGCACCTCGGTTCCCCAGCCCTGCCGCAGAAGCTGTGGGACCAGGTGGTAAGCCCAGTCGTGGATGTCGTTGTAGGGCCCTTCGCGGATGAAGCGCTCGGTGGTGTAGCCCTTGTTGTTGAGCACGAACACGATCGGGTTGAGCCCGAGCCGCGCCGCCGTCGACAGCTCCTGCCCCGTCATCTGGAAGGCGCCGTCGCCGACGACGACGATCGCGCGCGCGCTGCGGTCGAACGTCTGTACGCCCACGGCGGCCGGCACCGCGAAGCCCATCGACGTGTAGTACGCGGGGCTGAGGAAGTCGGTGCGGTGGCGGATGACCAGATCGGCCGCGCCGAAGAGAGAGTCGCCGACGTCGGCGATCACGACGTCGGAGTCCTCGAGGAAGTGATTGAGCCGCTCGAAGAAACGCCGCACGCGCATCGGCTGCGACGGCTCCGGCACCCACGGCCTGGCCTCGGCGGCCTCAGCCGCCGAAACGATCGCGTGCTCGCGGCGCGGTCCGAGATCGGCTGTGGTCAGCGCGCGGATGAAGTCGGCCAGCACCACTTCGTCGAAGTGATGGCGTTTGATCGAGGCGCGCTCGGAGTTGACGTTGATGGTGCGGTTGACGTCGAGGTTGGCGGTGTAGATGCCGAGATTGATGTCGGTCATGAAGGCGCCGAGGATCAGCACGCAGTCGGCCGACTCCACCGCCACGCGCACTTCCTCGCGGCCCATGGCGCCCTCGTAGACTCCGATGTACTGCGGATGCAGCTCCGAGATCACGGACTTGCCCAGGATCGTTGCCGCCACCGGAAATCCGGTATGCTCGACCAGCGCCACCAGCTCCTCCTGCAGACCGAAGCGGTGGATCTCGACGCCCGCCAGGATGATGGGGCGGGTGGCGCTGCGCAGCATCGCAACCGTCTCCGCCAGGCACTCGTCGAGAACGGCCGGATCGGTCTGCGGCAAGGGCACGCGAAAGTCGCCGGGAGCGGCGCAGCGCGCCTCGACCATGTCGCGCGGCAGCTCGAGGTAGACGGGCCGCTTCTGCAGGATGCACGCGTGCAGTGCATCGTCGATCTGCTGCGGCGCCGACTGCGGGTCCTCGAGCGAGCACGCCGCCACCGTCACCTTCTCGTAGATCTGCCGCTGGGTCTGGAAATCCCGCACCTTGTGATGCAGCAGCGGCGAGTGCGCCCGCTCGCCGAGCCCGGGAGCGCCGCTGATGACGATCAGCGGCGACTTCTCGGCATAGGCCCCCGCCACGGCGTTGAGGGAGTTGAGGCCGCCGACGCAGTAGGTCACGCACACGGCGCCGAGGCCGCTGACGCGCGCGTACCCGTCGGCGGCAAAACCCGCTCCGGCCTCCGTGCACGTGCCGATGACCTGCATCCTGCTTGCCACCAGCAGGTCGTAGAAGCCGAGCACGTAGTCGCCCGGAATGCCGAAGACATGCCCGAGCCCGGCCTGCTCCAGGCGCGAGACCAGATAGCGTCCGATCGTGCTCTGCTTGGCCATGTTCCTCCTGCGCCGGTGGTCATCACCGCGCGCGGCGGTCACTCCATCTGCACCCGGGTGGCGCCGTCACTGCGGCGTGCATCGCTCCGCCTTCGCTGCGGCCGTCACTCCAGCGCGGCGATGCATTCGATCTCCACGCGCGCGCCGAGGGCCAGCCCGCTGCTGCCGAGCGCGCTGCGGGCGGGAAGGTTCTCACGAAAGTAGCGGACGTAGACTTCGTTCATCGCCCGCCATTCCTTCATGTCGGCCAGGAAGATGGTGCACTTGACCACGCGTTCCAGGCTGGAACCGTAACGCTCCAACGTCGCACGGATGTTTTCCATCGTCTGCGCGGTTTCGGCGGCAATGCCGCCTTCGACGAGCTCGGCGGTGCCGGGGCGTACGCCGATCTGTCCGGAAACGAACAGCAGATTGCCCGCACGCACCGCCTCCGAGAAGGGCAGCCCCAGGCGCTTGCGCTCGGGCGGATCGAGGAACTCCATGCCTTCGCGGTCACCCTTGCCCATCGAGACGCCTCCACAAGCTGCCAGAACGATGGCCGACACCGCGACCACGACCGCTCGACGCGCCGATGCTCCCGCCAAGCGATGCCGACCGCCGCTGCGCACGCCCGCCCTCGTTACCGCTCCGATGTTCGCAGCGCAACATGGCCGGAAAGATTGCCGCACCTGTTGCAGCGGAATATCTACTGCGCGTGGAGCGGCTTGGGGCAGGACGTGGAGATGCGCTGTCGGATCATGATTGCGCGCACGACCCGATGCACGGCAGCGGCGGCTGCCGCTCAATGGCCCACGGCGACGCTGGCGACATCATGCCGCGGTCGCTGACCTCCGACCCGACACTCGAGAAGCGGCTTCTGCCCGACATCGAAGAGCGCGCACGAGCTGGCCTGGCGTTCCTGGCGGTGGCCTCGGCCGTTCTGGTCGCCGTCGATTTCCAGAGCGAGAGCCCGAATGCGATGCGAATGGCGCTCATCGACCTGTGCCGCGTGCTCGCGTTCGGCGCTCTGTTCGCGTTCCTGCGCCGGCCGCGCGGGCCGATCGTCGCGCGTCTTGCAGGACTGGCGGGGATCGCGGTCCTGTCTTCGACCTCGGCCGTGATGGGGCCGCTGCGCGGCGACTTCGGACCGCACCTGGTGGTCGCCGTCGCCACCGGTCTCGGCTGCGCGGCAGGCATCCCGTGGGGAGTCTGGCCGCAGATTGCGGCCACCATGATCCTGACGGCGGGGCTGGTCGTGAACCTGGCGCTGCTCCCGGATCATGGCGGCGGCATCGTCTCGACCAACGGAGTGTTCGCCTATCTGATGACGATGGGGTCCTCGATCTACATCGCCGCGCTCGACGGCTTCCGTCGACGCGCGGCGGCGGAAGCGCTCGGCGAGGCGCAACGTGCCGACGAGGCACTGCGGGATCTGAACGAGACGCTGGAGCGAAGCGTGCGCGAGCGCACGGCCGATCTTGCGCGCGCCAACGCCGAGCTCGAGCTGTCCAACCGCGAGCTGGCCACCACCAACCGAAGCCTCGAGCAGGCATACCGGGAGCTGCAAGGCTTCACGCAGACGGTGTCGCACGACCTGCGCGTCCCTCTGCGCGTCATCCACGGGCTCAGCCACCTGGCGCTGGAGCAGTATGGCGAGAAGCTCGACGAGCAGGGGCGCGGCTATCTCGCGCGCATCGGGGAATCGGCGGTGCGCCTGGGCATGATCGGCGACGACCTTCTGACGCTCGCGCGGGTGACGCGTGCGACGATGCTCAGCGAGGCCGTCGACATCACGGCGCTGGCGCGTTCGGTGGTGGAAGCGCAGCGCAGGCAGGAGCCGCAGCGGCAGGTGGAGGTCTCGATCGAGGAAGGCCTGTCGGCGCACGGCGATCCGTTTCTTCTGCGCATCGTGCTCGAGCAGTTGGTCTCGAACTGCTGGAAATTCACGCGCGACAGGCAGCAGGCGCGCATCGACGTCGCAGGCCTGGCCGCCGGCGAGCACGGCTTCCTCGTCCGCGACAACGGCATCGGGTTCCCGGCCGAGTTCGCGGGAAAGCTGTTCGCGCGTTTCGAGAGGCTGCACGACCAGCCCGACCTGGAAGGCACCGGCATCGGCCTTGCCATCGTCCAACGAATCGTCAGCCGTCACGGCGGACGCGTGTGGGCCGAGCGCAATCCTGACGCGGGTGCCACTTTCTCAGTCGCGCTGCCGCACTGACGGCTCGCCATCTTGCCGCCGGCGACGCGCGTCCGCGCCGCATCCCTCGTCTGCCCGGAGCTTCCGCTGCACATCATGACCCTCGATCCGGCGTGTGCTCGCTGGATGCATTCCCTCCGACGAGCGACGCACGGCCGTTTGTCGAACAAAACCCCGACGCCGTTCTTCATGGCGGCGATGCGCGGTGCCATCCTCGTCGCGACGAACGGTCCTCGGGCGTCGCGCTCTTCCGCGCGATGCCAATGGCGCCATCGAGCCGCGCGGCAGCTGGCGGCCGTTCGAGAGCCCGATCAGGAGCAACCATGAAAGCACTGTGCTGGTACGGCAAGAACGACGTCCGCATCGACGACGTTCCCGAGCCGAAGATCCTGCAGCCCACCGACGCCATCGTGAAGATCACCTCGACGGCGATCTGCGGCTCGGATCTGCATCTGTACGACGGCCTCATTCCCACCATGGAGGAAGGTGACATCCTCGGCCATGAGCCGATGGGCGAGGTCGTGGAGGTCGGCAGCGCCGTCACCAGGCTGTCGGTGGGCGACCGTGTCGTGGTCCCCTTCACCATCTCGTGCGGCAAGTGTTTCTTCTGCCAGAAGGAGCTCTACTCGCTGTGTGACACCACCAATGCCGAGAACCGGTACGCGCGCGAGGCGATGGGCCACGCCACGGCGGGGCTGTTCGGCTACTCGCACATGATGGGCGGCTATCCCGGCGGCCAGGCCGAGTACCTGCGCGTGCCGCACGCCGACGTGGGACCGGTGAAGATTCCCGACAGTCTCAGCGACGATCAGGTTCTCTTTCTGTCGGACGTCTTCCCCACCGGCTACATGGCGGCCGAAGCGTGCAACATCGAGTCCGGCGACACCGTGGCCGTATGGGGCTGCGGGCCCGTGGGCCAGTTCGCCATCCAGAGTGCGTGGATGTTCGGCGCCGGTCGCGTAATCGCCATCGATTGCGTTCCCGAGCGCCTGCGCATGGCGGAGGAACAGGGCGAGGCCGAAACCATCAATTTCAAGGACGCCAACGTCTACGACTGCCTCATGGACCTGACCAACGGGCGGGGCCCCGACAGCTGCATCGATGCGGTGGGATGCGAGGCCCACGCCACCGGCTCCATCGATGCCGTCATCGACAAGGCCAAGATGGCCGCCTACATGGCCACCGACCGGCCACACGTTCTGCGCGAGGCGATCTGGTGCTGCCGCAAGGGCGGCACCGTGTCCATTCCCGGAGTCTACCTCGGCTTCCTCGACAAGATCCCGTTCGGCGCCGTGATGAACAAGGGCTTGACGATCAAGACCGGACAGACCCACGTCCAGCGCTACACCGACGACCTGCTGCAGAAGATCCAGGACGCCGAGATCGATCCGTCGTTCATCATCACGCATCACATGCGGCTGGAGGAGGCCCCGGACGGGTACGAAATGTTCAAGCAGAAAGGAGACTGCATCAAGATCGTCTTGAAGCCGTAGGAGCCGGCGACGAGCAGCCGTCGCCGAAGGAGTAGAACCGATGAAGATCACGATCCTTGCCACCCTGGTCCTTGCTCTGGCCGCCAGCGGCGCCCACGCCGAAAGCGCCAATCCGGGCAGCGCGCGCGGCGCGCAGGCGACCACCAACGACTCCTCGGGCGGCGCGGCCGGCGATGCCGTGCTGACCGATCAGACGTTCCTCAAGAAGGCCGCGGCCGGCGGCATCGCCGAGGTGGAGACGGCCAAGATCGCGCTCGAGAAGGCGTCGGACAAAGAGGTCAAAGAGTTCGCGCAGCACATGATCAACGACCACAGCCAGAACAACAAGGAGCTGGAGGAAGTCGCCAAGAACATGAACGAGACGCTGCCGAAGGACACCGATCCGAAGCACAAGGCGATGATGGATCAGCTCAAGGCCAAGTCCGGCGCCGAGTTCGACAGGGCCTACATGCAGGCGCAGGTCCGCGATCATCAGGAGATGATCACGCTGTTCAAGCAGCAGGCCGAGTCGGGCAAGCATCCCGAGCTGAAGTCCTACGCCACCAAGACCCTGCCCGCGCTCGAGAAGCACCTCGACCACGCGCGCAAGGTCACCGACGGCGGGCTCTGACGTCGCGGGAAAGCGACTGGCATTTTTCCAGAGGACGATGCGTACGCGGCCTGCCGGTAAAACGGCGGGCCGCTTTCGTTGGAGACGCTGCGCGCGCCCTGGCGCAGCGACGTGAGGAAAGAGACGATGCGAAACTCTTGGCTTTCGACCACGTTGATGATGGCAGCGGGATCGATGCTGCTGCTCGTGAGCGACGGCGGCGCGCAGGAGCGCGCGAGCGAGGCGGGCGTGCTGGTCGCGCAGGCGACGGCGCCAGGCGCCGGGCCAGCCGCCGGGACGGGAACCGGCAGCGGCAGCGGAACTGCGACCGGCACAGGCACGGCGACCGGAGGCACGGCGACGGGCGGCGGAACGCCAACCGGCACTGGAACGGCAACGGGCGCCGGCACGGCCACGGGAGGAACGGCAACCGGCTCGATACCGGACCGTGATGCCAACTTCGTGATGACCGCCGCCAGCAGCGGGCTGGCCGAAGTCGCGGCAGGACAGCTGGCGCTGCAGAAGGCATCCAACGCCGCCGTCAAGCAGCATGCGCAGCGGATGATCGACGATCATACCGCCGCCAACCACGAACTGATGACGATCGCGAGAGAGAAGCAGCTGCCCACACCGGACGAGCCGAACCAGACGCACAAGCAGATGGTCGAGAAGCTGCGCACACAGTCGGGCGCGGAGTTCGACGCCGCCTACATGCAGGCGGAAGTGCAGGAGCATCGCTCGGCGGTGGCGCTGTTCCGCCAGCAGAAGGACGGCGGCGGCGATGCGAAGCTGGCGGCGTTCGCGGGAAGGACGCTGCCCAAGCTCGAGCACCATCTGGAAGAGGCGCTCAAGATCGCCGACGACGTGGCGCTGGGAAAGAAGAAGTGAGCGCGCGCGAGTAGCCTCGCCGTCCGGCGCGGCGAGTAGCTCAGCGTCCGCGACGTTTGCCTTCGGCTCGAAGCGGCGCAGGAGGCTCGGCCGCGCGCGGCACGTTTCCCTCGGCGATGAATCGGCGGATGACGCGCTCGCGCATCGCCACGAGCATGCGTCCGGCGGCCTCGATGCCGACCTCGGCCATGCGCGTCAGCTCCTCACCGCTCACCTTGCCGGTGGCGCGCTCGGTGAACATGCGAATCTCCTCGCGCGCCAGCCACTGCACCATCTGCACGTAGGTGCCGGTGACATCCATGCTGAACCCGCGCTCGGCGGTCAGGCCGGCGCGCCGCATCTCACCCCATGCCTCGACGACGGGGATCGACAGCCCTTCGATCCACTCGCCGCCGTCGCGGCGCACGACTTCGATCGTGCCGATCTCGGCGAGCTCTCGAATGTCCTCGATCGCCAGGCCGGTGCGGGCGCTGATGCGATCCAGGCGCTCGGGCAATCGGGTCTGCTGCGACCGGCTGCGCGTGGAGAGGCCTTTCTCGATCTGCGCCAGCGTCTGCGCATGCTCCTGCGGCGGCGGCT
Source organism: Candidatus Limnocylindrales bacterium (assembly GCA_035626395.1). Taxonomy (NCBI): domain Bacteria; kingdom Bacillati; phylum Chloroflexota; class Candidatus Limnocylindria; order Candidatus Limnocylindrales; species Candidatus Limnocylindrales bacterium. The sequence continues at coordinate 20,581 of DASPNR010000030.1, read as the reverse complement.
CGTCGCCGCGCAGGATCGCCTTGATGATCGCCAGCGGCAGGAAGCGCTCGGTCTGCAGGCGTTTGATGAGCGCAATGCGCTCGATGAACGACTCGTCGTACCAGGCCACGTTGCGGCCGGTGCGCTCGGGCTCGGGCAGCAGCCCCTCGCGGATGTAGAACCGGATCGCCTCGCGACCGACGCCGGTGGCGCGCTCGAGATCCTTCATCTTCAGCCGGTTCGTCATCCCCGATCTCCTGCCCTGGCAGCCTGCGCAATCGCCGCGGCTCGGGCACGCTCGCGCGCTGCGAGGCGTGCCCATCGTTCCGCGGCGGCCCTGCTACGCGGCCGTCGCCTTGGCCTCCGCCGCGATCCCTTCGATCATGCCACGCCGCTCATCGAAGCGCTCGGCCACGTTCTGATCATTCTCGGCCAGCGCGTCCAGATCGGTGTCGGCAAAGCCGATGATCCCCATGTCCGCGTAGGCCTTGCGGATGCGCGGACCCCAGAGGCCGATCTCCTTGACCGTCGGCACGATGCGCGTGAAGAGCTGGCTGCGGTAGAAGCGCATCCACTCGGAGCGCTCGGTGGCATCGGCGCACTCCTTGACCGGAAGACCGAGTGTCTCCCACACTTCTTCGCCGAGGAACCGATCGCGCAGCAGGTAGCATGCCTCCACCGCGAACTCCTCGCGCTCGTCGCGCTCCTTGTCGGTCAGATGCGGGTAGTAGTCGCGCAGCGCGAAGCGGCCGAAGGCCACGTGGCGCGCCTCGTCCTGCATCACGTAGGCATTGACGGCGGCCACCAGCGGGTTCTTGGCGTGGTCGCGAAGCGTCGAGAACGCCGCGAGTGCCACGCCTTCGATCAGCACCTGCATGCCCAGATACGTGATGTCCCAGCGAGAGTCCCGGAGCACGTCGCCGATCAGCGCCTGCAGGTGGCGGTTGATCGGATACAGCAGGTGATACTTCTCGTGCAGCAGGCGCGAGTACGCTTCGACGTGACGCGCTTCGTCGACGACCTGCGTTGCGGCGTAGAACTTCGAATCCATGTCGGGCACCTGCTGCACGATCTTGGCCGTGCAGATGAGCGCGCCCTGCTCGCCGTGCATGAACTGGCAAAGCTGCCATGCCTGGAAATGGTGTCGGGCCCGTCCCTTCTCGGCCGGCGTCATCCCGCGCCAGGCCTCGCTGTCGAAAATGGGAATGGACTGGTCGGGAAGCTCGGCAGGGTTTTCGGGATCGATGTTCAGCGACCAGTCGATGCGATCGGCCGCGTCCCACTGTCTCTTCTTTCCCTTCTCGTAGAGCTTGAGCAGCGGCGCGCGGCCGTCCTCGTACTCCCAGTTGAATGTGGTCGTGTAGTCCTGGCCCACGTCCCATGCCGGGCCATCGGTGGGACGGGCGTATCGCTCCTGCGTGGACATGAAGAGGCCTCCTGGGACCGGACAGCCGGCCGTGCGTAGTACGTACTGCTACTACGCAAAGCCGCGAGGCGCGTCAAGACGTCTCGGGGAAGTTTGTGGCCAAGGGCCGTGGCCGCCGAGCTCTTCCTGAAACCGAACGGCGACAGCGGTGCGCCCGCCCTCGACGCATCAGGCAGCGGAGCTGGAGCACCCGCTCCACTAGCGCCTTTGCTGCGACCGCCCGAGCTGCCGCTCAACCTCGCCCGCGCCCGCTACCGTGAGTGTTGGGGGGATGTTTGCCCGGCCGGAAACATCGTAATGTCTTTGCGGAGCTGGCCGCGCCGGCCCCGCGACTTCGCAACGCCTGGCACCGGATGGGAGCCGTTGCTGCGATACGGACAGTCGACGACTCACGACAAGGTGCTGCCCGCGGCGAGCGCCGTCGTCATCGACCGCCCTCGGGGCGCGCTCGCGCGTGCGAGACAGGCGCTTTCGGCTCGACCAATCACCTTCTGAAGGAGAAGATCATGAGAAGAACCTGTCCTTCCCTGGCGCTACGCGCTCTTCTCGCGACCGCGCTACTGCTCTCGAGCGTCGTGCTCCCGGCGGGCCGCGCCATGGCCGCCTGCGATCCCGACACCGAAGCGCGCATCCAGTTCCTCGAGACGCGTCTGGACGAGGGCCGCCGCCACGCCAGCTGGTGGTACAAAGGCTGGATGGCGGTCTTCGTTCTGGGCGTGGTGGCACAAAGCGGCCGAGCCGCCTTCGAAGAAGACAACGGCAAGCGGGCCGATCTCCTTCTCAGCGTTGCCAAGTCGGGCCTCGGCATTCTCGAGCTGACGCTCGACCCGACGGCCGCGCGTCATGGCGGCGAGCCGATCCGCGCCGTCCCTGCCGACGATTGCGCGCGGCGCCTGGCCGTGGCCGAGGAGGTCATGGCCGAGGCCGCCGATCAGGCCGGCATGCGCTACTCGTGGAGGCAGCACCTGGCCAGCCTGGCCATCAACCTCACGGCCGCCGTGCTCGTCTCCGAAGTATGGGACGAGCCATCCACGGCGTGGACGTCGTTCGCGGTCAGCGAGGCGTCGGCCGAGCTGCACATCTGGACGCATCCGACTCGCCAGATTCGTGATTGGGACGAGTACAAGCAGCGCTTCGGTGGCGCACCCGCCGCCGAGCTCGAGCCGCAGCTTCGTCTGGCGGGCGGACCGCGTGGGCTGGGCCTGGTGTGGAGCTTCTGAAGCATCTGCGGCTGGCCGCGCTGATCCTGGCAGCCTGGACCGCGGCCTGTACCGGCGCGGAGTCCACATCGGCAGCCGCCGGTGTGGATGCGCGCGGCGCCGGAGACGCCGCCGCACAGGCAGCCGAGCCGGCGCCGTCCAGGCAGGAGAGAGTCATGGTCCTTCGCTCGCCGGCATTCGAGGCGGGCGGTGAGATCCCCTCGCGCTACACGTGCGAAGGCGAGGATGTCTCGCCGCCCCTGGAGTGGTCGAAGCTTCCGATGGGAACGCGTTCGCTCGTGCTGATCGTCGATGATCCCGACGCGCCCGATCCGGCGGCTCCCAAGACGACATGGGTGCACTGGGTCGCCTACGACATCGAGCCGTCCGCAGGCAGTCTGGCCGAGGGCGCATCCAGATCGGGCATGCCGCGCGGCGCGCGGCAGGGCACCAACGACTGGAAGCGCACCGGATACGGTGGCCCGTGCCCGCCGATCGGCCGCCACCGCTACTTCCACAAGCTGTACGCGCTCGACACGACGCTCGGCGACATCGGCGCCCCCACCAAGGCCCAGGTCGAAGAGGCGATGAGGGAGCACGTCATCGGCAGCGTCGAGCTGGTGGGCACGTATCAGAAGACGAAGCGTTGAGGACCGCTGCGCACGCCCTCGCCACCACGGCCGAGAGCGCCTGCCTCGGTGCCTGCGGACGTTGGACCTCTGTCGGGTTTTCAGCGATGGCAAGACCGTGAGCAGCATTTCGGACGCCGAGCTCGAAACGTTTCTCGCCTTTGCCGGCCGCCTGGCCGACGCCGCACGCTCGGCCATCCTTCCGCACTTTCGACAGCCTTTGACCGTCACCGACAAGGCGGCCGCCGGCGCGTCCTACGATCCGGTGACCGTGGCGGACCGGGACGCCGAGCACCAGATGCGGGCGCTCATCACCGAGCACTATCCCAGCCACGGCATCGTCGGAGAGGAGCATGGCGATTCGCCCGGCAGCAGCGGCCTTCGCTGGCTCCTCGATCCCATCGACGGAACGCGCGCGTTCATCACCGGCGTGCCGCTGTGGGGCACGCTGATCGCGCTCTCCGACGAAGAGGGCCCGCTTCTCGGAGTGGTCGACCAGCCGTTCCTGCGCGAGCGCTTCCTCGGCAGCCGACTCGGCGCGCGCTACGAGCTGCCCGACCGCGAAGGAACGCTGCGCACGCGGCCGTGCGCATCGCTGGCAGAGGCGACCTTGTACTGCACGCATCCGGGAATGTTCCCGCGCGATCCGGCTCGCAGCGCATTCGCCGAGCTGGAATCGCGCGTGCGCATGAGCCGCTTCAGCGGTGACTGCTACTCCTACTGCATGGTCGCGTTCGGCCTGGTCGACCTCGTCGTCGAAGCCGGCCTCAAGCCGTGGGACATCCAGGCCATCATTCCCATCATCGAGGCGGCAGGCGGCGTCGTGACGACGTGGAAGGGCGAACGCGCCGTGGCCGGCGGCAAGATCATCGCCGCCGGAGATCCGGCCGTGCACGAACAGGCCCTGCGCATCCTGCAGCCGGCCGCATAGGTCATCCCCATGGTCGCGACTGCCTCCGACATGCTGCCGCTCGGGACACCCGCACCGGACTTCCGTCTGCCCGATGCGGTCTCGGGCAGAGAGTACTCGCTTGCCGACTTCGACGAGCAGCCGCTGCTGCTGGTGATGTTCCTCAGCAACCACTGCCCCTACGTCGTCCACGTGCGCGGCGAGCTCGGACGTCTCGCGCTCGACTACGCCGACGACGTCGCGGTCGTGGCCATCGCGGCCTCCGACCTGAGCACGCATCCTCAGGACGGTCCCGAGCACATGAAGAGGCTGGCGGAAGATCTGCACTGGACCTTCCCGTACCTGTTCGACGAGACCCAGGAGACGGCCAAGGCCTACCACGCCGCGTGCACGCCCGACTTCTTCCTCTTCGACGAGGACCGGCTGCTGATCTATCGCGGCCAGCTCGACGGCAGCCGTCCGAGCAACGACGTGCCCGTCACCGGCGCCGATCTTCGCGAGGCGATCGAGGCGGCGCTCGAGGGCCGCCCGCCTCTGGCCGAGCAGAAGCCGAGCCTCGGCTGCAACATCAAGTGGAAGCCAGGCAACGAGCCCGACTACTTCGCCAGGACGCGCTGAGCGCGCTGCACGCTTGGCGTTCGCATTCGACAACACCGCGGCCCTGGACGTCCTGACGGCCTACAACGATGCGCTGTGGCCGGCGCCAGCCGCGCTGTCCCTCGGCGCCTTCGCCGCCGTGTGCCTGGCGATGTTCCGCTTTCCCGCGCATGATCGCCTGGCCAGCGGGTTGATCGCCACGTTCTGGCTGTGGACCGGCCTGCTCTATTGCTACGCGTTCCTGTCGCGAATGACTCCTCTCGGCTACGCGTTCGCGTTCCTGTTCGTGGTGCAGGCGGGCCTGGTGGCGCGTCTCGGCATCCTCGGCAACGACATCCGCTTCTGGATGAACAACGGCTCACGCCACCTGGCGGGCATCCTTCTGATCTTCTACGCGCTGGTGGCCTATCCGTCGCTGAGTGCACTTCTGGGGCACGCATTTCCGGCCACACCCACCTTTGGCACGCCGACGCCGGTGACGATCTTCACGCTCGGGATGCTGCTGCTGACGCGCGCGCCGTGGCCGCGAATCCTGTTCGCCATCCCTCTACTGTGGACGGTGGTCGGCACCTATTTCGCGATCGAGACGCGCATGCGCGAGGACCTCGCGCTCATCGTCGCGGCCGCGCTCGTCCTTACGATGACGCCCGTGGAAGACGATCCCGACGCGGCCGGGGTCGCGCGCTGAGCTTTTTCCTGCGCGCCGCGCCTTTATTCGCCCGCTGCGCTCGATGTGCCTCCGCCTGCGCCGCCTAAGCGCTGTCAAGCATCATGACCGCCCGCGAAATGCAGGCTAGGCTCGCATGCATGACAGGAGGTCCCTCATCATGCACATCACTACGCGCTTCCATGCACTGACATTGAGTCTGTTCCTTGGCTGCGCGGCCCTCGGTGGCATCGCGACGGATGCCGTCGTCGCCACCGAGGTCCGCGCAGCCGTGTTCGATACGACATATTTCTACGCCGCCCTGGCCCCGGACGGCCGCTGGTACTACCACCCGCGGCTTGGTTGGGTCTGGTACCCGGTACGCGTCGAAGTCGGCTGGCAGCCCTACACGGTCGGTCGATGGGAATGGGCCGACGAGTACGGCTGGGTCTGGGCCTCCGAGGAGTCCTTCGGCTGGGCGACCTACCACTATGGCCGCTGGTTCGACGATCCGCACGCGGGCTGGGTATGGGTGCCCGGCGACGTATGGGGACCGGCCTGGGTGAGCTGGCGAGTCACTGACGGCTTCGTCGGATGGGCACCGCTGCCGCCGCAGACGTACGGGCACGAGATCTCGCTGACGCTCGACTTCGGTGGCGGCTTCTACAGCCGGCCCTCCTTCTTCGATGCGTACGCGAACTTCCAGATCGGCGCGCCCTCGCACGATCACTTCGTGTTCGTCGACTACAACAACTTCACCACGGTCAACATCAACAAGGTCGTCATCCGTGACAGCTCACGGCGCGAGCGGCTGTTCCGCGAGGCCCGCGACGTCACCCGCTACGAAGTCCAGGGCGGTCACGCGCGGTTCCGCGGCGACTTCGGCCGCCAGGAAGTGGAGCGGCGCATCGGCCGGCAGATCCGGCCCGTGCGGATCGCCGAAGCCGATCGGCCCACGCGCGGTGGAGCGGCCGGCGGTGACGGTCAGCTTTCGATCTACCGCCCGCGCATCGAGCGCGCGCCGAAGGAGCGTGCCCAGCGCGTCACGCCCGACCGCCTCGGTCTTGCGGAAGCTCCTGACGAGCAGCCTCCTCCCGAGCAGCTCAAGCAGAAGCGCCAGCGCGGCGAGCTCAAGACCGCGGCCGAAGAGCGCAAGCAGCGCGGCCTGCGCCCGCTGACGGCGGAGAACCCCAAGGATCTCGAGACCGAGGCGCAGGTCGGCGAGCAGCGACTGCGCAAGGAGCGTGAAGGTCGCGGGCCTCGCGATGCGGCAACCGAGCGCGAGGGCCGCGAGCGCGGCGGCGCGGCCGGTGCCGACGAGACGGAACGCCAGCGCCGCGAGCGCGGCGGCGAGGCGGCGGATGCGGAGCGCGAGCGCAAGCAGCGCGGCGATGCCGCGGGCGCCGATGCCGAGCGCGAACGTCGCGAGCGCGGCGGCGAGGCCGCGGATGCGGAGCGTGAGCGCAAGCAGCGCGGCGATGCCGCGGGCGCCGATGCCGAGCGCGAACGTCGCGAGCGCGGCGGCGCCGCGGGCGCCGACGATGCGCTGACGCCGGGCGGCCGCAAGGATCGCGGCGGCGAAGCCGGCGGGGCCGAGGACGAGATGCAGCGCCAGCGACGGGAACGCGAGAGTGGAGCAACCGATCCGCGCCAGCGCGACCTGCGAGGCACCGATCCCGCCGATGCGAACGAGCGCCAGCGCCGCGAGCGCGAGGTGCAGGGCGGCCGCGAACGCGGCGCAACGCCCGATGCGATGCGCGAGGAACGTGGAGGCCGCACTGGAGCGCCAGACCCGATGCGCGACCAGCGCAGCGGACCCGGCGGCCGTGACAGTGATGCCACGGAGCGCCCCGGCGGTCCCGGACGCGAGTCCGTGCGCGACGCCGACCGCGGTCCTGGCGCGCGGCCGACCGAGCGCCCCACGATGGATCGTCCCGATCGAAGCCGCGCACCTGGCAGTCAGCCGACGTCGGCTCCGCCCGATCGTGGACCGGCCGTTCGCGAGCAGGCGCCGCGCGGCGGCCCGTCGCCGGGTCGTGAAATGCGCGAAGAGCGCGGGCCCGCAGTGGGCCCCGGGGGCAGCGGCGGCAGGCCCGATCGCGGCGGGGGCGCCGAGCCGGTGCGCGTGCAGCCGGGCAAGGAAGAGCGCCGGCCGTCGTCCGAGCCGCTTCCGGATCGCTCCAAGGAGATGCGCCGGGAGAACGCGCCGCGCGGACCGCAGCCAGGCAACGCAGGCCCGCAAGGCGGACCTCCGGGACGCAAACGCGCGCCCGGCGAGCCCGATGCTCCGCCGCAGCCGTAACCATTCCTCCTGACCGAACCGCAGCGTCGGCCGCAGACGACATCGTCGTCTGCGGCCGACGGTTGCGCGCACGCCGCGCTCTACGAGGCGATCACGGGCTGCTGAGCGAGGCGCGAAAGCTCGGCGCGGCCGGAGCGTTCACGAAACTTTACCTTCGCGACAACTTCCCGAAACTTCCCGCCCCTAGATTCCTCCGCGACGGTCGCAGTCCGCGGCCGCAGCAACGACCGCAGGGTCGACGACGAGGAGTCGAGACATGGAAGATCTGGGCCACACCGAACCGAACCACCCGTACCCTGAAAAGGAGCGTTCTCCGCGCCGCGGCCGCCGGATCCTGGGCGGGCTGCTGCTCGGCGGCCTGGCGGCGGGCGCCGTCGGCTTCCTCGCCGGATCGACGATGCCGGTGGCCGACGCAGCACTGCATGCATTCTCGCGCGGCCCCGGCTGCCACGGCGAAAAGGCGCGCGAGCGTATCGGCACGTTCGTCTCCTTCGCCATGCACCGTCTCGATGCGACCGACGAGCAGGAAGAGCGGGTCCAGAGCGTCGTTGCCGAAGCGATCGATGAGCTCGAGCCGCTGCGCGACCAGCACCGCGCGCACCGCGACGAGCTGGCCGCATTGCTGTCGCAGCCGACGGTGGATCGCGACGCGATCGAGAAGCTGCGCCAGCAGGAGCTGGCGCTGGCGGAGGAGCTCACGCAGACCATCGCCGATGCCATCGCCGATACTGCCGACATCCTGACGCCGGATCAGCGGGTGGAGCTGGTCGCGCAGCTCGAGCGCCTGCGCCACGACCACCATCACTGAGGCAGACCGCGCGAAACGGTCCATCCGCCGCGTTGCCGGCCGGGGCGCTCGCTCGGGCGTACGGGAAGTACGCCTGGGCTCGCTTCACCGGCCGGCGCCTTGCGGCTGACCCTTGCGCGCGGTCCGGCCAGGCGTGGTGGCGGAGTGCATGAGCGACGGTAGCTTGCCGATTCGCATCGCTCCGCCCTTCCGCGCGTGTCCGCGCACGAGGCGTGATAGAGGCTGGGCCGATGAGCGAGCGCATCCTGATGATCGAGGATGATCGCGGGCTGGCGGCGATGGTCGCGGAATACCTGGGCGCGAGCGGAATGAACGTCACGGCCTGCCATGACGCCGGCACCGGCCTTGCGACGCTGGAGCGTGGAGGCTTCGACGCCTTGATCCTCGACGTGATGCTGCCGGACCGCGATGGCTTCGCCATCTGCCGCACCGTCCGCGGGCGCTCGACGATTCCCATCCTGATGCTGACCGCGCGCGGCGACGAGATGGACCGCATCGTGGGCCTGGAGCTGGGGGCCGACGACTACCTGCCCAAGCCGTTCCATCCGCGCGAGCTGCTGGCGCGCCTGCGTGCGATCCTGCGGCGCGCCGGCTCATCGACGGCGCCAGGCGAGCCCGTGCTGCGCTTTGGCCGCCTCGAGATCGACCGCAATGCACGCCTGGCCCGCGTCGACGGGCAGGAGCGGCCGATGACCGCGTACCAGTTCGATCTGCTCTGCGCGCTGGCCGAGAACGCCGGACGCGTCATGACGCGCGACATGCTGATGAACCGCGTGCGCGGCGACTCGCACGAAACGTTCGACCGCAGCATCGACGTCCACGTCTCGCGCATCCGCAGCGCCATCGAGGACGATCCGGCGCGCCCGCGCCGCATCCTCACCATCCGCGGAAGCGGCTACGTGTTCGCGCGGCTGCAGGACGAGGCGGAATGACGATCTCGCACCCGTTCTGGCGGCGGCCCGCGCCTGCATTGGCAGGAGCGGAGACGAGAAGCCGCCGGTGAAACGCCTCTACCTTCAGATCTATCTGGCATTCGTGGGCGCGGTGGCACTCTTCGCGCTGGGGTCGGCGCTGGTATGGGCGCTGGTGCCGCGCGACTTCGAAGCGATGCAGATGCTCGATGGGGTCGCCTGGCTGGTGGAGAAGACGCTGCCGCCAGCCTCGGCGCCGCAGATCGAGCAGCACGCCGCGCTGGTGCGCCTGGCCGAGAAGTTCCCCGCCTTTCTCACCATGCGCAGCGCCGACAGCGAGCTGATCGCCAACGTCGGCCCGGCCCTTCCTCCTCCGCCGCCACAAAAAGCGTCGCTGCTGCGCATGGAAGGACGGACGGGCGCGAGCAAGTGCCGGCTCTTCCACGCCGATCACGGCCTGGTGGCGGCGCTGGCGATGAGCGATGGACGCTGGATCCTGGCGCGGCACCATCATCATCGCGGCCCGCGCCCGCTCGGCGCGCTGGCCATGCTGGCCGGCCTTGCCGCCGCCATCGCCGTTGCCGCCTATCCGGTGGTCCGGCGCCTGACGCGGCGGCTCGAACGCCTCAATGCCAGCGTCACTGCGCTAGGCGGCGGCGACCTGTCCGCACGCGTGACGGTCGAAGGCCGCGACGAGGTCGCCGCCCTCGCGCACAGCTTCAATGCCGCGGCCGAGCGCATCGAGCGTCTGGTCCGCTCGCTCAAGGAAGCGCTCGCCAGCGCATCGCACGAGCTGCGCTCGCCGCTTGCGCGCATGCGAATGGCGTTGGCGCTGCTTCCGGCCGACACGCGCCAGGACGTGCGTGATCGCATCGACCGCGACATCCGCGAGCTCGACGATCTGGTCGGCGAGATCCTGCTGACGAGCCGCCTGGACGCTGGCGCGGTGGCGGCGGCGCGAGAGCCGGTCGACCTGCTGGCGCTGGTTGCCGAGGAAGCGGCCCTCGTCGATGCCGAAGTGGCCGGCGACGCCGTGACCGTCCACGGCGATGTGCGCCTGCTGCGACGTCTGGTGCGCAATCTGCTGGAGAACGCGCGGCGCTATGGCGCGGGCTCGCCGGTCCAGGCGCGCGTAGCTCGCGCCGACGGCGGCGGAGCCGTCCTTTCGGTCAGTGACCGTGGCCCCGGCATTCCCGAAGCGGAGCGCGAGCGCATCTTCGAGCCGTTTTATCGGCGCGCCGGAACGCACGAAGGCGAAGGCGGCGGCGTAGGCCTGGGCCTGTCGCTGGTGCGCCAGATCGCCGAGCTGCACGGCGGCCGCGCAGTTGCGCTCGCTCGCAGCGGCGGCGGCACCACCATCGAAGTGCTGCTGCGCTGAGCTTCCTCACGCGCGCCGTCGCTGCTGACGGTCGAATCAAGACGCGCATCGCATCGTCGGTAACAGGAGACTCACGCGTGAGGTGATCCATGCGCATCCGAAGCCTCGTGTTGACCGCCGCCACGGTGGCGCTGTTGGGATGGACCGGGACTGCATCGGCGCAGCCCGATCTGGTCGACGATAGCGACATCGACAAGAAGTCCGCCAAAGAGCTCAACGACCCGCTGCCGCCACAGGCAATGCCCGAGAACACACCGCCGGGAGCCGTGCCCACACCGCGCGGGACGCCCGAGGGCATGGGCAACGAGACGGATTTCAGCAAGACGCCGGGTGACGACGATGCGTCCGACGGAGTCACCGAGCCCGGGCGCAATCCCATACCGGGGCAGCCACGCAAGGCGCCGGGCGTCGAGCGCCCTTGAGCAGAGGCCGAACGGCGCAAAGCAGAGCGGCCGTCGCGAGAGCGTGACGGCCGTTCTTTTTCGGGGCATCGCGGCTCCGGCCGCCGCACGCCGAGGGCGGAACGGCGGCCCGAGCCTCCCCTGGTCCTACTTCAAAGGCGCCCGGCTGATGCCCTTCGGCGCAGGCCGCGACCCGAGCATCACCCGCGATGGCGTCGGCCGCTGCCCGGCCGAGCCGCCGCCCGACAGACCGTCTTCGACGTCGAGCGGAGCGAGGTGCAGGAACAGGAAGAGCGTGTCGGTGTCGTACTCGTAGTCGAGATAGAAGAACGCGGCGCCGACGGCGGGCATTGGATAGACGATTTCCCAGTCGTCGAGATCGAACTCGACGGTGCCGCAATCATCCAGGCGCACCTCGATCTCGCCCCCGATGAAGAGGTCGTCGACCTCGAAGTACTCGGGCTCGAGCGGCAGGTAGTATTCGGTCTCGGCCTTCCAGACCAGGTCCGGATGCTCGGACCAGCGCATCTTGGCGACGAAGTCATGGCCGAAGCATTCGAGCTGGTTGGCGAAGCCAACGTCGTTGTCCACGACCAGATCGTCCTGGCAGGTAAGGTCGGGATTCTGGCCGACGGATTCCTTCAGTACCGCCAGCGCATCGGAAGTGGTGACCTGGTCATCGCCGGTCACGTCGCCGCAGCGGGCGTGCGCCGGCGACGCCGCGGCAAAAGCTCCAATGATCGCCAAGGCCGCAGCCAGCGCGGCAATGGCCCGAGGGGACGAAAGACAACTTTGGGTCATGGCAATTGTTAAGCACGTCGCATGCCACGAATGGAAGGCGCAACCTTGGCCGAATCCGCAACGATTCCGCTGTCACAAAATGCGCGACGTCACCGGCGCGGGGAGTGCAGCGACAGGTATGCCCCCACGTTGTGGATTTCCGCCTCAGCCATGCCCTGCATTTCTAGTGAGCCGCTCCCGCTGCCTCGGCCAGACGGCGAACGCCGCTCCTGATGGCGGCAGGCGTCATCGCCGCGTAACCGACCACCATCTCCCCGACTTCCGGCGCTCGCACGTAGTACGGCGATGCCGAATAGACGCCGACGCCGCGTTCGGCAGCGGCCGCGACGATGGCGTCGATGTCTTGCGGCGACCGGTTCTTCCACCGCAGCAGCACGTGAAGGCCCGCATCGGCGCCGGCCACGGCCACTTGCGATCCGAGCGCGCCATCGATCGCGTCGAGCAGCGCCTGGCGCCGCTCGCGCATGCGCGAGCGCAGGCGCCGCACGTACAGCTCGAAGCTGCCGCTGGAGACGAAGTCGGCCATCGTCGCCTGCAGCAGCGGCGAGGTTCCGCCGTCGGCCAGGGGCTTGGCGCGCGCGAAGACGCGCACGAGCGAGCGCGGCAGCACCAGGTAGCCCAGGCGCAGCGCGGGAAACATGACCTTGGAGAAGGTGCCGAGGTAGATCACGCGGCCGCTTCGATCGAGCGCCTTGAGCGGCGCCAGCGGCCGGCCGGTGTAGCGGAACTCGCCGTCGTAATCGTCCTCGAGGATGTAGGCGCCGCTGCGGTCGGCCCACGACAGCAGGGCCAGTCGGCGCGGCAGCGACAGGATCGCGCCGGTGGGATACTGGTGCGACGGCGTCACGTACGCGAGCCGTATGCCGGCATCGTCGGGCGGCTCGGCAATCCCCTCCTCATCGACGGTTGCCGGGACGGCGGCGGCGCCGGTGAGCGAAAAGACGTTGCGCGCGCCTTCGTAGCCCGGCTCCTCGATGAGGAAGCGGTCGTCGGGATCGAGAAGCAGGCGCGCGGCCAGGTCGAGCCCCTGCTGCGACCCTCCGACGATGACGATCTGCTCGGCGTCGCACGAAAGCGCCCGCGAGCGGCGAAGGTACTGGGCCAGCGCGTCGCGAAGGACGAGCAAACCCTTGGCTGGAGGGTACTCGTAGGCGGCGCCGTCCAGGCGGCGGGCCTGACGGCCGAGCATTCGCCGCCACCGTTCGTGCGGAAAGTCGGAGAGCGGCGGCAGGCCGGGGCGGAAGTCGTAGCGCTGCCGCCCGCGAAGAGCGATGGCCGCGCCGTAGAGCGAGGCGCTGCGCTCCAGAACCCGCCGGCCGGCGCGCGATAGCTGCGGCGGACCGGCCTCCTCGCCCGCGTCGTCCTCCGCGGCATCGCCTTGCGGGTCGACTTCCTCGGCAACGTAGGTTCCCGAGCCGACGCGGCCGGTCAGGTAGCCCTCGGCGATGAGCTGCTCGTAGGCGAGCTGCGTGATGGTTCGCGAGACGGCCAGCTCCTCGGCCAGCGCGCGCGACGACGGGAGCCTCGCCCCGCGCCGCAGCTCCCCCGACAGGATGGACTGGCGCAGCGCCAGATAGACCTGGCGGTGAAGCGGGCCGTGTCCGCTGAGATGGATCATGAATTGGACTCATCCAATCGCAGAAAAGTGGACATTGCCAGTAGCCACTTGCCCGCCTACTAGGGATGCTCGGCGAGCCGGCGAACTCGTCGACTCGGCGGCCGGCGGGCAGGCGCTTGCCGCAACGAGCGCCGGCGGCCGGCGACAGCGGGTTTTCGCGCAGCAGCGGCCGCAGCGCCTGCGAAGGAGCAGCCATGACCGACACGGAGCGCTTCATTCAGTACGCCATCGCATTCGAGAGGGCCTTCGCCACCGACGACTGGTCGGGCCTGGATGAGTTCTTCACCGACGATGCCGTGCATCACGTCAAAGGAGGCGGTCCCTTTGCGGTGCTGTCGATGGGACGCGACGAAGTGATCGCGAACCTGCGCCGCAGCGTCGACACGATCGATCGCCGTTTCGACCGTCGCTTGCCGGAAGTGATCGCGGGACCAGAAGAGCGCGACGGCGCGGTCTGGATCACGTTCCGCGCCACGTTCGAGCGCGAGGGCCTTCCCCCGCTCGTGATCGAAGGCAATCACGCCACGCGATTTCGCGGCGACAGGATCTGCCGCATCGACGAAGGCATCAGCCGCGCGGTCGGCGAGCGCGCCGCCACGTACATGCGCGAGTACGACTCGGAGCTGCTGCCGGCCCGTGGCGCCGACTGCCACAGCGCACCACGACGTCACGAGGATGGGGCCAGGTCTTACATTTGAGCATTTCGACGCGCCGCAGAATTTTGCTCGCAGGCAAGACCTGACCCGTTCAGGAGGAAACGATGCTTCGACGTGATCCGGACGATCTGAACCTGCCCAACTCATCCGCAACCGCGGTGCGCGCGCAGGAGACGCGCGTCGTGCACCGCTCGTGCTCGCTGTGCGAGGCGTGCTGCGGGCTCGACTTCGAGGTTGAGGGCGACCGCATCGTCTCGGTGCGGCCCGATCACGACGACCCGGTCTCCAAAGGCTACGTCTGTCCCAAGGGCATCGCGCTGGCCTCGATCCATCACGATCCCGACCGCCTGCGCACGCCGATGCGCCGCCGCAGCGACGGCAGCTTCGAGCCGATCTCGTGGAACGCCGCCTACGACCTGGTCACGGAGAAACTGCTCGCGATCCGCGAGCAGCACGGCGCCGACGCCATCGCGCTCTACATCGGCAATCCGATCACGCACAACCACGGCGCGCTGCTGATGCGTCACGGCCTGACCAAAGCCATCGGCACGCGCAACTCCTACAGCGCAGGCTCGCAGGACACGAGCCCGCGCTTTGCCGCCTCGCACTACCTCTTCGGCAGCTCGCTGGTGGTGCCGGTGCCCGACATCGATCGGACGCAGTACTTCCTGTGCATCGGCGCCAATCCCTACATCTCGCAGGGCAGCGCGATGGCCGGCCCCAACGTCAAGGCACGCGTTCGCGCGATCCGTGCGCGCGGCGGCAAGGTCGTGGTCGTCGACCCGCGCCGCAGCGAGACCGCCCGCGACGCCGACGAGCACCTGGCGATCCGCCCCGGCGGCGACGCAGCGTTCCTGCTCGCGCTCGTCAAGGTCGTCGTGGCCGAGAAGGGCCTGCATCCGGACGCCGAGAAGATCGCGACGGGCTGGCCGGAGGTGGCGCGCCGGCTCGAGCGCCTGTCGCTCGACGACCTTGCGCGCTCGTGCGGCATCGAGCGCGCAGTGATCGAGCGCATTGCACGCGAATTCGCCGCCGCGCCCACTGGCGTCTGCTACACGCGCATCGGCGTCTGCAACAACCGCTTCGGCACGTTGGCGACCTACGCCGGCGAGCTTCTCAACATCGTCAGCGGCCGCCTCGGCGTCGTCGGCGGTTCGATGTTCCCGACGCCGGCGTTCGACGCAGCGGCGATGGCCCACGCCGGCGGCATGGACGGCCACGCGCGGTGGAAGAGCCGCGTGCGCGGCCTGCCCGAGACGCTCGGCGATCTGCCCGCCGCCACCATGGCCGACGAGATCGAGACTCCGGGCGAGGGCCAGATTCGCGCGCTCATCACCTACGCCGGCAATCCGGTCCTGTCGGTGCCCAACGGACGGCGTCTGGCCAGGGCGATCGAAAGCCTCGAGTTCATGGTCTCGGTCGACATCTACATCAACGAGACGACGCGCTTCGCCGACGTTATCCTGCCGCCGGCCGGATGCCTCAGCGACGACCACATCGACCTCGTCGTTCCGGCAGTCGCGATCCGCAACGTCGTGCGCTGGTCGCCGCCGGTGGTCGAGCGCAAGGACGATGCGCCGCACGACTGGGAGATCCTGCACGAGCTGGCGCTACGCATGGGCGGCGGCCCCTTCGGAATGCCGGCGCTGGATCGCGCCTATCGCATCGGACGCAACTTCGGGTGGAAGTGGACGCCGACCTCCACCGCCGCGTTGCTGCTGCGTCTGGGCCCATGGGGCGACAAGTTCCTGCCCTGGAGCACGGGCCTCAATTTGAAAAAGCTCGCGGCCGCCGAGCACGGAATCGATCTCGGCCCTCTGAAGCCGGGCGTGCAGCACCGGATGTACCACCGCGACGACCGCGTGCATCTTGCCGAGAAGCCGTTCCTCGACGGCATCGACGAGCTGGCTGCGGACGTGGCCACACCGCCGGCGGCCGATGAGCTGCTGCTGGTGGGCCGGCGCGAGCTGCGCACCAACAACTCCTGGATGCACAACGTTCCCGAACTGGTGTCGGGCAAGGATCGCTGCGTGCTGTACGTGCATCCCGACGACGCCGTGCGCGCCGGCGTCGGCGACGGTGACGTCGCGATCCTCGAAAGCCGCGTCTACAGCGGCGAGCTGCGCGTGCAGCTCACGGACGAGATGCGCCCGGGCGTCGTCAGCCTGCCGCACGGCTGGGGCCACGCGGCGGCGGCGCCGTGGCAGCGCGTTGCGGGCTCGCATCCGGGCGTTTCGGCGAACGACTGGACCGATGACGCCCCGGTCGAGTCGATCGTCGGGCAGTCCATTCTCAACGGCGTGCCGGTGCGGCTGCGCGCGAAGGAGCAGAGCGCGGCGGCGTAGCACCAAGCGCTCGCGTGCACGTCGGAGCCGACGCGCCATCGACCTACATCCATCACCCGCCTTCGGACCGGCCGCGTCAGGTTGCAACCTTGCGGCCGGTCGTGGCGCAGCCTATGCGCTTGGTCGCACGCCGTGGCCGGTCGTGTAGGCTGGGCACACGTCGCCGGAGGTTCCCAGGATGTCGAGCACCTACTCGCGCACGCTCGTGCTGCTTGCCGCGGCCGCTGCGCTGGCCATTGGCAGTTACTTCGTGCGCGGCTCGGCCGCCGACAATGCTCCGGCGCGCGGATGCAAGCCGGCGGACACGAGCTGGGCCAACGCGCCGGAGCAGAAACCTGCCTTCCCGGGCCAGACGCGCGCCTGCGAGGAGAAGCTGAACGTCGCCTTCGACGTCGTCGTGCTGTCGCGCGAGCTCGAGCACCCGTGGGCGGTCGAGCCGCTGCCAGACGGCGATCTGCTGGTCACGGAGCGGCCCGGACGCATGCGCATCGTCACCGCCGACGGCAAGACCGGCGCGCCCATCCAGGGCGTTCCCGCCGTGGTCGCCAAGGGTCAGGGCGGGCTGCTCGATGTCGCGCTGAGCCCCGGGTTCGCCAGCGATCGCACGATCTTCTGGAGCTACTCGGAGCCGCGCGAGGACGGCAACGGCACCAGCGTCGCCCGCGCGGTGCTCGCGCAGGACCGCAGCCGGCTCGAGGACGTGCGCGTCATCCTGCGCACCCGTCCCTCGTACAGCAACAATCTGCATTTCGGGTCCAGACTCGTCTTCGCGGCCGACGGAACGCTGTTCGTCACCCTGGGAGAGCGGTCGGAGAAGAGGATGCGGCCGCAGGCGCAGGAGCTTGGCAGTCACTACGGCAAGATCCTGCGCATCACGGCCGATGGCGCGGCGCCGCCCGATAATCCGTTCGTCGGCCAGGCCGGAGCATTGCCGGAAATCTGGTCGCTCGGGCACCGCAACATCCAGTCGGCTGCGATCGACTCGCGCGGAAGGCTCTGGGAGATCGAGCACGGCACGCGCGGCGGCGACGAGCTCAACCTCGTCGAGAAGGGCAAGAACTACGGATGGCCGCTCGTGGCGTACGGCGAGGAGTACGTCGGTTTCGCCATCGATGGCGCCGAGACCGACCGCCCCGGCTACGAGCGTCCCGTCTACTACTGGGACCCGGTCATCGCGCCGTCGGGAGCCGAGTTCTACAGCGGCGATGCGTTCCCGCAGTGGCGCGGAAGCCTCTTCATCGGCGGGCTCAAGACCAGCCGCCTCGTGCGCCTGACGCTGCAGAACGATCGCGTCACTGGCGAAGAGTACCTGCTCGGCGAGCGCCGCCAGCGCATCCGCGACGTGCGCCAGGGCGGCGACGGCCTGCTGTACGTAGTCACCGACGAGCCGGAGGGCCAGTTGTGGAAGCTGGCGCCGCGTTCCTAGTCGTCGCAGCCGTGCGGCACCTTGCGCGCCGGCTCGGCGCCGCGATGCCGACGATCATGGCCGACCGGGAGCCGAGGTGATGGCGAGCAGGCTTTTGAAGATCGCCACGTTCAACGTCAACGGCGTCAAGAGCCGACTCGGTCACCTGCTGCAGTGGCTCGAGAAGGAAGAGCCCGACATCGTCTGCCTGCAGGAGCTCAAGGCCATCGACGAAGGCTTTCCCGCCGGCGCTATCCGCGATGCCGGCTACGGCGCGCTCTGGCACGGACAGCGCTCGTGGAACGGCGTGGCGATCCTGGCCAGAGGCGCCGATCCGCTCGAGCGCCAGCGCGGCCTGCCCGGCGACGAGTCCGATACGCAAAGCCGGTATCTGGAAGCGAGTGCGCACGGGATCGTGGTGGGGTGCATCTATCTGCCCAACGGCAATCCGCAGCCGGGGCCCAAGTTCGACTACAAGCTGGCGTGGTTCGAGCGGCTGATCGCGCACGCCGCGGGGCTGTGGAAGAGCGGCGAGCCCGTGGTGCTGGCGGGCGACTACAACGTGGTGCCGACCGACGAGCTCGACATCTACAATCCGCGATCATGGAAGAAGGATGCGCTGCTGCAGCCGGAGAGCCGCGCCGCCTATGCACGGCTGTTGTCGCAGGGGTGGACGGATTCGATCCGCACGCTGTATCCGCAGGAGAAGATCTTCACGTTCTGGGATTACTTTCGGCAGCACCGGCAGCGCAATGCGGGGCTGCGCATCGATCATCTGCTGCTTAGCGCGAAGCTGGCGCCGCGGCTGAAAGGCGGCGGGGTGCATGATTGGGTGCGGGATCTGGAGAAGCCGAGCGATCATGCGCCGGCTTGGGTGGCGGTGGAGGGGCGGTAGGGGTGCAGCGGCGGAGGGATAATCCCGACGGCCCCATGCGGTTGCATGCGAGCGCGCGGCGATGATGCTCGCGTATCGGATGGATCGAACCGCGGATCGTATCCGTTCCACATCGATTCGACGAAATATGTCAATGCGTTCGAATCCGCGGCTATCGTGGGGATGGCTGCCATCTAAAGCGCCCAACGCTCAGCATCAGCGACGGGCGCAGTGCCGCCGGCTGTGACTGCGACGTAGTTGCCCGCCCGCTCCATGCATTGTTAGGCCAGCGGCTTGGCTTGCAAGCGTCGCAGGACGCGTCATGGCATCCCAGACGTCGCGGGGGTTCCCTCATACGGAGTACTGCCGCGGTCCCCGTTCCGTCAATGCCAGCGACAAAGACGGCATGGCACGCACGATCTGTAACATTGACGGTGAAGCCATTGGTGCTGCGGCTCAGCGATGCGATGCGTGGCAAGTCTTGTACGGACATAAGCCATGACGCGTCGTCGTCCTCAACACGATGTGCGCGATAAAGGCGCGCGAAAGGCGACCAAGAGTCCTACGCCGTAGGCTCCAAGGGCCTCAGAGTCACGAAACCTCTCGAGGAACGCGACTACGGCGCCCGTGAAGACCGATGCAATGACGGTGGCAAGGAGCTTTTGCCACAACGCAAAGCCTTCGTTTCCCTCGACAAACTGAAGTCCAAAGGTCACCAACGCGCCGATGAAAGCTCCGAGTGAGAATAGGCCGAGAAAGTCCATTCCGCCCCCTTGTCGTCTAACGAATGCATGAGCGGCCGGCGCAGGGCGTCACGAACACGCGTCCAAGCGTCTTGCCCGCCCGCTGCATGCGTTGTTAGCCAACGACCACGACGTTGCCCGGCTTGAGGGAAGCGAGCGCTTCCAGAACCTCTGGTATCAACGGCAGCAGATCGATGAAGCGATTCGATTTGGCGCGAAGGACTACTACGCCGAATGGTCGTGCCGCCAGATGCTGTTGGTGAGGTATGCCACGGTCGACGGTGACAAGCGCGTCGAACGCCTCCGCCATCGCGTCGAGCAAGTCGCCGTTATCGAGATCGCCCCAGCCTTGCTCTTGGGCTGTACTGACTGCGTGGCCAATCAGCGCTCCCCTGAGACGTCGCGGAACGCATGCATCGAGCAGTACGCGCATGCGGCTTGCCCGTAACGTCAGGCCGCGACGGCCTTGGAAAGGAGTGCGGACTTCGCCAGTTCCAGGATCGCGATGGCGTGGTCGCGGGTAACGGCAGGAAAGTCATCCAGGAAGGCCTCGAGGGTATCTCCACCCTCCAGATAATCGATGAGGGTTTGGACGGGAACGCGTGTTCCAGCGAAGACCGGCGTACCACCCAGCCGGTCGGGAGAAGTCGTGATGAGTGCGTCGCTCCGACTCATGTCAAAGTTCGTAGCACACGAACAGAATGCTCGCTAACGAAAGCATGAGCGGCGGGCACGAGACCGTCCTCGTCGCCAGCGGTATGGCTAGGCTCGACGCGGCGGTGCATCCGTGAGTTCCCCGCGGAAGCTCGAGGTCGCGCGGGTTACGAAGTGTACCGTCTTGAGCTCGGGTTGGACCCGACTGACTGGAAACCGATGGCGAGTATTGGCGACGGGGTGTGCGAGATTCGAGTACGCACTGGTCGCGAGCACCGGCTGATCTACGTCGCGAAGTT